>CAMJPD010000016.1 GCA_946407765.1 uncultured Lachnospiraceae bacterium
ACTTAAATGAAATGCTTGGCAATACAAATTGTTCTGCTGTTATTGACTCAAATTCTATTCCTATGATAGATGGCATTCCTTCATATGTAGAACAAGAAATGACAACAGGTGGGGGCGCAAGGAATCAAAAAATGATACAAGATAAAATAATTTATAATACAGATAAAAAATATATTCCAGATCTATTATCAGATCCTCAAACTTCTGGTGGTCTATTAATTGCTATAGATAAAAATGATGCTGGGAAAGCTTTATCAGAATTAGAAAAAGATAATCATACAAGATTTTCTAAGATAGTTGGATTTGTAACTAAAAAACAAGATAAGACAATTATAATTAATTAATCTTCATAATTAATAGATATACTGTGACCATCTTTTACAATTTTAGTATTAGGGAAAATTTCTTGTAATTTTTCTAAATTTTTCTTAGGACTTACTTCACTTGGTGAATAATGAGTAAGCCAAAATTCTTTAGGATTTGCAAGTTTTGCAAGATTAACTGATTCAAGCATAGTCATATGTTTATATTTAAGTGCATTAGTCATCTTTTCATCATCACCATACATACCTTCAAGAACAAGTAAGTCGCAGTCATGGGCCATGTTTACTATCTGACTTACTGGTCTTGTATCTGTCGCATAAACTATACTAAGGCCAGTTCTTCCACCATCTAAAACCATGTCAGGTGTATATTTTTTACCATCAAGAACAACTTCATTTCCATGATGAAGATCTTTCCATATACTCATAGGAACATTTAAACTTTCTGCTTTTTCTTTATTGAACAATGGAAGTCTATCTATAGATAATTTATATCCATAACATTTTATTCTATGATCTAATTTAAAATATGTAATCTTATAAGGATCTTTTATAATTTCACCTTGATCTTTTTCTATTGTTGTAAGTTTTACTTCAAAAGGCAAATCTTGGCAAGCAATACATAAACTGCTTATATACTTACTAAGTCCTACAGGACCAATTATTTCTACAGGCTCTGTTCTATCACTATTTGCCATAGACATAAGGATGCCTGGAAGTCCAAGTATGTGATCACCATGAAAATGAGTAAGTAAAATTACATCAATATTTTTTGATGAAAATCCAAATTTTCTTAAAGCAACTTGAGTCCCTTCACCGCAGTCAATTAATACATTGGAACCTGCCATTCTTACATATAGTGATGTAAGAAATCTATTAGGGAGAGGAACCATGCCTCCTGTTCCAAGTAAACATACATCTAACATAATATTCCTACTCTTCTAGCGACCTTACAAATGCATCATAATCTACTATTTCTAAATTTACATTATCTAATTCTAAGTCACTTAGATTGTTTACATTAGGAGTACTTCTTTTTACTTCAATTTCCTTATTGAAAAGTTTTTCCTTTAAAGCATTAAGCGTAGGCTTTTTAAAAATCTCAAAGAGTGAATTATCATACTCCAAGTCAACATATCTATTTTTGAAATCTATTGATTTAGCATTTGTAAGATCAAAATTATCATTATAAATAAGCGATAAAGAATCATCTATAGCCTTACCGACAAGCTTCATAGCACTTGTATAAAACGCTGCTGAGTCGCTTGATTGGTCAGTATCGACACCTATGACATACCATTTATATCTATTGGCAGATGCTACTATACTATTGCATATTGCGCCTCCACAAGAAAATATTACTTCGCATCCATTTTTATACCAATTTCTTGATAAATCAATTATTTCATCAGCTTCTTCAAAAGTATTAACATAAGTATATTTTAAATTAGATTTTACATTCAATCTTTTTGAAGCATAATTTATGCCTTGAGCGAATCCATATCCATAATCTTTTACGGCTTCGTATGGAATGCCACCTATAAATCCAAAATGTCTAAAACCTTCAGCGACCATAGAATATCCCGCAAGGAAGCCTGACACTTCTTCATTAAAAATTATAGACATAGTATTGCTTGCGGTTATTACATTTCCATTTGCATCTATAGGTTCTGCATCGATCATAATAAAAACTACATCAGGATAAGCAAGCTGAAACTTGCCAATAATAGATTTAACAGGATCTCCTAATGTTATTACGACTTTTGCATGATTTGCGATTGCAGACTCTATTGCACCTTCGAAATGTTTATCTCCTTCACTTGTTGCTCTATAATATCCAAAAGTTTTATCATTTTCTTCGGCAAATCTTGCCATACCATTAAAAGCATCTCTATTATATGCGCTATCTTCTATTTCAGTACCCTCAAATATTAATGCAATTTCTACATCTTCATCTAAAGCATTAGTACAATCATATAATGCATAAGTATATACTTTATCATCTGAATTATTAGATGTATTCTTTTTAGTTTTTAATTTTTCTTCTTGGTTTTTTGGCTTAGTGGTAGCTTCTTCTTTACTATTATCTGTACTTTCTTTATTTTCTGATGCTTTAGTACTTTCTTTATTTTCTGCTACTTTAGTACTTTCATTTTTCACTTCTTCTTTAGCTGTTTCACTGCTTTCCTCTTTTGTATAATCCTTAACATCTTCTGGTTCTTCAGGAGCATTAACTAAATTATCTTTATTAGATAAGATCATATTAGGATCTACTTCTGTAATATTTTCATTACTTGCACCATTAACTACAGCACCTGTATTATTCTTACTACAAGATGCTAAAAGTATTAATAGAAGTATAGCAATGTATAATTTACTAATTTTCATAATGCCTCCTTATCAAACTATCTTAGAATTTATTATATTTGAAATTACCATCTTACTCATACCATAATTTATTCCACCCTGAAGGTATGCAATATATGGAGATTTTAGTGGAGCATCACATGATAATTCTAGTGATGCACCTGATACAAAACATCCTGCTGCCATTATAACTTTATCATCATACCCTGGCATATCATCAAATATAGGTCTTACATTAGAATTTACTGGAGAATTTTTCTGTATGAGGTTAGTAAAACTTTCTAATTTATTTTTATCTCCAAATTCTATAGCAGTTATTATATCAGATCTTTCTTCAAAACTTTGTGGATAACATCTATATCCCTTTTCTTCTAAACATTTTGAAAATAAAATTTGAGATTTTACTGCATCAGCAACTGACCTAGGAGCAAAATATAAACCTTTAAGTATATTTTTATTAAGACCAAGAGATGCCCCTATCTCCTTTCCTATTCCTGGAGCTGTAAGCCTATAACTACATCTTTCAATTAAATCTTTTCTTCCTACTATATAAGCTCCGCAATCTGTTATACCACCACCTGCATTTTTTATAAGAGAACCAATTACTATATCTGCCCCATAATCGCTTGGTTCCTCCTTGCAGACAAATGTGCCATAACAATTATCTACCATGCATATTATATTTTTATTTTTAGACTTAATTTTCGAAATGCACTCTCCTATTTCTTTCGGAGAAAATGAATGTCTACTTGTATATCCTTTAGACCTTTGTATCATTACAAGTTTAGTTTTTTCATTTATATTATCTAATATTTTATCAAAATCATATTTTTCTGGCTCAATTAATCTTCCATCTTCTTTATATTTTGCAGGAATTAAGTCTACATATGAAAATTTACAAGACATTTCAGAAAGAGAACAAGGTTCATTATTAAAACCTATAACAGATTTTAAAGTATCATAAGGCATGCCATCTACTGAAATATATTCATCACCTGGAAGTAATATAGAAAATAATACAAGTGAAATAGCACTAGTTGCAGAAGGTATCTGAAAACGAACAAGGGCATCTTCTGTATGGAATATACTTGCATAAATTTTATCTATCTTATCTCTACCAAGATCGCTATATCCATATCCATCACTAGATGCAAAATCGGCATCAGTTAAATTATTTTCTATCATTGCAGATAATACTTTCTGCTGATTCACAATACATATATCATCAATATTAGAAAAAGTATTTTTGATAGATACTTCACAATCTTCAATAAATTTATTAGTTTGAGAGCTTTCGTTCATGTGTTAATTATATATTATATAATGTACATTTTCAATAAATATAAACTTTGTGATATAATCATAAACATGTTAGGAAAGCATATAATATTATTAGGAATAGAAACATCGTGCGATGAAACTGCAGCAAGTGTTTGCATTGATGGGAAATATGTATTATCTAATATTATATCTTCTCAAATATCTACACATAAAATTTATGGTGGTGTTGTTCCTGAGATTGCATCAAGACTGCATATAGATTGTATAGATTATGTAGTTAAGGCTGCACTAGATGATGCTAATATAAAACTATCTGATGTAGATGCGATATGTGCAACTAAGGGACCTGGACTATCTGGCGCTCTACTTGTTGGTTATTCATTTGCAAAAGCTCTTTCTTATGCCAATAATATTAAATTAATATCTGTTAACCACTTAATGGCTCATATTGCATCAAATTATTTAATTACTAAAGTAAATAGTATAGATGAAATAAAAAATATAGAAAATAATAAATTAGAAAATGAATCTATCACTCTTCCATATATATGTCTCCTTGTTAGTGGCGGCCATACATCTCTATTACTTGTTCATGATAAAAAAACAATAGAAACTATAGGTTCAACTATAGATGATGCTGCAGGTGAAGCATTTGATAAAGTTGCAAGAGCATTAGGCCTTCAATATCCAGGTGGGCCACAGATAGAAAAATATGCTTCTATGTATACCGATAAAAATTCAAGTTTTGCAAATTTATTTCCTAGAGGTGAAGTTAAGGACAGGCCTTACGATTTTACTTTCTCAGGACTTAAATCTGCTGTTTTAAATTACATAAATAAAAATAAAATAGATATAAGTAAAGAAGATGAAATCATTAAAATAGCTTATGCATTTCAAGAATCGGTATTTGACTCACTTATTTCAAGAGCAATATCTCTTGCAAAAGATAAAAATATAAAAACTATAGCACTTGCTGGTGGCGTTGCTGCCAATAAAACTTTAAGAAAAAGGCTAAACTCAGCTTGCATGAGCAATAATATAAAAAGTTTTGTTCCAAATCTTTCATGGACTACTGATAATGCAGCAATGATATGTGCCGAAGGATTTATACATTTTCATGAAAAAGAAAATAATTATATATCATCTGATATAATTTTAGATTGAGGTAGTATGGAAAATATAGCAATCTTGCTTGCTGCTGGAAAGAGCAAGCGCATGGGGCAAAAAACTAAAAAACAATTTATGAAGATAAAAAATAAATATCTTCTTGAATATTCACTTTCTACTTATCTTAAATTAGATTTCATAGATAAGATAATATTAGTAACAAACTTAAATTCCATTCCTAAAACACTAATTAAAAAATATGCTAATAAAATAATATTTATAGAAGGCGGAATAGAGCGCTATAGATCAGTATATAATGCACTTGATTTTATAGATAAGATATTAGATATCCATGATGGGTATGTATTTATACATGATTGTGCAAGATGTTTTACAAACCCTTCAGATATAAGAAGAGTTTATAAAGATCTTAAAAAATCTAAAGCTCAAATACTTGCATCTAAGGTAAGCGATACTATCAAAATTACAAATAACAAAAAGAAAAAAATAATTATCAATTCTACACCAGATAGAAGCACACTTTTTGCAGCTGGAACACCGCAAGCTTTTGATATTAAATTAATCACTAAATCTTATGAAAAATATATGATGAAAAAGAAAAAACCATTTATTGCAACTGATGATGCAATGATGGTAGAGTATTTTTCTAATAAAAAAGTGCATATTACTTCTGCACAATTTCCAAATCCTAAAATTACTACTAAATCAGATTTAATATATTTTAAATAATTATTTATTTATATTAGATTTTGTAGATATATATATCTTATCTAAGTCTACACCTGCAGAAATTAATTTTGTCTGTTTTTTAATATCATTTTTAATTATATTTTCCATCTGGCCTACATACTTTCCTACTTCTACTTGATATACTGCAGAACATATTAATACATCTGTGACATTAGAAATACTTTTTAAAGTTTCTACAAAACCCTCTGATGCAAATCTTGGATCAATTACGACTATACTTCCATAATGTTCACATAGGAATGGAATAAGTGCATTACCATAAGAATCTTTTATAACCAAGATACATTTGTCTTTAGGATTATCTTCTACTTCAATTACTGTATACGGATTATCTCCTCCAAGGAATGCTGTATATCCATTCAAATCAGTGAACACGCAAGAATCTCTATGATAAGTTCCATAGTCATTGCTATCCATATATGTCATAGTATGTTTTTTTCTTGGCAGATAACAATAAACTTCATCAGTTGCATACTTGATTCTATCATCTTTCGTTGAATTATATATTGAACCTTGCCATTTTGAATTTATTAAAACTTTTTTTAATTTATCCAAACGTATAGGAGTTATATTATTGCTCTTACAAAATTCTACATATGCATAATATGCACCCATCGCAGTCCAGTGATGATCATACTTAAAATAAATATTTTCATCTATGTGCTCTACTAAAGTATCAAATATATTAATTTTATTTATCTTATCACTGATATGAGTATAGATATCATCTATTAGTTTTTTCTGATTAATTAATATAGTTCTATACCTTGGCCCGCTGTCATCACTTTTAGTAGTGGGAACAAGTATGATGCTAGTTGTAGCTTTAGGGAATATATATTTGTAATTTTCAACTGCTCTTGCATACCTATCAGACTTTTCTAATATGGTTTCCTCATAAGGAAAAGCGTTTTCTTCATATTCAACATATTCTACAACTTGATTTGGATCTACATAAGAAAATGATGATATGTTAGCGCATAGATATATATCATAGAATAAAGTAGACAATATAAGGCAGATGCTTAAGAATATAGAAATTTTATGTTTTGATTTTAAACTAAAAAACATTATCTTCTACTTATATCTTTTTGTATCATATCTAGTATAGGAAGTATTCCACTTGGTTTAATATCAAAAAAATAATCTTCATCTAATTCATCAAACTTAATGCTCATTATATCGCCCTTCTGACTTCTCACCCAAAACGCATCAAGTTCTTTAAATCTCATATAGTAGTACTTATCTTCTTTTCTTAGATATATTATAAGAAAGGAAACTCCGCCCTGTTCTTCAAATTCCTTCATATAATTATATTGGTGGATATGAATGTTTTTTATTGGAAATCTATTTTGTTCACATTCCTTGGCGTCAAAACAAACGGCCACTTCCTGAACTATTCCTATATAATCTACAGTTGATTTTTTATCGAACCTAGCAAGAGATATCAACTTTTTATCCTTGCTATATTTCATTGGGATTATAGGCGTTGGAATTTTCTGAATTAATGCAAGATGCTTAAGCCTATAATATTCTATAGAGTGGTTAATAAGTTTTTCAAGTCCCAAACCTCTGCTTCCTTGGCTACTACTTTTATCAATTATTTTTGAGATAGCCAATCCTTCCACTCTCCTAATATTAAATTCTTATCATTAAAATAATCTATACCCATGGCCTTAGCACATCTAGATGCTACATTATTAGATACATCCACTGCCTTTTTTGTATGGTTATATAAAATATCATATACTTCATCAATTCTATCTTCCCAATATTTTCTTTTTTCTCTAAATGGAGATAGAAGTTCATTGATTACTTCAAGTAGAACTTTTTTGCATTTGACATCACCAAGACCGCCCTTCTTATAATGCTCCTTCATCTCATCAAGTGTCTTATACTCTGGAGCAAATGTATTAATTTGTTTATCACTTGCAAATGCATCAAGATAAGTAAATACAACATTACCTTCTACATGGCCTGGATCAGATACATTAATATGAAGAGGGTCAGTAAACATTTTCTTCATAACAATTTCTTTAACTGTATCTTCATTATCTGATAAATATATACAGTTACCAAGTGATTTAGACATTTTAGCATTGCCATCTATACCTACAAGTCTATTACCACTTGCATTTTTAGGAAGTAATATTTCTGGAGCAATAAGACAGTCACCATATATAGAATTAAACTTCTGAACTATCTCTCTTGCCTGTTCAAGCATAGGCTTTTGGTCTTCACCTACAGGAACAGTTGTTGCATCAAATGCAACTATGTCTGCAGTTTGAGATACTGGATATACAAAAAATCCAACTGGGACTCCGCCTTCAAATTTTCTAAGTTCTAATTCTGACTTAACTGTTGGATTTCTTTCTAATCTTGCTGTTGTGACCATGTTAAGGAAATAGAAAGTTAATTCCTTAAGTGCAGGTAGCTGAGATTGAATAGCAAATGTTACTCTATTAGGATCTAGTCCTACTGATAAATAATCAAGTGTTACATTTATAATATTATTTCTGATTTTTTTAGGATTAGAAAAATTATCTGTTAATGCTTGGTCATCGGCAAGTAATACGAAAATTTCATCATATGATTTATCTTCTTGAAGCTCTATTCTTCTCTGAAGAGAGCCTACAAAATGGCCTAAGTGCAATTTACCTGTTGGTCTATCACCTGTTAGTACTCTTTTGCTCATACTTCCCCCTTAATTATTATATATTAACATTTATAATAAATTTTTACAATCAATTTACTTAATATATACTGCCAAATGCATTTTTAATATGATTTATCTTTCCTTCATCTATACTTATTATGTCATATCTAACACTTGTATCTTGACTATACTTATTATCTCTTAAATAAATTTTTGAACAGTTTATTATTTTCTTCTGCTTTTTTATATTTACTTCTTCAAAGCCACTACCAAATCTTTTTGTTTTCTTAAGTTTTACTTCTACAAAAACTATCTGGTCTTTATCTTTAGCAATTATATCTATTTCAGAATCTATTGCAGTATAATTTACTTCTAAAATATCATATGATAGATCAGATAAATACTTTGCAGCAATGATTTCGCCTCTCTTTCCCTTAGATACTCTTGATTTAGTATCATTCTTAGAAGTTTTTTCTACAATTCTAAATACTCCGCTATCTTTCATATTTTCTCCTTAAATTTAGATTATTAGATTTTTAGATTTTACTAGTATGATTATATATGAAGGAATGTCTTTCTATGGATTTCACATGGTCCATATTTTTTTATATTTGCCATATGTTCCTTAGTTCCATATCCCTTATGTTTTGCAAATCCATAATTTGGATATTTTACTTCATAATCTTTATAACATATATTATCTCTTGTTACTTTGGCTAGTATACTTGCTGCAGCAATAGATTTACTCTTACTATCACCTTTAATTATATCTTCCTGAATTACATTATCTATATCAAGGTGAACTGCATCAATTAATATACAATCAATTTTTTTATTATATTTATCTACAAGATTTTTATTACACTTTTCATATGCTAGTGCCATAGCTCTTTTAGATGCATTTAATATATTAATTTTATCAATTAATTTTTCTGAAACTATGCCTATCCCATAACTCAGTGCCTTTTCTTTAATTTCATCAAATAATTCTATTCTCTTTTTTTCACTTAATTTTTTAGAATCGTTAAGATACAATATTTCGCATTTAGGATCAAGAACTACACATGCTGCAACGACACAACCTGCAAGAGGCCCCCTTCCTGCTTCATCTATTCCTGCAACAATTTTTCCTTCATATTTATTTTCATAAAAAGAAATCTCTTTAAGTCTAGTAAGTTCAATCTCTAGCTTTTCTTCCTTAGATAATTTTTTACTAATTGATTCCATATTATTTTAAAAATTCACTTTCATCTAGTGAAATCTTTCCTAGATTTCCATTCCTAAAATCAGTAAGTATTAATTTTGCACATTTTGTATAATCTATTTTCTTATTAGTAATACAATTCATATTTTGTGCTATAGCATCATATATAGATATAGTTTCTATATTAGATAAACTAGAATCAAAATTATTTTTTAGTTTATATCTATTAATTATATTTTCTTCATAATTATTCTTACAATATTCTAAGAATGAGAAAACCACTTCATCTATATTTATAATTTCATCATTGATAGAGCCTATCATTGCAAGATTTTCTGCCATCTTATCATTTATAAAACTTGGCATAGATATTCCTGGTGTATCAAGTAAATCTAATTCATCACTTGCATTTATCCATATAGCCTGCCTTGTTACTCCAGGTTTATTGGCTGTACTAAGTAAATTCTTATTAATATATCTATTGATAAGAGTTGTCTTGCCTACATTAGGCATTCCAACTATCATAGCTTTAATTTTTGTATTAATTATATTTTTTTCTTTTCTCTTATCTAGTATCTGCGAGCATGCTTTTTTAACAACTGCATTTAACTTTGATTTTATATTAGATGAATCTTTAAGTGACATAAGTATGATTTCTGTATCTGAATTTTGTTTTATAAACTCATCTAGCATTTTTTGTTCTACTAAGTCTATTTTATTTATTATTATGATTTTAGATTTATTTTGTAAATCTTTTTTAATATCATAATTTGTAGATGAAAAAGGACATCTGGCATCTACAATTTCTATTACAAGATCAACAAGTTTAATATTTTTTAGTATTTCTTTTTTAGCCTTGGCCATGTGGCCAGGAAACCATTGTATCTTCATAGCTACCTTGCTGGCCAAACTGTTCCTACTATAGAATCTATGTGAATATTTCCAAGTACCTCTGACCTACTATCTTCTGATGCATCTGGATTATCTCCAAGAACAAAATATTCATCATCTGTAAGAACTATAGGTCCTAAGTCTCTCTGTCTTATGTATAGCTTTTCAACTCCAGGATGATCTATAACATTGTTATCAACATATACAAAACCATCTTTAATATTTATAGTCTCACCTGGAAGTGCAATAACTCTCTTGATACTCTGCTTTCCATTATAGTCAAGAAAAAGTATACAGTCAAATCTTTTTATACCTAAAACTTTATAAGCAAATCTATTGATGATTAAATTTTCATCATTAGTTATGCTTGGTATCATACTTCCACCAGGCATTTTAACTTGGTAGAAAAATGCATAAGATATTATCCATGCAGATGCAACGATAAGTATGATATTGGTACTTATGTTTAATACTTTATTTAACTTTTCCATTAACTATAAACTTAAAAAGTCCTAAAGCTTTGGCAAACGGTATTTTAAAAATGTTCCTACTTTATTTAAGGAACATTTTTAAAATTAAAATATTATTTTCCACTACCTGTAATATTTTCCGTTGTAGCTTCTTTAACCTTTGTAGCTTTTCCAGTTCTCTGACGAAGATAGTTAAGCTTAGCTCTTCTAACTTTACCATGGCGAACTACCTCTATCTTAGCTACAAGAGGTGAATGCATAGGCCATGTTTTTTCAACACCTACGCCATTAGATGTCTTTCTAACTGTGAATGTTTCTCTTGCACTACCGCCTTGTTTCTTAAGAACTGTGCCTTCGAAAATCTGGATTCTTTCTTTATCGCCTTCCTTAATTTTGTTGTGAACACGAATAGTATCTCCAACTTCAAAATCAAAATTGTTTTTTACTTGTTCGCCTTCAATACCTTTTATTATATTGTTCATTTTATCCTCCTTAGTATTATTTCAAGTTGTTTTTATATTGTTCATATAAGTCTGGTCTATTCTGTTTAGTAATCATTATTGATTGTTCCTTCTGCCATTGCTCTATTAATTTATGATTCCCTGAGAGCAATATTTCAGGTACTTCCATGCCTTCATAAACTCTTGGTCTTGTATACTGTGGATATTCAAGTAGTCCATCTGAAAAACTATCTGTACTTGATGAATCTTCATTGCCAAGAACTCCATTTATATTTCTTGATATGCAATCCATAAGTACCATCGCAGGAATTTCACCACCTGTTAGGACATAATCTCCTATAGACACCTCTCTTGCATTAATTAATTTTAATGCCCTTTCATCGACGCCTTCATAATGCCCACACAAAATTACAATTTCTTCCTCGCTTGCAAATTCCTTAGCTAGGTTTTGGTTCAGTCTTTCTCCCCTTGGTGACATATATATAGTAGTAATATTTTTCTTTCCTGAATTTTCTAATATGTCCTTGTAGCAATCATATATAGGCTGAGGTCCAATTAACATCCCATTTCCACCGCCAAATACATAATCATCAACTTTCCCATGGGGATCTAGAGTATAGTCTCTAAAATTATAAATCTTAAAATCTAAAATATTATTTTTAACTGCCCTACCTATAATGCTACTTGATACAAAATCATTAAACATTTCAGGAAAGAGAGTCATAATATTAAATTTATAATTATAGTCCTTCAAGCAAATGCACCTTCATAATATTTTTTTCAAAATCTATATTCAGTATACAATCTTTAATTGCTGGAATATATATTTCTTTCGTGTCATTTCCTACAACATATACATCATTAGCGCCAGTTTCCATGCAGTCTATAACCTTTCCTAGTTTATTACCTTCTTCATCTTCTACATCAAGTCCTATGATGTCAGCTACGAAATACTCGCCTTCATTAAGTTTGATACTATTATCTCTATCTACCCATAAATTGTAATGAACATATTTTTCTACGTCTTCAATTCTATTAATATTTTTAAATTTCAGTATTACTTGGTTTTTGAAGTATTTGACTGAATCTATACTTAATTCTATAGAATTTTCCTTGTTGAAATTATTGTCGCTCTTACATAAGTAGACTTTATCTAATGTTTCAAATCGTTTTTTGTCACTGCTTGTAGAGATTACTTTTACTTCGCCTTTTAATGCATGTGTGCTTGTTATATGTCCTACTCTAAAAAATTCTGTCATTAGTTAATATGTATAATTACTTGCTTGTTGTTAGCCATTGCTATTGAACTCATAAGAACTCGTATTGAAGTAATGACATTTCCACCTTTTCCTATAACCTTTCCGAAATCACCTGGTGCTACAGAAATTGTATATCTAGTCTTACCTCTATACTCATCTTCAGTAATTACTACGGCATCTTTTTGTACAACCAATTGTTTTATGATATGTTCTAAAACTTCTTTCATCAATGCCTCCTTATATTGCTAGATTATAGTGCACCAGCAATTTTTAATAACTTGGCAACTGTGTCTGAAGGTTTAGCACCATTTGCAATCCACTTCTTAGCAAGTTCTGTATCTATCTTTATTTCAGATGGATTCTTAGTTGGATTGTAATATCCTATATCTTCGATGTATCTGCCATCTCTTGGGAAGTGAGAATCTGCAACTACAATACGATAGAATGGATAATGTGTGTGTCCCTTACGAGTTAATCTAATTTTTACTGCCATTTAATCCTCCTTTATATTAAGTCAAGTTGATAATTTTTCTAGCAAGTGATGCTATCTTCTTATCTCTTGACTTTGTTAGTATGTCATTAGCATATTTGTTAATCTCGAAAAATTTTTGTGAAAGCTTAAGTTCTTCATCAATCTTCTTAAGCTTTAGATCTGCCGCTTTGAAAAGTGTCTGAGCTGCTTGCCTTGTAACTTTCATCTCATCACCAATCTCTGAAAAAGACAAATCGTAATTGTTATGTAGCATATAAACCTTTTTTTGTTTATCATTTAATATGCCTCCATACAATTCATATAAAATTCCTCTGTATACAAATTCATCCATGACAAGTGTAAATTCTACCACTATAACAAATAGCTGTCAAGGTTTTTTCTTGACAGCTATAAGGTTTTAAATATCAAAATATGTCCTATTTATCTTGAGTTTAAATTGGATTTAGATATATCAGACTTTTATTAATTCATATTCTAGACTTCCAAGTCCTATTTTTTCAGCATGGCCAAATAAGGTTTTCCATTCTGAATTTGGATTTGAATTAGTAAAATGGTCACCATGGTCGTGGGCGCCTTCCTTTGCCATTTCATCTGTAAGCTGAGTATTTTCAAATGGTTTTTGTTTTAGTGCCATATCAACGCAGGCTCTATCAAGTGCAAGTAGGTCAAATGATGCAAACATTCCAATATTTGGAATTATAGGTGCATCATTTTCTGGGTGGCAGTCACAATTTGGAGATACATCAACAATAAGTGAAATATGGAAATTTGGCCTTCCATCTACTACTGCTTTTGTATATTCTGCCATTTTTTCATTTAGATCTTTTAGAGCTGCTTCGTTTTCAAAATATATTGCATCAAAGTTACAAGCACCAAGACATCTTCCGCAGCCTACACAATTATTTTTATCTACAGTCATTTTCTTTTTTGTTTCATCAAACTTAAGTCCATTGTTAGCACACTCTCTTAAGCATCTCTTACAAGCCCTGCATGCTTCTTCATTAATATTAGCTTTTCCACCGCTGTGCTGGTCACATTTGCCTGCACGAGAACCAGAGCCCATTCCTATATTTTTTATTGCACCACCAAAACCTGTCATCTCATGACCTTTAAAATGAGTTAGTGAAATAAAAATATCTGCATCCATGATTGCCTTACCAATCTTGGCAGTTTTTAGATGAACGCCACCATTTACTGGGGTCTCAGTTTCATCAAGACCTTTAAGTCCATCTGCAATTATTACAGGACAGCCTACAGTGTATGGAGTAAATCCATTTTCCCATGCACATTCAAGATGCTCTAGTGCATTTTTTCTTGAACCTGGATACATAGTATTGCAATCTGTAAGAAATGGTTTACCACCAAGTTCTTTTACTAGATCTACAACTGCCCTTGCATAATTTGGTCTAAGGAAAGACATATTGCCTTTTTCACCAAAGTGCATTTTGATTGCAACAAATTTATCTTTCATATCAATTTGTTCTATTCCAGCTTTCTTAATGAGCTTTTGTAATTTTCCTGCAAGGCCATCTCCCATTGCAGTTGTTCTAAAATCACACCAATATACTTTTGATTTAGCCATAAGTCCTCCTTAAATTTTTATAGTTTAGATATTATAACATATTATTTATTAACAAGTCCTGCACATTTACATTTATGATAAAGTAAATAATTATTAATCATAACAATTGCAAAACATCCAAGAAGTAGTCCCCATATAGGTTTAATGAAAACCATCAAAATTACAAAGCCTAGGGCAAATGAAGAAATAATTAAAATTACATCTTTTCTACTCCAAACTATACCTTCCTTATGATATTTTGAATTCAAATATATACTTACAAAAAACATTATAAGTGCTGCAAATGTGTGAAGTGCAATAAATAAATGATCTGAATTATTCACTATCAAAAATTTAAATGAGATTGTGAGCATGTTGATTGCAATAACTATGAAGTAGTGTGTAAACATAAGACGAAGTGCTCTATGTTCTTTATTATGATCTATAAGCATATGTATCTGCATAACATAACATGAAAAAAGTGATAGAACTAAAATAAATACAGCAGATGGAAGTAGTGTAAATTTGCTTACATCAAAAAATCCTGTAATTGCAACTATTGCATCACCAAAGGATACTATGGTTAGTAGTTCAAAACGCTCTAACAGGTGAGGAAAATTTATTATCTTTTTATCAAATCTTCCTTTTATAATAAATGGGAGGAAGGCTCCTGCTAGTATTGCAAGTAGGTCTATATAAACTGCAATTTCAGATGACCAAAATATAGAAACAATTGTTGATATTATATATAAGAAGCAAAGTATTGCTAAAATTTTTAGAGAATTTTTAGCTGCGCTTAAATGTGGTTGCTTAGTTTTAATTTGAATAAGATAAAGAGTTGCGACACATGATAGCATAACTATCATAGAAATATTAAAGGCAAATGTCATATTAAGCCAATTTGCTGAAATTGTATTAGACATATAAAGAACTGCAATCATGTTGATTGGTATCAAAAAATAATCATACAGTCTCCATTTGCCATATCGATTTACATAATTAGTAAGATAAAGCCATCCTTGCAAAATAATAAGACAAAATACTAAATATCTTGTAAAGCTTGGGACAAAGCCCTCGGCCTGTCCTACCCCGCCATCAATAAGAAGCTGAAGTCTACTTATTGCATAAACATATATTAAATCATAAAAAAGTTCTATGAGTTCTACTTTTTTTGTTTAATTTCATTTCCCATTCATGGTTATTATACCACAAATGTTTTTATAGATATCCAAATCATTTCTTTTCATTGATTACTTTCTTTTTCTAACAATTGTAAACGTTGCATCAAGTGAGAAAATAAAAATTAAAAAGATAATTACAAATAGTGCTTTAAATACAAAAAGATAGCACTTTAAAAATCCTTTTGCTACTTTTCCAATAATCTTTAACACAATCTCACCTTCCTAGCCTATAATATACTACTGGTTATGTCCGAAATTTCGGTCAACCCCCCTATTCTATAGCTTCTAGGTAGAAACTTACAGGTCTAAAGCCATCATTACAACTTATCATTGCAGATTTTTTATTTTTCATCCATCCATCATAAATGTCCTCGCCCCCACAAAGTAGTGTCATAACAAAAGGCGAAACAGACTCCCATGCACTATCACAAAAACCATCAGGCTTTTTATACTCAGAACATATAAACTCCATCCCCACTTCCATATCGCAAGGATGCTCAATATGATTTTCATATTGCTCTATTAGATCTGTATGGCTAACTTTCTTTACAACTTTAATTTTTACCTTATTCATACCAAGCAAAAAAAAGAATTATGTTTGACCTTGTTTATATTATTTTTATGCAACTAATACATTAGCAGCACATTCATACGACAACAATACTTGTCTATCATTACCCGAATTAAATTCTATTGTTGGTTTTGGTAGCTCTTCTTTGTTCTTAATTCTTTCCTCAATACACAATTCCAATGCTTCCTGCGCATATCTAAATGTATCCTCTATAGTATCGCCTTGTGTAAAGCATTCTGGGAAATCTGGGAAAGATACCCAATAACGATTATCTTCATTGTGAAAAACTGCAATATAAAACAATCTTTTCATTTTTTACTCCTCTAAAATTCCAGCTTGCTTCTTAATTGCCTTTTCTAATCCTTTCGGCAAATCTCTTCCATGCATAGGTACTGTCACTTGTCTTCTCGTATTGTAATTTTTGTAAATTGCGTGCGAGCCCTTTTGCCTTATTTTAACAAAACCATTGCGTTCCAATAAAGTTGCCATTTCTTTAGGTGTTAGTGACATGCAATCTCCAATCAATTAAAATTATATATTAAAAAGTTTATTTATTCAATATAGCTATCACTTATTTATGCTAGCCATATTAATTTTCTCATATTCCTAATTCTTTCAGTTAATATTATTAAGCAAATCTTTTAGCTTTAGTATTTCTTCCTTCGACAGAGTGCAGCCCTTCCCCATCTTTTCATTATTTGGAGCCCAATCTCTTATATCATATTTTGGTGGGTTGTCATTCCAAGAAATTAGATTTAGCTCTTTTTGCCATCCACTTTTTGCAGTAGATAACACACCAATTTTTTCTTTAATTTCATATTTAAAATCCATATATCCTCCTTATATCAAATACACTCCCGCTCTACTACTAACAGAACACTCTCAAACTTAATTTTTCACATTGATAATATTTTATAGATACTTTAATTATATATATTGACAATGATGAATAGATTTGTTAATGTAACTTGCGAGATAGGTTTTTACCACTTATACCTTTGGTATCTTATGTGGGTCGCTTATCTCTTTTTTTAAAATTAATTACGTCATAGTTCAATAGTTCATAGACATTGACATTATAAAAACTAATTGTTATACTGAAGATTGAAACGGGTTTTGTGTCGCATTAATTTGCGGGTTGCTCGTTTCTTTTTTTTACGTCAATAATATCACAGATGTTGCAATCATAAGTGCATGCAAGGACGGCCTAGATAAATAACTCCATCCCTAATATTCTTAATTCTTTAAAACTATTTTTGTGATACGCCAGTTTCTTCGGCCAGTGTTTGTTCTGCAAGTTCCTTTGTTATTGCTCCCTTTGCAATGAGAGCTTCTAGAATTGTATTCATACCTTCAGCACGACCTTCTTGTCGGCCTTGCTCTATGAGCGAGTTATCATATGCTTTATAAATTTTATCGGGATCAAATAAGTAATCCATAATCTCTAATACCTCCGCTCTATGTTCTTTTAAAAATTCTACAAGAGTGCCTTCTTCAATGCATTCATCTATAATCTTAATTGCTTTAGCGTGTTTATCGCCTGGCAAGCTTCTATAATAATCAACCTTATGTGCAAATCTTATGTACTCACTTATTATATCATATTTCTCAGAACTTGTAATTACTTTGACACTAAGATTTAACGAAGAATTTGGAGCAAGGAACTCTTCCTTAAGACTTATTATTTCTGGAATGTTCGTAGCCCCGCCTGTATATATAACATACATCTCAGGTGTTGGAAAATAAACCTTACCTGGGCTATATAAATGTTCTTCCCTACCAGCAAGCAAGTTCTTATAAGTTTCTGCAAGGTAGAAAAAATGTCTCCACAGGATATTTATAGACCAAGTACTCTGTGCCTCAACAAGAATAATCAGCTTATTCCTTACTAAAACACTCAAGTCGTTATACTGTCCATTAGTTAAAACACTCTGCAGTGTTGTTGTTTTAATATCATCCACCGTAATAGTACTATCTTCTGGGTGAAGTGCCTTATAAAGATCTAACGAATACTTCGGTTCATTAAACATTTTTGTAAACACTGTATCCTTAATATTACGACGCATCTTCCTGGCCTTGCGGGCAAATGCTGACCCTTTCCTACGGCTTTTTTTATTAGATTTCCCCATAGAAAATCCTCCATGATATATAGATTTTTGTGAACTAAATCTATGTATGGGTATAGAATCCCCACGAACTAAATAGATTACTTAAATTGATTTTTTGATTATTAGTCTACAAAGAATATAGATAAAATGATTTACTGTTCACAAATTGATTTACCTAATTTACCACAGGAGTCATTTCTTTGCAAGAAAAAGAATTTAACAAAATTAAAAAAATTTCACACAGAATCTTTAAGTTTTGGTGAAATTCTTTAAAAAATATTTTATTTACAAAGAAACTTTTCTTAGGTATGTGAAATTCTTTCTTGTAAAATTTATCATAAAAAATGCACCATTAGGTGCATCTTTCCATTTTGGATAAATAACTTAAGTCCCCAATATTCCGTCCCCATTATTCTTTTTCGCCATTATAAAACTGCGACTTTTAATCCTAGTTTATGTGTGATTTTTATAAGAGTATCAATATTAGGTGTTGTTCTAAATGTTTCTATCCTTGCAATAGTTGATTGCGGGATATCACAGAGCTTGGCTAGATCTTGTTGCGACAAACCCATTTTTTCTCTCTTTTTATAAATTGCCGTAACTACTTCAGCAAGATTCTCCATTTCCTCAATATCAGTTTTAATTCTTCCGCCTTTCTTTTTCAGCTCTTTTTTTAATTCTTCCCAAGTCTTCATATCATTTCTCCTCTCTATCAATGTAGTCAAGCATTTCCTTTTTTGCTTTTTCAATTTCCTTTTTAGGTGTCTTCTTTTTTATAACTATTTACTTCCATAATCACAATAGCATAAATGCTATTGACTGTCAACCCTCCTTAAAAATTTTTCCCCGCATTATATCACAAAACCAATCAAAAAAATTGGACTCTTAGTCCAATTCTTTTTAGACAAATTGTCCAATTCCCCCTTCCTATTGTCCAATTCCCCTTCCTACCTATCCTGCCGTCCCCAATATTCCCCTGCCTTCCTTTCGAACTTGCAAAAAATCCTTGCAAGTTCAATGAATTCACTCCTCATACTCAAGTATCATCACATTATCAACACCGACAGTCATAGTAATCGTAGTAACAGGAAGCGGTTCCTTAGAATTACCAATCGCAGGCCTTATCGCCCTTGGCGCGGCAACACCCTTATAAACAATAACATATTGCAAACCGTCTGCTGTCTTTTCGCAAGACTTTACATCCTTAAGTTCATCCCAAACCCAGTTACTATAATCATGAGGCATAAGCTTCACATAATACTTTTTCCTTACCTGGGCAAATGCTGGCATAACCAGACAAAACACAAACACAATTACAGTAATGCAAATTCTCTTCATACTACCCTCCATCTAAACAAGTCTTTACCTACATGATAATATACCACATCCATTGTCCCAAATTTTGTACATTCACAAAAATTTCCCTATGGCAAATGTTGCAAGGCGGGCGATATCGCAATATCAAATTTTTTCGAGCATGGCGCAAGCCCTGCGTGAGCCTCGGCTCGCACCATATCCGTGCGAGCCGGTCTCACTTGGACGGCAGCGACCCAGCTTCGCTACCGCTCAGCTGTCTCCTGCCTCTTGCTTAAATGCTCTCAAAAATTTATATTGCGCCTCACCCGCCCAACCCACTTTTAATGTAATAAAAAAGGGACGGTTTAGACAAATAACCCCGTCCCCAACATTCGTACATTAATTATTCAGTCAACGATAATTATTATTGTTAGGTATATTTCTATTCAAATCGCTATCAACAACCTCAAAATTTGCAAAATACATAGCCATTGTCACTAAAATTACAGTTTCAATATCAGGTTCTTTATTAGTAAAGTATACATATTTATTAATTAATGACTTCATTTCTTCCAACATCTCTCTCGCCCAATCTTTATCAAAGACACTATTATTATTATCAGGTAATAAATAATACATTTTTGATATATTGTAACTAAATTTTTCAAAATCTGTGAAAAATATTTCAGGTGAATCAAGTTCAAAAAATAAAGAATTATCACTTATTATTTTAGGATTATTTATTCCAGTATATTCAAAACCTTCTGTCTGCATTGATTGAATAGAAGCATTCTTATATTTCATTGCTAATCTAATGGCATTTTTGTATTTTTCTAATTTATCTTTATTACAATCATTTGTTAATTCTAAATCAAAAACATTTATATAATAATCAAAAATATACTCTTGTCCATAATTAAATCTTCTCTCATT
>CAMJPD010000017.1 GCA_946407765.1 uncultured Lachnospiraceae bacterium
ACATATCCATATCTTCCAAAGAGAACTCAACCCGAATCTTTTTCGAGTCGACCTCGCCCTTGGAAAGCAAGACAACCGTCTCTATATGCATAGTATGTGGAAACATATCAACGTTTGACAGCTTACTTATATTGAAATTTGGATTTTTCTCTAAGATTATTTTCAAATCTCTGGATAAAGTTGCACTATCACAGCTTACATAAATTATCTTTTTTGGGTTAATCTTAAGTATTGTATCAATTGATGACACAGATAATCCCTTTCTTGGTGGGTCAACTACAATGCAATCAAATTTATGGCTGTCTATCTTCTCTGATAAACTAATCAGCAAATCTTCGTTAACATCTCCTGTTATAAATTCTGCATTTGATATATTATTTATCTGTGCATTTTCTTTTGCATTTTCTATTGCACTATCTACTATTTCTACGCCCACCACTTTTTTAACCTTAGATGCAATATATAAAGAAATTGTTCCTATTCCGCAGAACAAATCTAATACAGTTTCAGATCCATCAAAATTTCCATATTCTAAGACCTTTGTATAAAGCTCCTTAGTCATCAACATATTCACTTGATAGAAGCTTTGGGGAGAAATCCTAAAATTCACGCTACCTATACTATCTTCAATATAGCCCATTCCATACAATAATATATTGGTCTTGCCCATTAATACATTATTATCTTCGGTATTAATATTTAATGTGGAAGTTACAATTTTATATATGCATTCTTTCTTACTTATATTATCTCTTACAGCTTCATCAAATTTTTTATAATATTTAATTTTGTCTTCATTTACTTTCTCATCATTCACAATATAAGTTATACTAACTTGCTTATTATCATTACTAGATCTTAAGAAAACTTCTCTAAAAATTCCTAATTTTGTTTCCTCATTATATATACTGATACTAAACTCATCAAGAACATTTTTAATCGCATCAAGAATGACCCCAGAACCATCAAAACACACAGGACAGTTTATAAATGGGATTATATAATGAGTTCTCCTTGCATAAAATCCATATATTATCTCATCATTTCTTACTCCATATGGAACTTGCAGTTTATTTCTAAACTTATAGGGATTATCCATTCCTATAATTTTTTCGTACTTTCCTTCTAGTTCTAAGGAGCCTATATTTTTTAGATTATTTAAAACAATTTGCTTTTTAATTTCCAACTGCTTTTTATAATCAAGTGCAAGTAACTCACACCCCCCGCAGCTATTGTGAATATCACAAGGAGGAACTGTTCTAAACTCAGAATATTTAATTATTGTTTCCGCCTTAGCATATATCAAATTTTTATTTACTTTGGTAATTATTGCACTAACTTCATCGCCAGGCAGAGCATTTTTTACAAAGAAAACTTTGCCTTCTAGCTTTGCAACGCCAAGGCCTTCATTTGTAATATCATAAATTGATAGATTTATTCTGTCGTTCTTATTATGCATTATTAATAATTATCTATTCTTGATTATATCATTTATCATTTTAGAAAATGCTTTCTGTCTGTGAGACACTTTGCACTTTTCTAACTGAGTACAATTTGAAAATGTTCTTCCATATTCAGAAACCATAAATACAGGATCATATCCAAAGCCATTATCACCGTCACCTATTTTTTCTGCAATCATTCCAGTTACTTCTCCAAGGGCTTCTTTTGGTGAAACATTTTCTTCCATCTTATCTCTTTTTTCACTCTGTAAGTTATTAATGAAATCTTTATTGCAATATATGTATGCTATAGCACATTTAAAACTAGCCTTTCTACTTGCACCCGTTTCATTAAGGCGCTTTACAACTTCTTCATTTCTCTTACTTTGTGGAGTTTCCTCTCCTAGGAAGCGTGCAGTATATAAACCAAGTTCTCCTGGCATACCTTCAATTTCAAGTCCCGTGTCATCTGCATAAACTACATCACCTTCATGTAGACGACCTTTCTTGAATAAATCAATAAATGCATCTCTTGCTTTTATCATAGAATTTTCAGAATATGTATTTCCTGTCTCTTCTGGAAATGTAATACTACTATCAATATCTTTGGCAGATACTACCTCGAAACTTTTAGATACACCACCATCAAAGCCAAAATCTGCTAAGTGTTCTACCATAAATTTATACTCTTCTAATTTGCCTTTGTTACTTGATGCAAATATTAAACGATTCATACCTACCTCCCAACTTTTATTTATATTAATTATATTAATTATATCAAATATATTAATATTAATAAACTATCTTGTATAAGTTCTAGTCCAAGACGGCTTAGCTATATCTAAAGTCGTATCGTCAAGTGATGAAGAAGTAGCAATATTTTCGCACCTCATATCTCCTTTACCATTATAATTTGCTATAGCATCTGACCAAATTTTAGAATTAATTTTTTTATCACTTATATTCTTGAATTGATAGAATGAATAAGCAGGACCAGTTACAATTCTTAACAATCCATTTATAGGAACAACTGCATATATATTAGATACTGTTCCAAGAGCTATCTGCATAATATGTTCAAAATTTTTATATTTAAGAAGGTTATCTACATATGTAGGAAAAATTTCTGCATCACTCTTAATTAGAGAATTTTCTCCATTCATATTAAGAATGTAATTTACAAATTGATCTTCAAAATATTTTAAATCTTCTCCAAAATGATTTATTTCATCAAAGTCAGACTTAGATAAAATGGCACCTTCAATCTCACAATCTGAGCAATCTTGAAAAAATTCGCACAAATATCTTAATTTACTAAGATTATCTTCTTCTTTCTTATCCATCATGTTAAATTTTTCTAATCCGCTTTTTATAATATACACTAAATTAGATAACCTCTTATATATGTAAGGCTCTGGTTGAACATAAGATGGCATCCCATTTGCTTTATAATTGAAGAGCTTAACCTTTTCATCAACAAAATTAACTTTTATATCAAAATCTGATTTAAGTTCAGTGTAAGCTCCAGCAAATGTTTCTAGTTCCTTTTGTCTCCAATTATTAGAAGACATAAACCAAGGGACAGTATGCGGTTTATCATAAATCATAGGTCTTAAAGATTTTAGCAAATAATAATTTATATTTTCGGAGGCAACGCCACCAGAATCTATAAATTTGCTAGTCTTTTCGCCAGTATATCCTATATTATTTATCTGAGATGCAGTTGAAATATTATTATGTAAATTAAGTTCACCAAGATTATTGACTTCAAATAGATTATCTCTCATTTTATATATATGTTCTGCATAATATGCATATAATTTCGTATTATCTAAATTCATAATTCTTTCTGCCTGCGTAGATCCAAATACAGAAAATATGTCGAGAATGTCTGGAACCTGTCTACCAGGAACGTCTTCATCTGTTACCATATTAAGTATGTAATCTTCAATAGAAAATTCTCTTGGCATGAATCTAAACATCTTAGTATCTTTTTCATCTTCATCTATGGCAAATATATTATTTTCCTTATAATATTCATAAGAAACATAATTTTGCTTTTTTATATCAAGATTTTTTATGCACTCTTTAAATCTATTTAAAATTTCATCGTCAGAAAGTAGTAAATCATATTTTTCATCTGAGTTATCAGCATTATCTAAGTTATTATTATCAATTATCTGCTTTATAGTATCATCTGGCTCTATAATCTCTTCTTTCTTTTCAATGACTTCCTGATATATTTCATTTAATATCTTTTTAGTATCAAAACATGATATATCATCTGCAAATCCATTAGTAAATGATACAATAGAATAAATTATGTCATAATAATTTGATGCTATATTATCCTCAGCAAGAGTCATAAGTATAGTACTCATAAAAAAATCATCAAAAACTTGAGGATAAGACATAAGCTTATACCATGTCATGGCTCTGTAAAATTTAGATAATTTTTCATTTTCTGCATATATTCCCTTAGGAGTAAATAATGAATAATCTTTCTTGCCAGTACTTACAGCAGCTGCAGAAATCTTCCCTTCTTTCATTAAATATTCTTCAACCGTGAGCATATTTTCTACATATTCTTCTGGGATACAATCTTCTTGAAGAGATAATGCAACAGTAAAATATGCAACATTTCGCTTAGCAGCGTTTTCCCACTTGCTGCCCTTAAATATTTCATACTGAATCTTACTTTCATCTAACATCTCATGGGTAAATTTAAGGAGAATGTCAGATAGATGCTCATTAATTAGCTTCATCTTAAGATATGAAATATATGAATTAAACATATGAAGCATTGCATCAACAGTAATAAAATTCGGAATTTGATTTATATTATTATCAATATAAGATTCATAAAAGTTTTTATTACTTGTCTGCTTTATTAAAAAGCCATTTTCTGCGAGCATTTTTTTATCATCTTCATCAAAATTAAATTGATTACTATTTTCTATATTAGATAAATCTTTATTTATAAAATAATCCGATACGCTATTATAATAACCTAAAGTCTTATATGAAGAGCCTTGCTTATTTTCCTTGGTAGCATTTTGCGTCTCTAATTGTGGTCTACTCTCACCTATGGCTACCTTCTCATCACTTATCCTAGAAGTTTCATAGATATATTCTGTTTCATTAATTACAATATTCCTGTCACATGATGTGTGAGTAAATATTATTGCTAGGAACAAAAATATGGAAATATGTCTTTTAAAACTTTTCATAACCATAAAAAGCACATATATTATAATACATGTGCTTTTTTATTTCTATCTATACCAAACTCGTTATTATTTTTTAATATATGTTCCAGACTTACCACCCGATTTTTTAAGTAAGCATATATCTTTAATCACTATATCTCTCTGAACAGCCTTACACATATCATAAATGGTTAACGCGCATATAGATACAGCGGTTAAACTTTCCATCTCTATACCCGTTCTTTCATCACAACTTACACTAGCAGTTATTTCTATAGATAAATCTTTTTCATTCATTACTAAATCAAGATCTATTCCATTTATCATTATAGGATGGCACATAGGAATTATATCACTCGTTTTCTTGGCACCCATGATTCCTGCAACTTGAGCAACAGTTAACACATCACCCTTTTTCATTCCACCAGATTTTATCAAGGCAAATGTTTCTTTATTTACTAAAACTCTTCCAAATGCTACTGCATTTCTTTTTGTCTTCTTCTTGGCCCCTACATCCACCATCTTAGCAAAGCCTTTTTCATTAAAATGTGTAAAATCTTTTTTAATATTTGCCATAATATTACCCACCAATCTGATTCATATTGCGCCCAGCCTTTGTTCTGCTTTCACTAGATAAATAATCATGCTCCGCAGGCTTAGCCATGATTGCTTCTTTAAATTTATTTTCTATTTCCTGTATATCAAGTCCTTTCACGTTAATTTCTTGATTGGAATGAAGACAAGGTTTTAATTTGCCATCTGCGGTAAGCCTAACTCTATTACATGTTGAACAAAAATTATGACTGAGCGGACTGATAAGTCCTATGTTTCCTAGTGCGCCTTCTATTCTATATAGCTGTGCAGTTCCATTATCACTAGGCTTACCCGTTACACTATCAATTCTTTCAATTTTTTTATATTTAATTCCAGCTGCATCTAATTTATCAAGGACAGTTTGTGCGGGAATGAATGAATCCTTTTTAAAATCTCCACTATCATACATAGGCATAAGTTCTATAAATCTAACATCTATAGGGTATTTCTTTGTAAGATTTACAAAATCTACAATTTCATCATCATTAAACCCACCAATTAGGACTGAATTAATCTTAACCTTCTTTACTCCTGCATCTATTGCAGACTTAATTCCATCAAGCGTATCTTTTAAACTTCCTACTCTCGTAATATATTTAAATTTCTCTTCATTCAAAGTATCAAGACTTATATTGATCTTATCTATACCAATATTTTTTAAATCATCAATGTATTTTGGAAGCAAGGTTCCATTAGTTGTGATACATAGTTCTTCTACACCCGGGATACTTTTTATCTTCTTACATATATCTATAATATTTTTCTTAACGAGCGGTTCTCCACCAGTCAATCTAAATTTCTTAACTCCAAGCCCAGCTGCAACTTTACATATATTGATAAGCTCTTCTTCACTTAGCATATCATCATGCGTTTTTACATCTACACCATCAACAGGCATACAATAACGACAACGCAAATTGCATTTCTCAGTAAGAGAAATTCGCATGTATTCTATTTTTCTTCCATAAGAATCTTGCATATGTTAGAAAAACCTCTAATATTTACATTAATAACTATGACTAGATAAAAGTTTAAGCTTATTATTTAATATATCTTCATTAACCTTATCTATAACTCTATGGAGAAGTGGTTCGAATAATTCTGACCTTGGGTGTATTAAATCAACATCTTCCTTGTAACCATAATAATTCATAAGATCATGCATAGGAACATATAATAAACCTTTTGATGCGACAATGTCTAAAATTGCATCATTATATTGATAAAACTTATATGCAGAATTTAATAAGTTTATAGAATATAAAAATTTGATATGAGGTTCAGTATAATCAGTCATTATTACCTGCATACCTTTTTCCTTAAGGCTATCAACAATCAATGAGAGAACAAATTTAAATTCCTCAGGATTTACTTGGCGTGAATAATCATTAGGTCCAATGAACAGGAATGCATATTTACCCGCACCTTGCTTAATCATAGGAAGAAGGTTGTAATAAATATCCAATACTTTATATCCTGGCTTTACGACATAATTGAAATTTTCTTCTGTATTATCAACCATGAGGTGTGCGTAACTATCACCTATTACAAGAAAGTCCCCACCAAATAGATCTAGATTTGATTTTGACAGGTCAAATGATATTGCCTCTTCATTCATAGGCTCGTGGCTTCTTGCATAAGAAGAAAATATATTCGCACACAAGAATAATATAGAAAAAATAAAAACTATAAATTTTCTATATTGATTATTCATCCTTACCAGGTAATATAAAATTAAGTAGTATTCCAAATATAGCTGCTGTTGCAAGTCCCTTAAACTCAAGGCCTGCAATATGAAGTGGACTTGCTTCGAATGCAAATCCAGATACCATTATGATTGCAGCAATTAAAACATTTCTTGACTTAGCAAAATCAACTTTATATTCAACAAGTGTTCTAAGTCCTACTGCAGATATCATTCCATAAAGTATGAATGACATACCACCTATAACTGGAGTAGGTATAGTATTAATGAGTCCATCGACAAGTGGTGAAAGTGAAAGCAATATTGCAATAACTGCAGCAATTTCCATAACAACTGGATCGCACACTCCAGTAAGAGCAACAACACCAGTATTTTCAGAATATGTTGTGTTCGCAGGACCACCAAACATTCCTGCAATAGATGTTCCTATTCCATCGCCAAGGAGTGTTCTTATAAGTCCTGGATCTTCTATATAATTTCTATTACATGTTGCGCTGATTGCAGCAATATCTCCAACGTGTTCACATACTGCAGCGAGTGCAACAAGAACAAATGTAATAATAGCATTAAGTTCAAACTTCATTCCAACAAATGGTGAATAAGTAGCAAAAGGAGGAAGAGATACTACACTTCTTCCTTCCATAATAGAAAAATCAACAAGATTAAGAGGTATAGATACAATGTAAGCAACTATTATAGAAATTAATATAGGAAGAAGTTTTACCATGCCTTTTCCCCATATATTGCATATGATTGCAACAGCTATCGCTACAATTGCTGGAAGAACACTTATCGCTCCATGAGTAGGAACAAGAGCTGTAATATTATTTACTGCTGATGGAGCAAGTATAAGTCCAATGAGCACTATCATAGGTCCTGTAACAATAGGTGGGAATAACTTCATAACTTTCTTTACGCCGAAAATATGAATGAGTCCAGCTATAATTACATATGTGAGTCCAGCAAAAACAACTCCTCCGCAAGCATAAGGTAATTTTTCAAGATTTGGAACAACTTGTGCACCACTTTCGTTAACTAATTTTGGCGCTACTATTTCGAATGCACCAAGAAAGGCGAATGAAGAACCAAGGAATATTGGAACTTTTCTTTTTGTTATAAAGTGAAACCAAAGCGTTGCGATACCTGCACAGAACAATGTTACTGAAACAGAAAGGCCTGTTATGATTGGAACAAGCACTGTTGCACCAAACATTGCAAATACATGTTGGAAACCAAGGACGATAGTTTTCCCAGTTCCAAGCTCTTTAGGTGCATCAAAAATTCCTACTGTTTGTGATTGCATAAATCCTCCAATAATTTTAATTTTCCATCAAGCTGATTATGTAGTCAGCCAGATTATATAATGATACAAAATTTCTTGCTGTTAATTCAATAATTATAACATCTTTTTGAAGAGCTTGCTTAGTTAAACTCGTAAAGTTTTCTATATGATATAAGTCTGTCTCCCTAAAATGAGAGCCAAGAACAGGGAGCATATTGGCTATAAAACTATCTCTTATAACTGTCGCACTCTTTTGAACTACAGGATTATGAGATGTAATATGCATAGGCATTTTATCGTTAGTAAAATCAACGCCTGAATAATCTGCCTTAGAAACATATGAGCTATCAGTTATCC
Source organism: uncultured Lachnospiraceae bacterium (assembly GCA_946407765.1). Lineage (GTDB taxonomy): Bacteria > Bacillota > Clostridia > Lachnospirales > Lachnospiraceae > UBA3633. Next base: position 8,590 of record CAMJPD010000017.1, read on the forward strand.
CCTTTAGATCATACTCTAAATCTGTTCCATCATCATATAAATCGCCTGGATATAATTTGTTTGTAATAGAAATTTCATGTGACATTATTGAATCAAGATTATAATTCACGCCCATCATTTCGAACAATTCTCTTGTTGCAATATATCCTGCTATACGATTCCAGTGAGAATCTTGTTTGTAATATAAATCGCACACATTCTTTACAAATGAAATTGCTCTATCAGGATAAATTACAGACAGATTGCTATGTGCCTTTACATAATCTGTAAATGATTTTATCTTACTTGCTTCATCTGGATATGGAACACCTTGTGGATAGAACTCTTTATATATTGCACTCTTATCTGGGCAAAGGATGATAGCAAAATCCTTCTTAGACTTACCAAGTAACCCTCTACATTTTTCTAACTTATCAGTAAGTTGTTTAAGATAGTGCTCAGGAATTTTTCCATTGGAAGCCTCTCCATCAAATATAGAAACATTCTTAAGGAAGAACCAACCACCTATACCTGGTATAGAGATAGGCCACTTAACTTCAAATGGTCTATTATCAAATGTTGTTTCTTTAATTTGAGATATTGTTTCAAATTGTGTAGTTGCTCTTGCCGCTCTATCGGCAGACTTATCAATTATTCTTGCTCTTCTCTTAGTCTCGTCAAATATAGAACCTGCAACAAATGTTTCAGTTTCTTCTTCTCTTGAAGCTCTCGCTGTCTCGTAAGCTGTGCTTTCTTCATTTCTCTTATTATTGAATATAGGGAATAAGACACCTGGCTTTGCTGTAGTTGGTATAACATAAGTCTCTTCTTGTGTAGTTGCTCTTGTTTCAGCTGCTGTTGTCTCTCTTCGCCTTGATCCACCTATACCAAATAATGAAAATAATATATTGGATTTAGTTGTTTCTTCTACAAGCTGAGTTGTTTCATATGCAGCTTCAGTTTGTCTTGCAGTTGTCGCAGCAGTTGTAGTAGAATTCGTTTCGGTAATTTTTCTATCAAGTACTCTTGATTTTATACTTGTTTCTTTTATAAGAGATCCAGATACTACTTCTTCGTACTCATTATTTCTTGAAGCATATGACCTTCCTGCTGTCTCAGCAGTTTTATTTTCGAATGTTGGAGTAAGAACTGAAGACTTGGCAGTAGTTTCATTAGAAACATAATTAGTAATATTATGTGATGTTGTTTCAGATGAAGCAGTTTCTCTTATTGTAGTTTCTCTTGCTGCCTCAGTCACAAGACCTTCAACAATCCTTGATCTTACTGTACTTTCTTTAACTAAAGACCCAGATACTACTTCTTGATATTCTTCTGTACTTCTTGCAGTAGTGGCTCTTGATGTGTTAGAACTTCTATTACTAAATGTTGGAGTAAGAACTCCTGACTTTGTAGTTTCTCTAACTGTTGTTTCAACAACTGCCTGTATTGGAGCTTCAGTTGCTCTAGTTGTGCTTACAATCCTTCTTGTTTCATTAATCTGATTATCTATAATTCTTGATCTTGCACTTGTTTCTTTAATAAGAGAGCCAGATACTACATACTCTCCGTCATCTTCTGTTGCAGCCTTAAGTGTTTCTTCTACATCTTCATTTTTATTATTTGAAGATGAACCAGAACCAAATATAGAAAATAATATATTAGATTTTGTTGTCTCGGGAATTTTCACATAAGTTTCATATGTAGGCGCTGCCGTAGTAGTTTCTGCAGGTCTAAATATATCCCACCAATTTCTTGCAGCGCTTGTTGTTGTTTCAAATATTGGCTTTAAGACACTAGACTTACTTGTTTCTACATAATAATTATAATCATAATAATCATATGTTGTCTCAGTTTCTGTCTCATATGCCGTTTCTGAAAATCCTGAGTATGTTTCAAATCTTGGTGTTAAAATTTTAGATCTCTTACTTTCTTCATATCGTCCTACATTATTATATGGATCCCAATATTCATAAACTTCTTGTGGGCTAGTCTCAGTTTCCTGATATGTCTGTTCCTTCTGCGTGTTCTTCTTGCCAGTATAAGCAGGATTGGTCACTCCATATCTTGACCAATCATAGTCTCTCCAATTTGAAGCTCCAGATGCTGTCGTTGCTGCAGTTTCTGCAACTCCTGCGCCACCTGCCGCAGCTGCTTCTGCTTCTCTTATCTGCTGTAATAAAGATTCTTTTCTTGCTTCGTCGCCTCTAAGAAAGGCTTCCATCATAAGAGACCATAGGCTTGTTTGAGAGTTAGATGTGTTCGATGCATATATAATATTTATTGAAACAAAAACAAAATATAAAACTGCTACTAATGAAAATGCATAAGTAGTAAATGTTTTAAAAAACTTTTGCTTTTTATTTTTTTTAACTCTTCTCTTTCGAGACATAACCAAACCTAGTATACTTAGTAATTAAATATAAGAATTTACTATAGATACTATATCTTCCTTAGATGTTACACCAATAAAGTTCTTAACAGACTCTCCATTTACAATAATATTTATATTAGGAATTGTAACAACGCCGTACTTTTCTGCAAGTGGCCCGTCCTCATCTACATTAACCTTACATACTGTTGCCTTACCTGCAAGTTCTGCTTCTATTTCTTCTAGGACTCCACTCATAATTTTACATGGTCCACACCAATCTGCATAAAAATCAACAACAACTATCTTTTCACTAGATATAAGACTATTAAATTCACTCTCATTTACTACCTTAGACATATCATCCTCCAATGTGCACAGCACAAACTACCAAAGCTCTGACAACATATAATCAAAGCCTATTTATATATATTTAAATATATTATACCATAATTAAAGGCGATTAAAAAAAGATGCACATTTAGTGCATCTTTATAAATTTTGTATAAATAGCTATGTTCTTGTTATTTCTTGTTCCAGTTTGTAATGTCGAACCTACTTAAGTCTCCAAATTTTAGGAAGACGTCACTTGTATGCACAAATCTTATCCATACATTTTCAAAATTTTGTATATTATTAGACATAGCTGTAGATACGTAGAAGAATGTGTCGTATGTTCCAACATCGTAACCATTTAATACATCTTCTGCAGTTTTTCTTGGAAATTTAGAAGCGCCATTACCTCTTGAATTATATGTCAGTGACATAATTCCATTATCTGAACGCCATGATGTTGGTTCTGTTTCTGTACCATAATTATATGTCATAGTTGTATTAAAAGTGAATGCAGTATTAGTAAGCAAATAAGGGAATTCACATACCCATCCTTGAGATATTCCAGAACCTGTAGTTGTTATTCTAGGGAATTTTTTAAATGGTCCCATGATAACTGTTGTGGTTTCAGATGTAAGGTTAGGTCTATCTACATTTATCTTTACTTTACAGCTTGGAGTGAGTTCTATACCATCACGCCATTTCATGTGTGATGCTGGAATCTCATATTTAAAATTAAGAATCTTAGCTGGAGGACCAATTTTACCAATTTCTATAGGCTTTGCAAATCTAAGATATCCATCAACTCTCAGATCAGCGGTGTGACGATTCAACCAGTGATATGTATGATTGCGTGAGTTTCCATCAAACATTGTCTTGCTTAATGAATGGCCTATTTCATATCCACCAAATGTTTTTACATTAGAACATACAAATTTATATGTTCTTTCTATACTGTTTTGTATGTCTTTTGCGCGAAACTCTAAGTCATAGTATTTTTCCATATAAATATCTTTTGGAACAAATGCTGCAAGATCAATATTAGTTGCCAGAGATTGAAATGCCATGCCTGCAATTACTACTATACTTATAAGTCCAGGGATTAAATTTTTAAAATTTATTTTCTTCATAACGTACCCCCTTATTAATATACTATTGGTAGAGAGTAGTGCATAGTTACTACATATGGTTGAATGCCGTTTACAGCTTCTTTTCTTGCTTTCTTAACAGCATGGTAATATTTTATTCCATTTACTCCATCAACTATTTCATGATCCCATAATGCATCACCTTGAATTTTTCTTCCAGGACCACGAGGATCAGGAACCCCCGCATTATTTGTTGAAGAATGGGTATATACTGCGTAATATCCTAAAGGCCCCATCATATATTCAACATTATCAACAGGCATAAATCTTGATATGTATGCACTAGTTCCATATAAAGCATATACACAATCACCATAGTAATAACTTGATGGTCTCAAATATCTTACTGAATACATGAAATCAGATGTCTCAGGATCTATCCAACATTTTTGTGCAAGGTTATTGCTTGAACTATAGCTCAAACCATTTCTATATGTTGCTTGCATTGATGATAAATATGATACATCTTTGTAATATCCTGCATTATAATTATTAGATATAGGAGTTGTTGTAACACGAGGAGTTCCATCACCTACATACTGCCATAAATCTTTCTTAAGTCTTATAATAAGTTCTTTATTATAAATTTCTACCATTTCTGGATCGCTAGGAAGTGGAACTGTGGCATCTAGCTTTACAAGACTCATGAGCCATTCTATAGTTGTTGGAGTTTGTTGCCATGTAGCAAGAACTATATACCATCCTGGCAAATTCTCAACTGGCACTGCGCAACGCATAGTTGAATAATAATCTGTTCCAGTACTTGAGTCTGTAGTAGTTCTATAAAGAATATCATTTGATATATAATAATTGCCATTCCACAATCTATGTAAATATGTCATCTGATACATTCCATCTGTTCTTGCGCTGATATTATTTGTTCCAAAAGGATACATATTGCCAGATGAACCTGAAAATTTTGTTCTTGGGTAATAATTTCCACCAGTAAATTTTCCACTTTCAAAACCTGTTCCTGTTACTTGAGTTGTAGGGGTATCAAAAGTTACGAACTTAACATCAGTAGAACGATATTTATTTATACTACCAATAAGCCCTGCTTCTTGTTCTCCAATAACACTTTGGAGATATGTCATATCAGTTGAGAATTGAGAACGAGTTACATATGAATCGGCATCTGTTGCTGTAACAGCATAAGCAATACCCGCCATACTACATAATATAACTGTTAGTGCAATATATGTTACTAAACATTTTTTTAAATATTTATTCATCATTTACTCCTAATATCAATTATATAAATCTTATTCGTTGAAAATTGGTATTTCGCCGTTCATATACGACTTTAAAGCTAAACACCCTTTTTGAGGGCTATAAACTTTAGCTATAAAGCCAGCACTGTCATTGGCAGTTGCTGATACTGAAATAAGATCTCCTGGGCCGCCATATTTTCTGCCTTTCATATCTATAGGTAGAACGCAAACTACCCATGATGAACCTGATGTAAACTGTTTCATAACACACGCACCTGCAGGATAGTTAAATTTGTATGTTAAAGTTTTATTTGTTGTATCTACTGCTCTACTTGCAGTTCCACCACTTATAGTAGTTCCATAATTTCCATATGTCGCAGAATTATTGTTAGAATATGGAAGTATAGAATTTACAAAAAAGTATCCAACATTAGAACAGTATAAATCTGCAGTAGTATTTCCCATAGCAGGTGGAGCTGAACTTCCATAACCTGGCCACCACTCATCAAGTGAAAGTGTTACTGACACTGTTTTAGATGCACTGTAATTTTGCTGTCTCTTTGATATATCAACATATCCTACAGTCCACATTCTAAAGTGAGATGTTCCATTTCCACCTCCTGAAAGAGAATATATAGAAAAAATTAAATAAATATTGGGATCTTCATCACTTCTTAAAGCATATCTCATACGGACAGGGAATTCGGTATCATTTGTATCCGCTGAATAATATTCATATGTTCTAAAAGATTGAGTACCATCCCATTGATCTCTAAGATATATATAATTGTAAACACCATACCTATTCCATGCGCCTGACATTGTTCCTGAACGGTATGACGATCCTATAGGATACCCGTACGCATCAATGCCTCCTGTGTCTTCAAATCCTTCTACTAGATTTGCTTGAATCCTTGGGCTATTCATCATGAAATCAAGAGTGCTGTCCTTAACAGTTTTAGAAATATTTGTAAGTGATGTTTCTAATTGAGCAACCTTTTCATTCCACTCTGTCCATGTAACAAATGCATTAGAATCATTAGCTCCAACAGCATATGCATATGAAAGGCCTATACCCATTGCAAGAATAACGCCAAGTGCGTATGCCAAAACCTTTTTCATGCTTTTTTTCATTATATAATTCCTCCTTACGAAGATACATATATCAAAAATTATTTCAACTCTTGTATTATACAATTAGGGGTGGGGCAGAGTCAATGAACAATTATTAACATTTATTAATTTCTATTACCTTTGATAAGTCAAATGAATATATATACATGCCTTTGCACGATTTGCCCAAGATTTCAGATAGAGCTTTAGAGTATAACCTTAATTGATTTTCATATCTCTTAATTAGGATTTCCCTTCCATTGGTATCGCCATACTTTGATATAGCATCTGTTTTATAATCAATGACAGTAAATGAATCACCATCAATAATAAATGCGTCTATAACACCTTGAACAATTTGAGATTCATTCTCACTTCCCATTGGACTTAAGTCTTCATATGCAGAATAAGTTTTAATTTCAGACTTAGTTAAAACTTTCATAAATGGCTGTTCTCTATGTAAACTTCCACTTGCATAAGATTTAATAAATAATTCGCCCATAGAACTTTTTAGAAATTCTAATATTTTATCGGGCTCAACCAAATTAAGCTCTTCACTCTTTCCAAGCTTTTGTTCTATAAATTTAGATTTTTGATTATTGATTTCACTTAGAACTTGTTCATCGCTCATAGAAGATAAATCAATTTTAGAGTAATCAAGAATCTGCATAAATCTATGGTAGCCATTACCCTTTGCTATTGCATTACTAGAATCACTAGAACTATCCTTGGTAGATACATTATTAGAAAAAATATCATCTACATCATTACTTCCATATATCATTTCTTCATGATCATCAGATTCTTCTTTAGAAAACTCATCTATAGATTCATATATTATGTCATGTCTTTTTGCAATTTCCGAAACAGAAATTTTAGGAACACTTTGGGTAGATTCACTATACGGATAAATATTTTCTAGGTTCGATTTAGCTTCTTCTATAATATTATCCTTAATCAAAATTGTCTCGCTATGAGATGCTAGGACACCTGGCTCCCCAGTATTTGCCATCTTCTTAACTTCATTAAATAAATCTTCAACATCATAATATCTATCATATATTGAATATTTTGTACTTAATATATCATGAACATTCATGCCCTCTTCCTTTTTATTAAGCTCTACTAGATAGCTCAAGTAATCTACGAAAGAAGTACATTCAGTAATTTTATTAAACACTCTTGATTTTGAATTGGCATCAGTAAAGAAAGGAGTGGCAGACTTCTTATCTGATTTATCATCATTAGATATAGTATATGGGATTCCCTTAGATGATGTAATAATTAATTTATCTTTTGCTCTTGTAAGAGCAACATAGAATAGTCTTAGCTTTTCTGCTCTATACTTTCTCTTATTAATAAGATTTACATAAAATCTTTTAAGGGTTGTATATTCATTCCTCTTACTATCTATAGGATCAAAGCATATGCCTTCTTCCATATCAAAGATAAATCTATTTTCTTTATATCCTGCAAATTGTCTTTCAACAAATTTACTGTCAATACCTGCAAGGAAGACTATAGGAAACTGTAGTCCCTTAGATGAGTGTATAGTGATAATTTTTACGCAGTCAGGATTTAAGATATCTAAATTTGCAACTATCTCATCATCAGTTTTTTTCTTATTGCGAACATTACCCTTAGATGTATACATCTTATTAATCAATTTTAGAAAATCATATAATCCTTTATACTGAGCATTGAAATTTTCGGCAAACATAGCAAGTACATCAAGATTGTGAAGTGATCTACGAGGATTGTTCCAAGATGAAATTATAATTTTTAAATTTGTTTCATCATATATATATTTTATAAGCTCAACTAGGCTTGAATATTTGGATTTTTTCCTTAACTTATCAAATAAGTAAATAAACTTATCAAGCTTTGTAGTTATATTTTTATATTGCGGATTTTCGTTTTGCGACTGCATAAAATAAATTATCTTGTCATACAACCTAACATTCTTATCATCATATATATACTTTTCAAAGTCATGAGATTTTGTAAGAGCCCTTAATTGGTTATCATTAATTCCTTCCACCGATAAACTTCCCTTAGATGCACCTTTAAGATCCTTTGCTGCGACAGCTACTATCTGTGCTAGTTCTTCATTACTCATTCCGATTATTTCACTTCTTAAAACTGCTGTAAGAGGAATATCAGATCTTGGATTATTTATTACATTAAGTATTTCTTTCATAAGTCTTACTTCATCTGATTTAAAAAAGTCATCAGTATCTGTTCCTACTTGAGATCCTATTCCCAACTCATCTAATGCAGCCTTATATACTAATCCATCACTATTTTTATTAACTAATATTGCAATATCTGAGAAGTGGACTTTTTCTTGGTCTTTTTTATCTTTAGTTTCGGCAATCAATTCTAGTATTCTCTTACCTATCATTATTCCTTCTGCATACATATTAGTTCTATTAGATAAGTATCTTGGATCACCGCCCCATAGATACGGCCTGTTTATAGTAAAGTTCCTTGCTTTCTTCTTCTTATTCTCATTCTTTTCTTGGAACTGTCTTAGTTTATCTCCATCAAAACATAAATTCAAAAATTCTGTTTTTTTATCTATAGCCTTATATGGATCTTTTCTTGCAAATTCAAGTGCTTGATCCTTATCATATTTTATATCACCATAGTTTTCATCCATGATGTCATAAAATACTGAATTAACAGAATCTAGTAAATCCTTAGAACTACGGAAATTGTCATTCATATTAATTAACTTTCCACCAATGTCGCTCCCATAGTCTTGATATTTCTTCATAAAAATATTAGGTCTTGCATGTCTAAAAAGATATATACTTTGCTTTACGTCTCCAACAAGAAATAAATTATTACTTTCGTAATTATTGGATATAGCCCTAATAATTTCTTCTTGAACATTATTAATATCTTGATACTCATCAACGAATATTTGTTTAAAACTATCTGCAATTTCCTTACCTAGGTCAGATATCTCGTTACTTAAGTTTCCATCTACTTTCTTATATAAAAGTTCTAGTGCATATTTTTCAAGGTCACTAAAATCAAGGACATTCTTCCTCTTCTTCTCCCCAGCAAACTCATCATCAAATTTTATTACTAAATCATCTAAGATCTTACATTGATTAGAAAATAATTCATCTACCATTTTTAATGTCTTAGGACTATATTTTAATTTAATAGATTTATTATTATCTTCACTAGTTTTTTTCTTGCCTTCCTTAACATATGGAAGTTTTGGATTTGACGGAATAAACTCTCTAATTAGTTCTATACCAGCCACATACTTTTCGGAATTATTGGTTCGTGAAATTTTATCGAACCATTCTTTCTTATGAGGGACAGTAGTTAGGAATTCATAATATGATTTTACTATTGTTTTTAACTGGTCATCATTATATTTATCTGTATAACTTAGAACAAATTCTCTAAAACCTTGGTTTTTATATTCTCTTTCAAAAACTATATCAAGACATTCATCCATCATAGCATCTCTGTCAGCTCCAAGGATTTCTGTAAAATTAGGACTAAGGCCTAGGTCTTTATAATTTTCTTCTATCAGTTTCTTGCAAAATCCATGAAGAGTTGAAATATTAGCAAAATCTATATGTAAATTTGCTTTATTAAGTCTATCTACCTGTTCCTTTTCTTGATCTGTAAGACTATCTATATTATTTAGTTCATTAAGTTTTGCTACTATGGCATCCTTGATTTTAGATTTCATTTCCTTAGCAGCTGCATTAGTAAATGTTACGACGCAAATTTGATCTATATCAACATCACCATTTATAAGCATCATCAAAACTCTGCTTACTAATGTATATGTCTTTCCACTACCTGCGCAAGCAGATACTAATATATTCTTATCCCTTTCATTAAGAGCAAGAAGTTGTCCTTTCGTGAAGTTTTCAGATTTAATATTGTTATTACTCACTAGCCTCTCCTCCTTCTTCACTTTCTACAAAATCTTTATGTCTGCATATTGATTTATAAGCACAATAATTGCACTCGGATTCATCTAAATCATCATCCTTAAAACTGCATGTTATATCACCTGATAAAATTCTTATTACTTTATTGTCTATTGCTTGATGTGCTAGATTTATACCTTCTTCAATATCTTCATTAGTAACTTTTTTAGTATCAGTTTCACCCGTGCTCTTGATATCATATTTTATTCTTTCATTTTTAATATCAACTGCACCAAGTAAATCTATCTCATCGTCACTACAAAGTCCCTTTCTTATAAAATCACTATCAGCTAGATCCTTCTTACTTACTTCACTATCGCCATCTATGTCAGATGGGTATTCCTTAACATCCCAGCCTACGCCATTATATACACCAAGAACTGAACTAACTTTAGTATTCTTATCTTCACTTTCTATTTTATTTCTTGCTTCACCCATGTAGGTTAATAATTGCAAGCTCCTTGCAGATTCAACGTCTTCTTTACTTATCTTATCAAGGATAGATCCCGTTTTATAATCTATGATTTTTAATATCTTAGATCCATCTATATCACAGACATCTGTTCTATCAATTCTTCCTTCTAAAGTATATTTTATATCACTATCTAACTTATCAGTAGATATTGTCCTATCAATCTCAAATTTACCTTCGGTATTTGTTGTATAAAAATTGTTGCCCTTCATATCTTTAAAGATTTCTCTTGCACTATGAATCAAAATTTTTTCTATATTTTCAAATAAAGCATCTACCTTGTTAGTATATCCATAACAAGATAGTTCTTCCTTCTTCTTTCTCAGTATATTTTTAATTCTATCTTCTATATTATCTTCTGTAAGCTCTACAGCATTGATCTTCCTGTTATCGTCACCTGCGTCAGCTTCATCATCAGTTGTTACAGTTTCATCTATAGGTTTAAAAAGTTCAGAAAGGACATAATGACATATATTTCCATAATCATTACTTGCAATTTCAAACTCTTCTCTTTCCTTAAGATTAAGTAGCCTATCTAGGAAAAATTTATATGGACATTTTGCATATTGTTCTATACCAGAAACACTAACCTTAATTTTATCGCCGGCAATAGACTTTACTAATTCTGAATTAATACTATTAACATTGTACTCATCATATTGCTTTTCTATATTTTCTATAAATTTATCATCCTGGATGCCACTTACATCTTTTAAAGCTAAGTTAGAATATAATTCCTTTGCAGCTCTAACTTTACCTTTCAATACTTCATCATTATTATTAAGAACTATAAACTCTCTTAAATCTTTCATTGAATAAATAGTAGGTAAAATATTAGACCTATCATATTCTAATGAAAACATTTTCATTGCATCTAATATAATTTTATTAGGAGCAAATGCATCCTTATCATCATTGGTTCTAGAATAAGTAAGATAAATCTTATCCGAGATAGTTTTAAAATGCATATAAGTATAATAGAAAGAATTGTATGCTGTTTCAGTTATATCCTGAGATAAATATATGCCACTTATTCCAAGAAGTTTTTTAAACTTATCACTTATAAGTGAATTATTATTTTCTATAATTGGAATACATTCTGTATTGAGACCTATGAAGAATAAAACTTTCTTATTAACAAATCTAGAGTGCATAAGATTTCCTATCAAAACCTGATCGCTTCTTACAGGAAGTATCTTAGTGTCCTTAAGCCTTAGTGCAGTATCAAATATTTCTGAAAACTCATTAAGTGTTAATTTGGTATCCTTAAGGAGCGTTGAAATCATATCAAGTAAGTTTGCTACCGCAGCCCCTGCTTGAGCATAAGCTTTGTAAAGATATGGATCCTCTATAGCTATCTGTTCTTGCTGCCTTTCAAACCTTTTATCAAGATTTAATTCACTAATTAAATCCCTAAAACTTTGTGCTATAACACTACCAGTAATAAGTTTCTTACCATCCTCATCATCACCGTCTGCCGACTCTACAGGTGATATAGCATTCCTAAAATGTATTAATGCATCAACATATTCATTTTCTAAGTAAGAAAATCCCTTAACTGCATTTTTTCTTGTCACGCCACTTATACCAAGTTTTCTTATATAGTTATCCAATTCATAATCTAAATCAAGGAGTCTACTATTCAAAAATCTTAGAACTGAGTCAGTAGAAAAGTTCTTAACTACTGCTTCTAGAGCATATCTTAAACATTCTATATATGGAGAATCAAT
>CAMJPD010000018.1 GCA_946407765.1 uncultured Lachnospiraceae bacterium
ATAGGTAGTGAGGGTTTTGGAATTTCAAGACTTGTTAAGGAAAAGTGTGATTATGTTGTATCTATACCAATGAAAGGTGATATTGATTCATTAAATGCTTCAGTATCGGCTGGCATCTTGATGTTTGAAATAATAAGAAAAAATAATTATAATAAATAATATGTTTAATACTAATTTTAAAAAATCAGTATCATATATTGCTCTTTTATCAATTATAATGAGCCTTATTTCTTGTTCAAATAAACAAATTATTTATTATGATATTGAACCACCTGAAACAACAGCTGCATCTGAGACAACAGAATTTAGTTTTGAGAGAATGCATGCTACTCAGTCAGTATCAAGAATAATAACAAAATCTGATAGAGATAGATTGCTCGATGAGCAAATTAAAGTTAAAATTGCAAGTTTAGATAGAAAGCCAGTTAAGGTTAAGGGAGTTTATCTTCCTGCTTATGTTGCGGGTAAAGAAGAAAAGATGGACGAAATTATTGAACATATCAAGGAGACTGAAATAAACGCAGTAGTAATTGATGTTAAAGATGATATAGGCAGAATAATTTTTAAGATGGATGGCGAGATTATAAAAAAGCTTGGCACAAACAAAGATGGAGACATCCAAATTAAAGACATGCCTGCCCTCATGAAAAAATTAAAAGATAATAATATCTATACAATAGCTAGAATTGCATCTCTTCGTGATAATTATGCTCCAAGGCAAAATACAAGTTTTGCTCTTGTAACAGATAATGGAAATTTATATAAAGATAATACAAAATACTATTGGATGAATCCTTATAACCATGAAGTGTGGGATTACTTGCTTGAAATAGGTAAGGGTTGTATAGATGCTGGATTTGATGAAGTTCAATATGACTATTGTAGATTTTCAACTGAAAGAAAGATGAGACATGTAGTATATGATGAAGATCAAGTTAAAAATAGAAGCAAAATAGAAATTATTACAGAGATGGTTATTTACTTGTATCAAGGAATCTTAGATTATGGCGGCTTCCTCTCTATAGACGTATTTGGTTCTATTATAAGTAGTTATGGAGACCAAGCAGCACTTGGACAAGATTATGTTAACTTACTTAAATATAGCGATTATCTATCGCCTATGGTCTACCCATCTCACTATGGGAATGGATATTTTGGTGTAGAAATTCCAGATAAGCAGCCATATGATACTGTTAAGAAAGCACTTGAATTATCTACGAGAGATACGACTTTTTATTTTGATACATCATTACATAATGGAATAGTTCGCCCTTGGCTGCAAGGATTTACTGCAACATATTTGCCTGATTATATTAATTATACGGAAAAAGAAATAAGAGATCAGATTCAAGCTGTTTATGATTCTGGTTATGAAGAATGGCTAGTATGGAATCCATCTGGTGTGTATAAGTGGGACGCTTTCAAACCTGAATAATACTAATTATTAAAAAGTGCATAAAATAAGCATTTTAAATCTAAAAATAAGTAAAAACAATAGAATATTATTAAATATTTATGATATAATAACAATCTATGGATGAAAAAATATTTTCTTTATCTAAAGGGAATGTTTCGCGTGAGAATTTTACATTAGTAACAGATGTGGATTATATAAAGAGTGTCTTAATAGTCGGTGTAGACTATACAGGCACATTTAATATAAGTGCAAATCCATCAGGCATTTTGCGCGGGAAAGTGTGTGTTGACAATCCAAGGATAGAGATATCTGACAATTACATAGAGGGTAAGAATGTAAGCATTTCTTTTAATGTAAAAACATTTGGCCTTGTTAAGGAATCTGTCTTGTCAGGAAATTTTTTCATAATAACAAATTGTGGTGAAGCAAGAATTCCTTTCGAATATACATTCAAAGATCCAGAACTAGTTCATTTATCTGAAAATTTTGATACGAAAGAGAGCTTCATAAGTTTTTGTGCTGCAAACTACAACCAAGGTTTTGAAATATTTATTAATAACTCTTTTACTGAACAAGGATTCATGAATAATGAAATCAATAGATCAGTATATAAAGGATTAATCTTATCATTTGATAAACAAGTTGCATATAGAGAGTTTTTAAATTTCCTTAATCCTAATATGGTACAAAATGATGAAATTGAATTTGTATATAATAGTCCACAAGAATCTTCAGATGAAGATAAAACGAAAGAATTTTTTATAGACATGATAGAGGATACTGAGCTAATTGAAAATCTTGCTACATATCTAATAATGAATGACATGCATGATGATTTTTCTTTTTATATATATCAAAAAGGAATTACTCTTGGTGCCAATACAGGAAAGATATATGAATACTTCCTGCTTTCTCTACCTAAGAATTATAAATACATGTTCCCAAAAGAAGTATATGCATATTTCTTAATGAATGATACTTTATCATATGAAAGAAAAATTCCTCTATATGATAATATTGTTAGAAATTTTGCACCTGATACTGAAAATTATGCTAATTACTTATCTCAAATTACTGATTGTGCAAGATATCTAATTTCAAAAGAAGTAATGAAAGATGATGTTGCATACATATATGATAAAATTATTAATACATCAATTATAGATAAGGATACCGCACAGAAAATTCCATTTATACTTAGATCTTATAGAATAAGTCAACTTCCTGCCAATATATTAAAGGTTGTACTTAGATATACTGAACTTGAAGGAGAAACTTCTTATCAAGTAAATGATGGAATTGCATATGTACCGATATTTTTTGATTCATTTGTATTATTTTTTGAAGATGTTAATGGAAATAGACATATTAACATTCCTAATGCCAAGAGTAGAATATATGATAAGCCAGAATTAGAAGAGATGTGCTTTAAGGTCTACCCTGACCAATCAGTCCTTAAGCTTGCAAGACTTAAGACAGTAGAGCAGAGAGGTTTTATTGAAACTCAGATAGAAGAAAATTTCGTATCAAGTTTAGTTGGTACTCTTGATATCAACCCTATACTTAAAAAAAGACTAGACAATATGCTTCTTAAATTTAGAATGTCGATATTATTATCTGACAAGCTTAATACTACTGATGATCTTAAAGAAGCTTTATCATTTATTGATTTTGGAATATTATCTGCCAACGAACAAAATAAAATAATATCTATACTTAGTGAAAAGAAAGAGTACACATCTTGTTACGAATTGATTAATAAATATTCTGATAGAATTTTCCCAGATGAAATATTAAAAGATTTCTTATGTTATGTATTAAATTCTACTGCGGAATTTGATAAGAAAACTATTTTATATCTATCTTATGTAGCGTTCAAGAGAGGAATAAAGGATGTAAGTATCATTAATAATTTATGTGAAAATATGGATGCTACATCAGGTGATTTATATGCAATATTTGACATAGGTAAGTCACTATCCTGTATGCTTTATGATCTCCCTAAAAGATTGCTTGAGCAGATGCTGTTTTCTAATTCTACTGACGGTATAGATGATGTATTTGAAGCATATATCAGTAATCATGAGGATAGCGATATTGCAGTTCTTGAAGGTGCATATCTAACTGTTAAGACATATAAATATTTTGTAAACAATAAAGATGCTGGAGAAGAAATATTTAAAAAACTAGAGAATATAATATTTGATAATCTAGAAAAATTAAATACAATTCCAAAAATTTATTTAATTGCATTTTCTAAATATATAAGTGAGCAAGTAAGTGTAGAACCTAATCAGAGACGAATTATGATTAGCCTATCTAAATATCTTATTGATACAAGATTAGTATTCTCATTTTCTAAAAAATTAAATAAATATGTTGATATTCCTGAATATATATTAAACTCTGAATGTATTGAGTACTATGCTAAGGAAAACGAATCGCCTAGATTATTTATTTCATATAATAATGCTTTTGATGAATTTAGAGAAATTAATTTTAGAAATACATTTGAGAATATATACACAAGAGAAATAATTATATTCAAGGATGATGTTATAAATTATAAAATATGTGATGCCAATTCTAAGGAGCAAACAATCCTTAAAACAGGCCAAATTACATATGATGAATCTGATAGAGAGAATATATTATATAGAAAGGATAGAAAGGATACATACGATTATATAAATGATTGCATAGATGCTGCTAGGGAACAAGACTTTAAGACATTAAAGCATCTGATTAGAGAGCTGATTAGACGTAGAGAAATGGTTAAAATTATTTTTGAGTAATGGAGTAATAGATGTCATCTTTAGGTATATGTATAACTGAAGAATATACAAGTATTTCTAGTGTTGATTTAGAACATACAAGAGTTCTACCAACTATTTTTGGTTATGACAAGAGTAGCGAAAAGTGGTATGTTGGTAATGATGCAAGTGAACGCTGTCTTGCTGGGACTGGAACACTTGTAAATAAGATTTTTGATTTGTTTAAAAATAATCAGACATATACTATAAGTGGAACGGAATATGATGCTAGTCAGTTACTTGAAATTTATATTAATAAACTTCTTGATGAATATAGTAATATAGAAAGTGTGTGCATAGGATTTAGGAATCTTGATGCAAAGTTAATGGACATTGTATTTAATATATTACTAAAAAGAGGGCTTGCAAGAGATAAAATCAATATTACAAGTTTTTCTGATTGTATATTATTCTACTTACTTAAATTATTTAATGATGATAAGTTAAAATATTCTTCTAATCCAATTGGATTTTTCGAGTTATCAAATTATGTTATGAGATATTATGAAGTTCAAGTATTAAAAAGCTCAAAATATAATTTGATGATGTCTAAGATTCATGACCTTGATGGGATGCCTACAGATAAAGTAAATTCGGATTCTAGATCTGCTGTATTGCTTGATAAAACATTATGTAAAGCATCTCAGAGAGTTATGCAAGGCAAATATTACTCAACAATATTCCTTGCAGGGGATGGTTTTGAGAATGATAATTTTGCTAAGGAATTCTATATTCAAATATGTAACAATAGAGCTGTAGCTAAGGAACCATATATGTTTAGTATAGGAGCATCAATAAAAGCAGAAGATATGCTTAACAATTATCAATTATCAAATAATTGGAAATTACTTAGTGATGCTAGATTATTTTCATCAGTATTTATTAAAGTATCTAACAATAAGAAGAGTGTTGATATGATGCTTGCTAATTTCGGAGATGAGTGGTACAAGAAACAAGTATCAGAAACTTTTATAGTTGATGATGTTAATGAAATTGAAGTATTTGTTGCTCCAATAGACCAGAAGAAAATTAATGTAGAGAAAGTTCCACTTCCTCCTATACCAAAAAGACCTAACAAAACAACGAGAGTTGAAGTTTCAGTTAGCTTTGCTGAAAGTTCTGTAATGCTCTTTGACGTCAGAGATAAAGGATTCGGTGAATTGGTTCCTGGAACTGACAGTAATAAAATAACAGAAATAAATGTATAAAGGATAGAAAGATATATGCTGCTTTCATGCAAGAAAACATCTGGAATACCTTACAGGTTAAAAGAATTAGACCTTAATATATATTCTCTTGAGGAATTATGCTATTTTATTTTCAATTTTGCTGTACTTATATCTAGGAATTTTATTAATAATAATTTGCTTGATTACCTAGACCATGAACTTGATATGCATGACCTTGTTGAAATACTTACTAATGACATGAAAGAAAATAAGCGTATGGAAACAATGCTTATAGATATACTTAAATATTCTAATTATTATAGTGATAAAGACATTGCGTGGTTTATTGCTGAAATTGAAAAGCTCAAGAAGATAAATCAAGATGAACAATTAGAAAAGGCTGGCGATACGCTTAAAGACCTAAATAAATTAGAAAGAGCTATTAGAGCATACGAGAAGATCAAAAATAAACCAAGATCTTTAATTATCAAGATTGCTAATATTTATGGAAGGCTTCAGATGTTTGATAAAGCAATATTGTATTATGAACAGGCAAATACTATTAGTAGTGATGATGATGTACTTAAGAAAATTTATTATATATATAAATTAAATAACACCCCTGAAAGATTTCAGGAATACGCCGATAAAGTTACCCTTGATAAGATAACTGATTGGGATGTTGAATATATAGAATTTAAGCTTCAAGCAGATGCCAATGGTCAGATCAATATTATTGACGAGATGTTCCTAATGGATGACAAATATATACTAGAAAATGTTAATAATATGATTAATAAATTTAAAATTGAATATAGAAATGGATTCTAAGTATATTAGGAGTATATATGCTAGATAAAAAATATAATTTCCTTGAAAAAGAGGCAAAATGGCTTAAATACTGGCAAGATAATCATATATATGATTTTATTCCAGATGATAGAAGAATTTATTCAATAGATACGCCGCCACCAACAGTAAGTGGCAAGATTCATATTGGCCATATATTTTCTTATTCACAAACTGAAATGCTTGCAAGGTATAAGCGTTTATGCGGATATAATATTTTTTATCCATTTGGCTTTGACGATAATGGACTTCCTAGTGAGAGACTTGTAGAAAAGGAACAGGGGAAAAGAGCTAGCCAGATGAGTAGAGAAGAATTTTCTAAACTCTGCTATGAAACAACTGATAAGTACGAAGCTGAATTTAAAGATTTATTTTCTAAAATGGCAATAAGCACTGACTGGTCACTTTGTTATAAAACTGTAAGCCCAGAGACCATTAAAATAAGCCAACTATCATTTCTTGATTTAGTTCAAAAAGGTTATATATATCACAAAGAAGCACCTGCACTATGGTGTAATGAATGTCTAACTTCTATTGCTCAAGCAGAATTAGAAAGCAAAACATTTAAATCTACATTTAATTATATTAATTTTAAAACAGTAGAGACTGGAGAGGAGTTTACTATTGCAACAACAAGACCTGAGCTTCTTCCTGCAATTGTTGCAGTATTTGTAAATCCAAATGATGATAAGCATAAACATTTAATTGGAAAAACTGCGCAGATACCAGTAATTAATGTTCAAGTTCCTATTCTATCTGATGAGAATGCAGATCCTGAAAAAGGAACTGGTGTGCTTATGTGCTGTACTTTTGGTGACCAACATGATATTGAGTGGTGGAAAAAATACAATCTTCCTCTTAAAGATATATTAACTGATGATGGAAAGATAAAAAGTGAAGTTCCACTATATGGCGGCCTTAAAATTAAAGAAGCAAGGAAGAAGGTCATTGAAGATTTGCAAGAAGGTGGCTTCATAGTAAAAATTGATGATATAGAACATGATGTTCAAACCCATGAAAGATGTGGCCATGAAGTTGAGTATTCTATAATGAAACAATGGTTTATTAATATAATAGACCATAAAGAAGAATTTATAAAAATTGGAAATCAGATTAAGTGGCACCCTTCATATATGCATGCAAGATATGATGAATGGGTTAACAATGTAGCATGGGACTGGTGTATTTCAAGACAACGTTATTTTGGTGTACCATTCCCTGTATGGTATTGCAAAGATTGTGGAGAAGTTATATATGCAAGTAAAGAAGAACTTCCAGTAAATCCTATGTCAACATCTCCAAAGATTAGTAAGTGTCCAAAATGCGGTGGGACTCATTTTGTTCCAGAAACAGATGTAATGGATACTTGGGCAACATCATCAGTTACTCCACTTATTAATATGAAGTATGGAAGTAGCGAAAATTATGAAAAATATTTAAGACCTATGTCGCTTAGAACTAATGCTAGTGAAATAATAAGAACATGGGATTTTTATACTATAGTAAAAAGTTTTTATCACTTTGGTGAGATGCCTTGGGAAAATGTAATGATATCTGGATTTGTTATGGCTGATAAGGGTGAAAAAATTAGTAAGAGCAAAGGTAATGCCAAGGTTGAACCATTCCAATTAATAGAACAATATTCTGCAGATGTTATAAGATATTGGGCGGGTTCTGGAAGACTTGGAACAGATATAGTATTTGCTACTGAAACATTTGATAGAGGTAGAAAATTAGTTAATAAGATATGGAATGTTGCTAAGTTTATTGAAATACATCTTTCAGACTATGCTGATAAAGAATTTAATGATTATGAGTATATAGATAAGTGGATTCTACATTCTTATATGATAATGGAAAAGCAATTTATAGAGTATCTTGAAGATTATGAAATTGGTCTTGCACTTAATACTCTAGAAAAATTCTTCTGGAACTTCTGTGATAATTATGTAGAAATTGTTAAGCATAGACTTTATAGACCTGAAGAGTTTGGAGATATTCCAAGATACAGTGGTCAAAAGACAGTTTATACATTGCTTTATAAATTATTACAAGATTACAGTATATATTTCCCATATATTACAGAAGAAATATTCCAGGAAATATTCCACAATAATAAATCAATTCATACAACAAAACTTGAGCCTGTAAATTATAATTATGAAGATGAATACAAATTTGGAAATGAAATTCTTAATATAATAAGTATAGTTCGTGGAGAAAAGACTAATAAAAATGTTACACTTAAAACTCCTGTTTTAAATCTTGATATTAAAATTAATCCTAATTTAAAATCTGCCATTGAAAAGTGCATGAAAGATTTTAAAGCCACATTATTTATTGAGAATATAAACTTTACAGATGATGCATCTATAGACGCATTTGAAATTAGTAGAATAGAACTTGGAAGTGCTTGATAATACAAAATTCACATTAAATTTTCACAAATATTACATAAAATATAATTAGAATTTAAGTCATGATAAGTTGCAAGAAAAACAAAATATTAGCGACAATCATGACTTTTTGTATACTCATTAATTTATGTCATGTATCATTTGCCGATGATTTCGTTGCTGCAGGACAGAGTAAGAGAAACCAGATAATTTATTTGCTTGAGATATGTGATTTAAATAATTTGAATAAAAATGTTACGAGAGCAGAATTTGCTAAGATGGCAGTAATAGCTTCAAAGTATAAAAATCTAGTTTATGAAGATGATATTTCAGCCTCATTTACTGATGTTGATAATAATAATGAATATAGAAATTATATAAAATGTGCAGTTGATAATAAGTTTATGTATTCATATCTTAATGGAATTTTTAAACCAGATGAATATATAATATATAAGGATGTCATAAGAGCTATCCTAGCACTTCTTGGATATGAAAATTCTGATTTTGCTGGGAATCAATCTAATGGCAGACTTTTAAAATTTACTGAACTGGAACTTTCAAAAAATGTAAATAGAACAATTGATGATATTTTGAGTAAGCAAGAAATCATAAATATATTTTACAACTTAATGAAGACAAATCCTAAAGGTTCAAACTCAATCTATGGTAGGAATTTTAATCTGACTCTTGCAAGTAACAATGAATTAGATGGAAGTAATATTATAACTTTGAGTTTCACCGGTCCTATCTTTATAAGAAATAGTGAAAATCTTGAAGATATTGTTCCATTTCCTTTAACTAAAGCATCTTATTATCTTAATAATATTCAGACATCAAGTATGAATGTAAATACTGCAATAGTTCAAAATGGATATGCAATTATATATTATAATGATAAAAATTATGCAGTACAGGTTTTTACAGAAGGCAAATCAGCCAATGTGGAAAGTAGTGCAACATCACTTGCTGTACTTAGAGGATATGTTGAAAAAATTAATATGAATGCTGGAATATACCAAGTTCCACTTAGTGTAGAAATTGATGGCGACTTATATTATCTAGAGTCTAGTATGGCTCAGCTTGCATTAAGTAATAAAGGTCAGATTAAGAAAAATGATGAAGTTGTATTCATATTCAATAAGAGTATTGAGTTTGGTGGTATACCATCGCAGAATTCATATACAATTGCATCAGTTTCTGTATTAAAAAGAACGGCTTCTGGAATTACGAGCAGTACATATGAAAGGGAAGTGAGTAAAACTACAGGTGATATATTATATAAATGCATTTCTGGTATATTTTTAGTAAATGAGGGGAAAGAAAGGTCGCATTTTGGTAATGATTAGTGATATTTTAAAATTTAAACTATAATTTTTCACATAATCAACACAAAATGAAAATAAGATATTAGTATATTAATAATATGAAAGGATATGTTTTAAAACTAAATAAGATAGCAATAATGGTTCTTGCACTGGTTATTGTCATATTTGCAAAATATAATTATGTATATGCAGATGCAACTACAGCGGGCCAGCAAATGAGAAACCAAGTAATTTTTCTTGCTGATATTGCAGATGAAAATAATCTTGATGGTTTTATAACAAGAGGAGAATTTGCAAGAATGGTTGTTAAAACTTCTCCTTATAAAGATACTATATCAGATATTGCAGACTCTGCAGCATTTTCAGATGTTGCAATTACAGATCCTTATGCTTCATATATAAAAATTGCTGCAAAGTATGGATACATGGTTTCATATCTTGGTGGTTTATTTAAACCTAATGATTTTGTAACTATGAGAGATGTTGCAAGAGCATGTCTTGCACTTCTTGGATATGAAAATTCTGATTTTGCTGGTAACCAGACTTTTGGTAGAATTTTAAAATTTAATGAACTTGAACTTAATAAGAATATAAATAAAAATCAGTTAGAGTTTTTGACTAAAACTGATTGTATTAATGCAATCTACAATACTTTAAGAGAAAATAAAAAAGGTAGTAACGAAATATATGGCACTATATTTAAACTAACTCTTGATAGTAGCAAAGAATTAAATGCTAATGAAATGATTAGGACTACGCTTACTGGACCTATAATTGCAAAAAGAAAACATTCTGTTAATGAATATTTACCATTTGATTTTACTGCTGGAAATTATTTCCTTAATGGATTTGCATCAACATATAATCAACTTGTTGATGAATTAAATACTTATGGATATCTGGTTTTATATCTTAATGAGCCAACTAATACTGTTTATGCATATAGAAATGGTGTATCGAAGGACTCAACAGTATTTGTTACTAGGGGCTATGTTGAAAATATATATTATGATCAATCTAATAACTTAACTCCAAATGCTGTTGAAATTGATGAATCAAGATATACTTTTGGTAATGCTGAGGTTAAGTTTGCATTCTCATTTGCTGGCTCAATTAAAATAGGTGATGAGGTTATTATAATTGTAGAATCGATTTCGACAAGCGGTAGTGATGATGTAGTTGCATCATCTGGAAATATAACTTCTGCCTTCTTATATACAGATACAATACATATAAATTAATGAATAATAATATTATTAACAATTTAAAAGAAAAAACAGCTGGTATAGTCAGCGGTATTAAGAATGCATCAAATAATGCTAAGCCTTTTATATATAAATTTATTAATAATATAATAAATTTCATAAATGATAAATTTAAAACAAAAATAAAACCACTTGGTGCGTCTAAGGATGATATAGAAAAGGAAGAATTGGATGAGCTTATTAAGCTATCTGGCGTAAGTGGCGTAAGTTCTGATTCATTCAAAAAAGAAAACTTAAGTGCAGAAGATAGATTTGCAATTGAAAAGGCACAAGAAGAAATTAATAATAGAAAAAAACAATCTAAAAAAAGAATAAAAATTGTTCTCTATATTATAATAGCTATAGTTGCAATAATATTAATTATAATGTTTATGAGAGCATCTGCTAAAAAGGCTCAGCAGACTCAGGAAATAAATAAACAAGTTCAAACTGTAAAACGTATGAATTTAAGCAGCGAATTATCAGGTTCCGGAACACTATCTGCTAAAGATTCGTATAATATTACATCTCTTGTAGAAGGAGATGTTATATCTGCTGATTTTCAGGAAGGTGATATTGTTAAAAAAGACCAGTTGTTAATTACTGTTGAACCATCATCTGCAAGGCGTTCAGTTGTTAATGCATCTGCTTCATATATTAAGGCTGTTCAGGATTATGATGATGCTAAGGAAAATTATGATAAAGCCCTTGTTAAGTATGAAGGAAATATATGTCATTCAGATCTTACAGGATATTATAAATCTGTCAATATTAAAACTGGAGACGTGTTATCATCTAATACAGTTATAGGAACAATTTATGATGACACAATTATGACTATATCTATACCATTTTTATCTTCTGATGCAAAAAATATACATGTTGGAATGAGTGGAACATTGATACTTTCTGAAACTGATGAAATACTTCCTGGAAGTGTTAGTGGTGTCGGTAGTATGGACGCTGTTGTTAATGGTGGTGCACTTGCAAGATATGTAACTTTCACTGTTAATAATCCAGGGGGACTTACAGAAGATAATAATGCAACTGCAGTAGTTGGAAATTTTATAAGTCTAGGTGATGGTCAATTTAAAGCTAAGATGAGTGTTGATGTGGCATTTGAAGATGGAAATAATGTAAAAGTTGAAAAGGTGTATATTACACAAGGATCATATGTAAAAGTTGGAGATCCATTATTTTCAATATCCTCTGATTCATATAAGAATGTAATAACATCTAAGAGAAATTCATATCAAACTGCTAATAACCAATTAATACAAGCTGAAAATAGCCTTAAAAATTCACAAGATACATATGAAGAATATTTTATAAAAGCGCCAATTGACGGAACGGTTATATCAAAAAATGTAAAAGCTGGAGATAAGCTTCAAAAAACTAATACTGCAACAACTCTTGCAACAATATATGATCTATCAGAATTATATTTTGATATGAGTATTGATGAAATGGACATAACAAAAGTTACCGTAGGGCAGAAAGTTAATGTACAAGCAGATGCGTTCAATAATAAAGTATTTACTGGTGAAATCACTAAAGTAAGTCTCGTCGCTGCTAATAGTAATGGAGTAACTAGTTATCCTGTTAGAGTAACTATAACTGAGACTGGTGATTTAATTCCAGGAATGAATGTAGATGGATATGTAATACTTGCATCAAGAGAAAATGCTCTTACAATTCCATCAGATGCACTACAGAGAGGGAACGTAGTATATGTTAGAAAAACATCTAAGAGTGTTTCAGGTAAGAACGTTGATCAGACTGGAATAGGACAAAGAGTTATAAACAATACTCCTGATGGATTTGTTGCTGTAAAAGTGACTACAGGAATTAGTAATGATAACTTTATTGAAATTGTAGAAGGCCTTGAAGAAGGTGATGAGATATATGTTAATGAGTCCACATCTCAAAATCAAAATGGCTTTGGAATGTATAATAGAATGGGTGGTGGAATGGGAGGTCCTCCTCCTGGTGGTATGAGAAGGTAGTATATGTTTGGTTTTGGTAAGGATAAAACTATAGAATCAATTAAGAAAAAAATTGATCCAAATCTTCCTTTGATTGAAATGAAACATATTTATAAAATTTATATCACAGGTAGCGAACAAGTATATGCTAATGATGATGTCAATCTAACTATCAATAGAGGAGAATTTGTTGCCATAGTCGGAAAATCTGGTTCAGGCAAGTCTACTCTTATGAATATTATAGGTGCACTTGATAAGCCAACAAGTGGCGATTACTACCTTGGTGGTGTAAATACAGCACATATGAGTGATGATGAACTCGCTATAATAAGAAATCAGATGATTGGTTTTATATTTCAACAATATAATTTATTATCTAAATTAAATCTATTAGAAAATGTTGAATTACCCCTTTTATATGCTGGAGTAAAAAGCTCTGAAAGAGAAAAGCTTGCACTAGAGAACTTAGAAAAAGTGGGCCTTCGTGAAAAATATAAAAATAAACCTTCGCAATTATCAGGTGGTCAGCAACAAAGAGTATCAATTGCAAGAGCGCTTGCAGGACATCCTTCTCTTATCCTTGCTGATGAACCTACAGGAGCACTTGATTCAAGAACTTCAAGAGAAGTACTTAATTTCTTAAAACAATTGCATGAAGAAGGTAATACTGTAGTAATAATTACTCACGATAATTCAATTGCAGTAGAGGCAAAAAGAGTAGTTAGGATTAAAGATGGTAAGATAAATTTTGATGGGACTAGTGAGGAATATGCTTCAATCATTTAAACTTGCTGTAAATTCAATATGGAGTAATAAAATGAGATCGTTTCTTACGATGCTCGGTATTATTATTGGTGTTGCTGCAGTTATCGTTCTCATTTCTATAGTATCTGCTTACATGGGAAGTATAATTGATTCATTTACTTCTATGGGTGCTAATAAAATAAATGTATTTGCTCGAAATATGAATTCAAGACATATCACTGAAAATGATATGTATGAATTTTTTGATGAGCATGCAGAATGGTTTGATGGAATATCTCCATCTATTTCTGTTACATCAACTGTAAAAAAGGGAAACGAAAGCTTAGACCAGACTACTGTTACTGGTGTTAGCGAAGATTATCTTAAAATTGATGGAAGTGATATCCAGTATGGGCGTGGCATTATATATTCTGATGTTGCTGGCAGATCGACTGTATGTGTTATTGGTCAGTATGTTGCCAGTGAATTATTTGATAGTGCAGAAGCATCCCTAGGTGAATCTCTTAAAATTAATGGCAGACCATTTACTGTAGTTGGTGTTCTTGAAATGAAAGATGAGGATAGCTTTGAGGAAGGTGGCTCTGACGATTTTATATGGATTCCATATACTGTTGCAATAACTATGGCAAGGAATTCTTTTATTAATAGCTGGGTACTTACATCAAGTGACACTGATTATACAACTGAAATAGTTCAGGGATTAAAAGATATGTTATTCAAGCATTTTAAAAGTACAAACTTTTATAATGTTAATGCAATGAATTCAATTATAAAAGAATTAAATACACAAGTTGGGACTTTATCCGTGATGCTTGGTGGTATTGCAGGAATATCACTTCTTGTTGCTGGAATAGGTGTCATGAATATCATGCTTGTATCTGTAACTGAAAGAACAAGGGAAATTGGTATAAGGAAAGCTGTAGGTGCAAGGCAGGGTGTAATAATGCAACAATTTGTAATTGAAGCTGCTGTTACGTCTATGCTCGGAGGTATCATAGGAATAATTCTAGGAGCAATTGTAACAAAAAGTATAGGCGCTGCTATGGATATAGATGCTTATCCTACACTTGCTGCTGTTTTAATAAGCTTTTCTGTATCAGTAGGCATAGGCCTTATATTTGGTTATTTGCCTGCAAAAAGAGCTGCAATGCTTAATCCAATTGATGCTTTAAGAGTAGATTAATAGAGCATTTTTATATAATTATAACTTTAGCAAATATATGATATAATCAATAAATAGAATATTTGGGGGTCATACTATATGTATGGAGAGCAAGTTCAAATATCAGATGCATTCTTTATATCATTATTTTCTATTGCAGTAGTATTTATTGTCTTACTATTAATTTCTTATATGACTGACATTGTTGCTTTTTTTGTAAATAAAAAACCAAAAGTAAACAAAAATTTAGATAATATAAAAATTGAATCAAAACCTAGTGCCAGCGTAGTTGATACAAAAGTTGTAGCGGCAATTACAGCTGCAATATGTATGATTGATGGTAAATCACCTAATAATATAATTATAAAATCAATAAAAAGAGTTCCAAAGTGGAAATAAAGTATTTTTATAAAGAGAGGATATTATGGCAGTAAGAAAATTTAGTATTAAAGTAGATGGTGTAATGCATGAAGTTGAAGTTTATGATGATGGGATTGTAAGTTCTAATGCTTCAAATAATCAAAGTACGGCTGAGTCTTTTGTAAGTACTCCAAAAGCTGAAAGTGTTTCAGCTCCTAAGAAAGCTGCTGGAAGTGGAAGCATAGTTGCTCCACTACAAGGAACTGTTCTTGATATTAAAGTTAGTGTTGGTCAGTCTATAAATTCTGGAGATGTAGTAGCTATTGTAGAAGCTATGAAGATGGAAAATGAAATTCCAGCTACAGTTTCTGGAGTTGTTAAATCAATAGTAGCTGGCAAGGGAACAAAAGTTGCTGCTGGCGATGTAATTATTGAGGTTGGCTAATAGGAGATATTATGGAACCTTTGCTTAAAATCTTAGGTGACTTCTGGAATTCAATGGGTTTATCTACCCTATTTAATGCTACAACTAAAGTAGGAGAGTTTTTAGTCCCAGGTGAGTTAATAATGTTATGCATAGCATGCTTATTGCTTTACCTTGCAATTGTAAAAGAATTTGAACCCTACTTACTTATTCCTATTGCTTTTGGAATGTTACTTGTAAATATTCCTTATGCAGGACTTATGGAGCATGGTGCGCCAGGCGTGGTTGAACTTAATAAATTTGTAAATGGTGCTGCATCAAGTGGCGGACTTATATATTGGATATATCAAGGAATAGAACTTGGTATATATCCACCGTTAATATTTTTGTGCATAGGTGCCGGGACAGATTTTGGTCCGTTAATTGCTAATCCAAGATCATTACTTCTTGGTGCTGCAGCACAGCTTGGAATATTCTTTACTTTTATTGGTGCAATTGTTCTTGGTTTTACAGGACCTGAAGCTGCATCAATTGGAATTATTGGTGGAGCTGATGGACCAACTGCACTATTTCTTACATCAAAACTTGCGCCACATTTGCTAGGTTCTATTGCTGTTGCTGCTTATTCATACATGGCTCTTGTTCCACTTATACAACCACCAATTATCAGAGCTCTTACAACTCATGAAGAAAGAATAATTAAGATGGAACAACTAAGAGAAGTTAGTAAAGAAGAAAAAATTTTGTTTCCAATAGTTGTTACTATATTTACTTGTTTATTAATTCCAGATGCTACATCTCTAATTGGTATGTTGATGCTTGGAAATTTATTAAAAGAATCTGAGAGAGTACCTTTACTTGTAAAGTGTATACAGGATTCTCTGATGTATATAGTTTCAGTTCTTCTTGGAATTTCAGTTGGCGCTAAAGCATCTGCTGAAGCATTCCTTAATTTATCTACAATTAAAATCATGGTTCTTGGTGTTATTGCATTCGGTGTTGGAACTGCAGGCGGAGTCTTACTTGGAAAACTGATGTGTGTACTTACAAAAGGAAAAGTAAATCCTATGATTGGAGCTGCAGGAGTTTCAGCAGTTCCTATGGCAGCTAGAGTAGTTCAAAAAGAAGGAGCAAAATATAATCCAACAAACTTTTTACTAATGCATGCGATGGGACCAAATGTTGCAGGTGTAATTGGTTCTGCTGTTGCAGCTGGAATGTTACTTTTGTTTTTTAGATAATAAGTTATTTGCCTAGTAATAACCTCTATACTATCTAGTATAGGGGTTTTTTATTGAAAAAATGGGCTATTTCTATTATAATTAATATATGCAAAAAACAAGGCTTTTTATAATTGCCTCGTTCTTTTTGTTATTGTTTTCTTGCGCATCTTGCGTAGGCAAGAGTAGTGAATACGATATTAATAGAATGAGGGCAAAATACAATGTAGATAATGAGGCAAAGTATGCAGATTCGTTTGCCAAGAATTTTTATATTGGAAATATGAATGAAAACAATTTGATTAATGGTATAGAGGCCGATAGTTATCTACAATGCTTAAAAGATAAAGATGACAAATATAAGATGAAATATAGAAATGCTTATACTAAAAGGAGTATAGCATCTCTTACTAAAATTATGACAGCTCTTGTTGTACTCGAATCAGGAGTGAATCTAGATGCTCAGGTAGAAATTAAAGAAGAAGATACAGACTTAGAAAGAAATGCATCTGTAGCAAAGTTACGAGCTGGTGATATGTTAACTTTAAGGCAGCTTTTATACGGAATGCTTATACCTTCTGGGAATGATGCATCTAATGCAATTGCAAGATTTGTTGGTAGCGGCACGGGTACTAATTTTGTAAGTTTAATGAATGATAAAGCTAGAAAACTTGGTATGACACATACTAATTTTGTAGATCCAAGTGGATTAGATGATGCAAATACATCAACAGCATATGATTTGTATTTATTATTTAAGAGAATTGTGGAACATAGTGAGTTTTTAGAAATAACTTCTAAGTCATCTTATACTGCAGAATTTGTAACTAAAACAGGTGGAGCTAGAAATGAAGTTTGGGAGTCTACCAATTTATTTCATTCAACTCAAGAATACAGACTTAATAACATAATTATTGAAGCAGGTAAAACAGGCAGCACTAGTAAGGCAGGATATTGTCTAATATTAATGTCTATGAATGCAGATAAGAAAATGGAATATATAAGTGTAATGCTTGGACTTCCAACTAGAGTATCTCTCTATAGAAATATGGCAAATATGGTTAATTCATATTAATATGAAAAAGAAAAAAGAAATAGTAACACAAGAAAATAAGTCATATAAAAAGAAAAATAAAATTATTTTTCCAACATTTGTAATGGGATTTATAATGTCTTGCTATATTGCACTATCATTGTTTATGCACATTACAAGAAATAATATTGTTGTCTATGAAGTAAACCAAGGCATACTTTCAAATTCTGAAAAAGTAAGGGGTAAGATTTTTAGAAATGAGGAAGTTTATAAAGCAGGTGAAAATGGATATTTAAGTGCACTTGTATATGAGAATACTAGAATTTCTAAAAATACATTACTATATCTTGTTACAAATGATAATAATATAATTAGTAAAAATATCTCATTCTCAACAGATAATTATAAAGATATTAAGAAGAAAATAACCGAAAATTATTTTGATTTATCTAATTATAATTACCAGACAATTTATAATTTTAAATTGAATTTAGGTAATTATCTTAATGAGTTAGTAAAGGATAATACATTTTCTGAATTACAAAGCGGAACTACTATTACAGCGCTTGATGCCGCATATTCACAATCGGCTGGTGTAGTATCTTATCAAATTGATGGACATGAAAATGATTCTATAAACAGTTTTGTTCCAAAAGATGTTAATACTAATGAGTTTTTCAATATAGTTCAAAATGGCGAATTTGTTAGCAAAGGCGATAAATTATTGAAAATTGTATCTAATGATAAGTGGTTTGTCGTTTTTGAAGGAAAGAACAATAGATACGATAATTATTTATCTAAGAGAATTAAAATTAATTTTCCAAATAAGGGACTTATCACTTATGCTAGTTTATCAAAGGTACAAGGTGGATCTAATAAAGAATATTATATGCTTACATTTGATGAGTATATTGAACAATTTCTTGATAGGAGATCTCTTGATTTTGAAATGGTATTTAATGAGGTCGTTGGACTTAAGATACCTTCTAAAGCAATAGTTGAGAAAGAATGCATTGCTATTCCTAAAGATTATTTTTTGCTTAATGAGGATGGTAGTGGAAGCTTTTATAAACTAGAAGGTGGTAATCCAGTTTCTGTAGAAGTTGAAATCTCAAAAGAAGATGATACAAATTATTATGTTGTCGCTAATGAGAATTTGAACATAGGAGATTTTCTATATAAATCAACAACTGAAAGACTTGAGATTAAATCTTTTACTAAAATATATGGAGCTTATAATGTTAATAAGGGATACGCTGTATTTAGAAATATTGAAATACTAAGTACTAATAATGATTATGCAATAATAAAAAAGGGAACAAGTTATGGCCTATCTGATTATGACCGTATTGTTAATGATGCTAAGAAAGTTAGAGAAGGCGAATTTGTAAGTTGGTAAAGTATGAGTTTAAGAAATATAAGAATTGAAGGTGACGATATTTTATATAAAATATCAAAACCCGTTAAGGAAATTAAAGAAAGAGAAAAGCAATTAATAACAGACATGATGGAAACTATGGAGCATGAAGGCGGCTGTGGTCTTGCTGCTGTTCAAGTTGGAGTGTTAAAAAGAATATTTATTGCAAATCCAAACGATGATGATGAAGAAAATGTAGAGGAAACAGACAATTTAAAAAATAACGAAAGTGTTTCTAAAGAAAAAAAAGTAAAAAAAGAAAAATTATTGCAAAATGGTAGAGAAGTATTTGTTTTTGTCAATCCTGAAATAATTGAAAAGAGTTCTGAAGAAATCAAAGATAGCGAAGGATGTCTTTCAATACCAAAACACTCAGGACTTGTTTCAAGACCAAAGACGGTAAAGGTTTCAGCATATGATGAAAATATGAAACATTTCGAACTTACTGCAAGTGATTTTTTCGCAAGAATAATTATGCATGAGTATGATCATCTTGATGGAATATTATACGATAGTAAAGTAAAAGACGGCGAGTTCTATGAATTGAAAGAGGAAAACGATAAATGAAAATAGTTTATTTTGGAACTCCAGATTTTGCAAGTATTATCCTTAAGAAACTTGCTAGTGATAATTATTTTGAAATACTAAAGGTTATTACAGCATGTGATAAAAAAACAGGAAGAAAGATGGAACTTTCACCTCCAGATGTAAAAGTTAGTGCTATAAGTCTAGGCTTAAGCGTATATCAAACTGATAGTTGCAAGAATGATATTACTGTAGATGAAATTATTAAAGATGCTGATTTGTGTGTAGTTGCTTCATTTGGTCAGATTATACCAAAGAGGTTGCTTGATAAAAAAAGATTTATAAATGTCCACGCATCAATACTTCCAAAGTATCGCGGTGCTTCACCTATACAGTCTGCAATTTTAAATGGAGATAAAGAAACGGGAGTTACTATTATGGACATGGATGAAGATTTGGATACTGGTGATATTCTATCAATAGAAAAAATTAAGATAGAAGATGATGATACAGCAGAGACTTTATTTAATAAACTTGCTTATCTTGGAAGTGATACATTAATTAAGACATTAAAAAATTTAGATAATATACAAAAAGTTAAACAGTCAGATACAGGTATAGAGCCTATAATTACAAAAAAAATTCATAAAGAAGATGCATTAATTGACCCAAGCAAAA
>CAMJPD010000019.1 GCA_946407765.1 uncultured Lachnospiraceae bacterium
TATACAATTATTTATAATTTACAAAATATAATGACAGAATATGGAACAGATGTTTATAATATAGTAATGTATAGGCTTCCATTACTACTTTTTCTTTTATCTTTAGTAATACTGTTTATATATATTTCAAAATTAGTATTTTTCGGAACTTCAAAAAACAAAGCACCTTTATTTAATAGAAAAGAAAAAATTATAACATTATCAGTATCTATCATTTTTTTTGTTTTAAGTTTAATTTCTATAGATTCATATACATTTGATTTTTTATCTAACATGGAAAGAAATGGTCTTAAGGTAGCATCTTTTTGTGACATAATGCATTTAGACAATATAAACATTTTGGATTACCAAGATGAAGAAGCTTTAGGAAGCTATGACAAGAGTCAGTACAATATTATAGATATAGATTTCGATGAAATTATAAATAAAGAAGAAAGAAAAGTTTACAATGAGATAAATAATTTTATAAAAAATAGAATTCCTACTAAGAAAAACGATTATACAGGTTTATTCAAAAACAAAAACTTAATCATCATTTGCGCTGAATCATGGAATAGTAGGCTCGTAGATAAGGAATTATTTCCAGTAACATATCGTCTCATTAATAATGGATTTAGGATTAATAATCTGTACCAATCACATTCGTCAAGTAGTACGGCAACAGGAGAGTATTCCCTGCTTACTGGTATGCTTCCAATGTACAATGACACATCATTCGTAAACTCTAGGGGAAGCACCATGGGATTTTCTGTTATTTCTAAACTAAAAGAGGCAGGTTATAATACATATGCTTTCCTTAATACACTATCAACCTTTTATGGAAGAGATAAAAGTTACATAAAATACTTTGATACTTATATGTCTAGCGATACAGGACTTTCTATAGCATCTCAAAATGAAAATACTAATGACATAGATCTAATAAAAATCGCCTATGAAACTGTAAAAAAGGATAAACCATATCTTGCTTATTTACTTACATATAATGCTCATAAACCATATGATGGAGCACTAGATGGTAAGGCTTTAGAGTATTACAAAAAAGTTGATGAAAAATATAAAGATCAGTTTTCGTATCCAGTAAAAAATTACATTGCTAAAAATATGTATCTTGAAGAAGGATTAGAGTTCTTGCTTAACAAGTTAGAAGAAGACGGTGAGCTTGAAAACACAGTTATATGTTTTGCTCCAGATCACTATCCATATGGCCTTACTAATGTAAAAATAAATAAAGATGATAAAATGGATGCCTTACAGGAATTTTATAATGATGAAAAAATTTATAATGACATAAGTGTTGTTGATAAAACAGATATAATTTTGTGGTCTGGTTCATTAGAAAAAAGTCAGATGCAGTATAAAAAACAAATTGATAAAGTAACAAGCATTCATGACATAACTCCAACTTTATTAAATCTTTTTGGTTTAGAATTTGACAGTAGATTGTATCCAGGAAATGATATTTTTTCAGAAAGAAGTGGCCGCGCAATTAATCAAAATGGTTTATTTATAGATGAAAAGGGAAACAGAAAACGTTTATCAAAAAATATCGTAAATGAAGATAATGCTAAACTCATTGAAGCATTTAATTTAATTAATTATTGTAAATTTAATATAATGAACGATTACTATAAATATCTATTTAATTAACTATATTTTACTTTCTTTTTTTAATTTTCATAATATGATATAATATAAAACCCATGGAAAAAAAGGTGGCACGAAAATTATTTTTGATACCTATATACATGTTGGTGTTACTTATAATTTATTTCATCATTGTTTATGCAACACCTTCTACTTTTGTTACGGATGATTTATTTATCTTTGGTATAGTTTCATTCATCATGTGCGTTGCAACCACATTCCTTTGTGTTGTAATATCTCGTGTGTCTGCTGCCAATGAAAAGAGACTTGTTTCTATGGTTCAGACAGGTGAGCATCAGTTTATGCAGACCAATATAACACCGCTCGCATTCTGCGAAAGAAATGGTAGCATAGTTTGGGCCAATGATGCCTTCCGCAATATAAGTGGCGGTCACTATGATGTAGGTAAGAATATATGTGGCCTCTTTACAGAAATTACCAAACAAATTCTCCAATCAGTAGATGGAGAACCAACTATAGTTATGAGTTCTAATGAAGGTAAGGTTTACCAAGTTAAACTTATAAGTGTTAATGAAAATGAATTTGAAAATATAAAAGAATTGAAAGAAGACACAAGTGACAAGTCCAAGGAAGAAAAAGACAACCAATCTGAATTTGTAATGGCTATATGTTACGATGAGACAGAACTTGAAGCAACAAAACTTGCTCTAGAAAACAATAAGATTGTTCTTGGACTTATCAATTTAGATAATTATGATGAAGTTTCAGAAAATCTTGATGAATTTAAAATATCAGTTCTTAGATCTTTCATAGAAAGAAAACTCTCAAGATTTATTTCAGAAAATTCAGGAGTAATAAAGCGTCTAGAAAAAGATAAATTTATCTTCCTACTTGATAAGTCACACTTCAATGTAATAAGTGAGACGAAAAGCTACTCTCAAATAGTAGATGAGATAAGAAATGAAACAGCAGGAACAGACAACAGCTTTACTATGAGTATAGGTGTTGGAGTTTCAGGTAGAACAATAGAAGAAACTTATGATTTTGCTAAGACTGCTTTAAACCTTGCCCTCGGTCGTGGTGGCGACCAGATTGTTATTAAGAATGGCAAGGATGTTTCTTTCCACGGTGGTCGTGAAGGAACTAAAGAAAAAACAAAACGTGTTCGTGCTCGTGTAAAGGCATGGTCATTCAAGGAAGTTTTAGATATTAAAGAAAGCGTCTTCATCATGGGTCACTCTAATGCAGATATGGATAGCTTTGGTGCAGCAGTAGGAACATATCTCATGGCACGTTCTATGGATAAGGAAGCATATATTGTTTTAAATCAAGATTCAATTACCTTGCCTGTTGCAGAACTTATGAAGACATACAGTGAAAGTGGTTTGTATCCAGAGAAGATGTTTATTTCTGGAAAGACTGCATTAGATATGTTCGATAAAAGTTCTATTCTTGTAATAGTTGACCATAACAATGAGAAGATTTCTCAAGAACCAAGACTTATTAAGGAGGCTGATACTATTGCAATATTTGACCATCATAGAGTTGGTGTAAATTCTATTCAAGGTGCAGTTATTTCTTATGTAGAGCCTAATGCATCAAGTACTTGCGAAATGATAGCTGAAATGCTTGAGTATTTTGATGATAATATTAAATTAACAAAGTTAGAAGCAGAGACACTCCTTGCAGGAATTGTTGTAGATACTAATAACTTTACATCACAGACAGGCGCAAGAACATTTGATGTTGCAGCATTCCTTAAGCAAAATGGCGCAGAAGTAAGTTTTGTACGTAAACTTCTTAGAGAAAATTTTGACGAAGTAAAACTTGTATCTAGATCAATTACAGAAGCTGAAATTTATAATAAAGATTATGTTATAGCAACATTTGATGCGAGTCTTTCTATGCAACCACTTGTTACTATTGCATTAATTGCCAATGAACTTATAGAAACAAAGGGTATCAAAGCTTCATTTGCCTTAACAAAACTTGATGATAGAGTTCACATCTCTGCCCGCTCGATTGATGAAATAAATGTGCAAGTAATTATGGAAAAGCTTGGCGGTGGTGGACACCATTCATCAGCAGCAACGCAGATAGAAGGTATAACGGTAGAAGAAGCAATAGAAAAATTGAAAGCAGTAATTAATGAAACGGAAATGCAAAACTAATCAGAGGATATTATGAAAGTTATATTATTTGAAGATGTAAAAAAGGTTGGAAAAAAGGGCGAGATTGTTGAACTTGCCGATGGATATGCAAGAAATTGTATAATAAATAAGAAACTTGGAACAGAGGCAACGCCAGCGGCGCTCAATAATTTAAAGCTTAAGAATCAAAATGAAGAACGTGTTGATGCACAGAATAGGGCAGATGCAGAAAAGTTAAAATCTATGCTTGCAACTAAAACTCTTACTATATCTGCCAAGGCAGGTGGTGAAGCTGGAAGAATTTTTGGTTCTATTACAAGGCTTGAAATTGCAGATGAATTAAAAAAACAATTGAATGTAGATATAGATAAGAAGAATATATTGATGGACGAGAATATAAAAGAAATTGGTCCGACACTAGTAAGTTTAAAACTTTACAAAGACATTAAGGCAGATATAAAAGTAGTTATCAAAGCAGAGTAGACATAATAATACATAAAATATTTAAGGAATATAATGAGCGAATTACAGAAAGTGCCATATAGCAAGGAAGCAGAAAGAGCAATACTTGTTTCCATGGTAACAGACAACAATCTAATAGCATTAGCAATAGGAGAGTTATCTCCTGAAGATTTTTATATTAAAGCCAATGGGGTTCTTTATAAGGAAATAATAAAGCTTTGGGAGAATCATGAAGAGATAACACCAGTTCTTCTCTATGAGAAGATGAAATCATATAAGAATGATGAACAGCTTGGAAATATATATCCAAGTGAACTTTTTACAGAAGATTTTTACACAGAATTATTTCAACAGGTTGCACCGCTTACTTCTATTACAAGTTTATGTAAGGTAGTTCATGATAAGGCACTCCAGAGAAAATTAATTGATACTTGTAGAGAGATAGTTAGTGAGTGCACAGATCCACAAGTAGAAGATGTCCAAGGACTTTTAGAATTAGCAGAACAAAAAGTATTTGATATTGCGCAGAACAAAAAGAGTTCTAGCGCAACACTGCAACAAATTTCTAAAAACCTTATGATGATGATACAAGAAGCCATGGAATATGAAGGTGGTATAACAGGTATTCGTGTTGGCTTTAGAGATTTGGATGCAATCACAGCAGGCTTCCAGAAATCAGACTTGATCATCATAGGTGCAAGACCATCAGTTGGTAAGACGGCTCTTGCTCTATCAATGGCACTTAATGTAGTAGTTAAGGATAGGCGTCGTGCAGCTTTCTTTTCTCTTGAAATGAGTAAGGAACAGGTTTATTCAAGACTTATATCAATTTATGCAGGAATACCTCAAGATAAAATAAGAAAGGCAAGTCTTGAAGAATCTCAACTGAGAAATTATATTACAGCAGATGAGAAATTAAGAAAATCAAATTTAGAAATTAGAGATAAAGCTCAGCTTACTATACAAGAACTTCGTGCAGAGTGTCGTAAATTAAAAGCACAGCCTGGAGGGCTTGATATAATATTTGTTGACTATCTTCAGCTTATGACAACTAGAGATAATTATACTAATAGACAAGATGAAGTAGCTAAAATATCAAGAGGTCTTAAGGTTGTGGCCAAGGAATTAAATATACCAGTAGTTGCACTTGCGCAAGTAAACCGTGATTCAGAAAAGGCAGAAAAAAAGAGACCGCCAGCGCTATATGATATTCGTGAATCTGGTGCAATAGAACAAGACGCAGATATCGTATGCTTATTATATAGAAATAAAGATTATAACCCAAGTGAAGAAAATGATAAAAAATATATCATAGATATTGCAAAACACAGAAATGGTCTAACTACTAAGGTAGAAATAGAATACGAAGCTGAAATAACTAAGTTCTATGATAAGAAGGATGAAGAAGAAGAATATACAGAAGCAACTATAGAACCATGGGATATGGGATAAGCCCATAAATACAAGAGATTTTAGGAAAATTAAAAATAAATTAAGTTTTACTATCTCAATTGTAAAGGCAATAAATAAGTGATAAAATAAATCCAGATATTTGTTTAGTATAAGTAGATTTAAAGTAAGAAAATTATGAAATTTAAGAAAGTTGATAGAGATGAAATAATTTGTGTAGTATCAAGCACAGATTTAAAGAAAAGAGGCATAGATCTTTCCACGCTCAATTATAATTCTGAACCAGCAAGGAAACTATTCGATGAAATAATATCTTTTGCTACAGGTGAAGGATTTGAGATGGAGTCTCCTATGACTTTATCAATAGAAGCAATTCCTTTTGAGAATGGTTCGCTCCAGGTTGCTGTCCACAAAGCAGATATTCCATATGAGTTAGACCCACGTTTTTCAGACTTTTCTTACAAGGAGCTTCCAGAAGAAATGATGCCTGTTAATGCAAAATCGCTCCTCAATGCCTTTTTATCATTTGCCGCAAGTGGAGATGGATTTACAACTATTAAGGTAGAAAAGGTACCAGGAAGTCCACTTGGCAATCTTCCACCAGTAAGTAAGCCAAAGGATGAAATAATAAAAACTAAGATTGCAATTGAATTTGGTGATTTTGACTTCTTATGTGATACAGCCAAGAAATTAAAATATAAAAATATTCGCAGTTCATTATATAAGGATGAGAAGAAGAAAATATACTTACTTCTTCTCGAACTTGATAAGTACGAGCAAGATTACGCAGATGATTTGAAGAATGATATAGATGTTTTAAAATCTGCAGGACTAGTGATAGAACTTAACAAAATAACTAATGCATATCTTGAAGAACATTGTAAGAAGATGATGGAAGAAGATGCAATAGCAAAATTATCCAAGGCTTAATGGCCTATAAACATAAATAAGTGTTGTGACATATAAGGAGGAAATATGATTACTAAAGATCAAACAATGGGTGAAATACTCAACATGGAAAAGGGTGATGAATATGCAGGCGTTCTCATGGGATGTGGAATGCACTGTGTAGGTTGTCCATCATCTATAATGGAAACACTTGAGGAAGCATGCAGTGTTCACGGAATTAACTGTGATGATGTACTTGCAGAACTTAACAAGGTTTGATAATTAAGAAATTAATTTAGGAGGAAATAACAATGGCAAGAGTAATAACTGATGAATGTGTAAAGTGTGGGACATGTGCATCAAATTGCCCAGTAGGAGCAATTACAGAAGGTGATGCAAAATTCAACATTGATAAGGACACATGCATAGATTGCGGAGCTTGTGAAGCAGATTGTCCATCAGGTGCAATTAAGGCAGAATAATCTCGAAAGTATTAAAAGAAAAAACGGCTACGGCCGTTTTTTTATTATCTATATAATTAATAATATAATTATGATATAATCATAAAAAATTTATTACCTTACATAAGTTATAAAGAAAGAGCAGACATGGCACGACAATAGGCATGGAGTTTTAGATGGATTATAAAAATATAAAAGATAGAATAAATAAACATGTTAACAATAAACAAATCCGTGATATATCAAGAATCAAAAAAGTTCTTAACGAGTTTGACAATCCAGAGATAAATCTTAATATAATTCATATAGCAGGAACTAACGGTAAGGGATCGGTATGCTCAAGCTTATCTAGTATATTAACTAAGGCTAATTATAAAACTGGATTATTTACATCACCACACCTAGTTAGTATTAACGAGAGAATTAAAATAAATAATAAAGATATAAGTGATGAACAATTGGAAGGTATACTTGATAAGGTTGAGGAAGTATCAAGGAAGTTAAATATTGATCTCACCTTTTTTGAAACTCTAACTATTATATCCATCATATATTTTCATAATGAAGGGTGCGATATATGTATATATGAGGCAGGAATGGGAGGCGAGTTCGATGCTACTAATGTATTTGATAAAGTAGTAGTAAGTGTCATAACAAATATAGGCTTTGACCATATGGAAGTGCTTGGAAATACTATAGAAGAAATTACTAAGGCAAAGGCAGGAATAATTAAAAATAATTCGCCTCTTGTAATATATGATTATGAAAATAAAATAATCAGAGATATTATTGAAGATAAGGCACATAAGTCAAATTCCAAAATTATCCCTACTGATTTTAAATTAATTAAAAACAATGCTGATGACACATTTGACTATAAAGAATATAAGAATATTAAATTAAATCTTGTTGGAATGCACCAAATTTATAATGCCTGTGAAGTCCTTGAGACAATAGGTGTTTTAAGAAGTGAAGGTTATAATGTCTCAGAAGATGATGTAAGAAGTGGATTTTGTAGTGTCAGCTGGGACGGTAGATACCAAGTTATTTCAGAAAAACCTTATATAGTACTTGATGGTGCACATAATGAATTATGTTTTGATGCAATTCTTCCTAGAATAAAATCAGATATTAAGAATAAAAATATTAAAAGTTTAGAATTTATGCTAGCCTTTCTCAAAGATAAGGATGTATCAAATATTATAAAAAAGATTAATACATTATCGTCATTAGATTGTGAATTAAAATATTTAATTACAACAGTTGCCAATGAAAGAGCATATAGTACTAAGGAGCTTGAAGATATAATTAGAAAGTTTAGTAATAATTATGAAATTATAAAAGATCCATATCCATATATAAAAAGTAAAACTCAGGGCAATGAAGAAGATAAGATGATAATCGTATCAGGCTCATTATATCTTATGGGTGAAATCTTAAAAAACAAAATCTAGTATTAAGCAAGGCAGATATAGTAAATCTATTGCATTTATGTAGGAATTTTATGCATTTGCCTACTTGAAATGGAATAGTGACTTATGGTAAAATCTTAAGGCTTTCGAAAATTTTTAATCGAAAAGCAAATATTCATACTTAATTTTAAGGAGAGCTCTAGTGCCAAAGGTTATCTCTTTCGGATAATTAAGTAGAAGAAAAACTGGAGGAAAATTTATATGGCAATTACTATGAAACAGCTTCTTGAAGCTGGCGTTCACTTTGGTCATCAGACCTCAAGATGGAATCCTAAGATGGCTCCATACATATACACATCAAGAAACGGAATCCACATTATCGATCTTCAACAATCAGAAAAGTATGCTAACGAATGTTACAACGTAATGGCAAATCACGTTGCAACAGGCGGAACAGTTCTTTTTGTTGGAACAAAGAAACAAGCACAAGCTGTTATTAAGGAAGAAGCAATGCGTTGTGGAGAATTCTACATCGATCAAAGATGGCTTGGCGGTATTCTTACAAACTTTAAGACAATTCAATCAAGAATTAGAAGACTTAAGGAACTCGAAAAGCAAGAGCAAGATGGAACATTTGATTCTTTCACTAAGAAAGAAGCAGCTCTTCTTAAGAAGGAAATGGAAAAACTTGAAAGCTCTCTTGGCGGTATCAAGGAAATGAGACAACTCCCAGGAATGATTTTCATTGTAGACCCTAAGATGGAAAAGCTTTGCGTAGCTGAAGCTAAAAAGCTTGGAATCAAAACTATGGGTATAGTAGATACAAATTCTAACCCAGAAGATTTAGATTATATAATCCCAGGAAATGATGATGCTATACGTAGTATTAAGTTAATCGTTGAAGCTATGGCACAAGCTGTTATAGAAGCAAAGCAAGGTAATGCTGGCGTTGAAGCAAAGCAAGATATGATGGAAGAAGCAGCAGCACAGACAATGAGTGAAGCTGAAGTTCCACAAGAATAATTAATTTATAATCACAATATCAATTTAATCAAAGGAGAATAATTATGGCAATTAGTGCAGCAGATGTAAAAAAACTCCGTGAGATGACAGGTGCTGGAATGATGGATTCTAAGAAAGCACTTGAAGCTACTAACGGTGATTTTGATAAAGCAATAGAATTTTTAAGAGAAAAGGGACTTGCTGGTGCTCAGAAGAAGGCAGGTAGAATTGCAGCAGAAGGAATTTGCGACACACTAGTTTCAAGTGATGGAAAGAAAGGTGTTGCAGTAGAAGTAAACTCTGAAACAGACTTTGTTGCTAAGAATGAAAAGTTTAGAAATTTCGTTGCAGATGTATGTGCTCAAGCACTTGATTCAAATGCAAGTGATGACAATATAGATGAATTCTTAAACGAAAAGTGGAAGAAAGATTCTTCTAAGACAGTAGCTGAAGCTCTTGCAGGTGAAATCGCAATCATAGGCGAGAACATGCATATTAGAAGAAAGAAAACTTTAGTTGCTAAGGAAGGATTTGTTCTTTCTTACATCCACTCACAAGGACGTATCGCTGTTCTTATTGATGTGAAGACAGATAAGGATAGTAATGAAGTAAAGGAAGCTGCTAAGAATATAGCAATGCAGATAGCAGCTCTCAATCCTGTATATGTTCGTAGTGAAGACGTAAGCGAAGATTATAAGAACAAGGAAAGAGAAATTCTTCTTGCACAGGCAAAGGAAGAAGCTCCAGATAAGCCAGAAAATATTCTTAAGGGAATGGTTGAGGGAAGACTTAACAAGGAACTTAAAGAAATCTGCCTTTTAAATCAAGTTTATGTTAAGGCAGAAGATGGAAAGCAGACAGTTGCTCAGTATGTAGAAAGCGTAGGAAAGCAAGCAGGATGCAATTTTGGAATTAATTCTTTCGTTCGTTTTGAAACAGGTGAAGGTCTTGAAAAGAAGAACGAGGATTTTGCAGCAGAAGTTGCAGCACAGATGAAATAATAAATTTTAAAACTCCCCTTAAGGGGAGTTTTATGGTTGATATAGGAATATAGTAAAGTAGAGGCATATATGAAAAATAAACAATTTAAAAAATTTAATAGTTTAAGGTTTGCAGGCATACTTTTTGTGCTTGCAGCATTTGCCTTAATAGTTATGGTAGGTTGTGGTAAGACAGAAGAGACGTTAAGCGCTGGAACAAGTGCTGCGACAGAGACAAAGGAAGAAAAAACTTCTGAAAAATTGGGAGAAACAAAAAAATCTGAAAGCAAAAAAGATTCAGCCCAAAAGAAAGAAACTAAAGAAATAAAAGAAGTAAAAGCATCAAGCCCAGTAGAAGGAGGTCTTAAGCAAGAGCTCAGCACTACTGCCAAGGTTGACCTTCAAAAAAATCAGTTTACATTTGAAGTTCCATATAGTCAGATTCACGGTCTAAAAGAGGGTGATGCCATGGTTATAAACCAAGGAAATAAGGCCTATCCTGCCAAAATTTTATCTATTCCTAAGATAGATCAAAGCACAATAAGACCAGATGCAAAATATATTATTACCGCGTCACTTGGTCCTGGTGTAACTTTACCTGGTGCAAATGTTCCATATACAGCAACTTATCTTTACAACAACAGAACTCCAAATGTTCATTATGTAAATAAAAATTATGTATATTATGATGGTCCAAGAGCATATGTTTATACAACAAGTTCTACGGGCAGAGTTAGAAAAAAATACATTAGAACAGGTCTTGTTAATAAATATTACATAGAAATTTTAGATGACTGGGACGTAGTTGATAGAATTATTG
Source organism: uncultured Lachnospiraceae bacterium (assembly GCA_946407765.1). GTDB lineage: Bacteria > Bacillota > Clostridia > Lachnospirales > Lachnospiraceae > UBA3633. The sequence continues at coordinate 11,194 of CAMJPD010000019.1, forward strand.
AAGACCACCTTGATTATATAGATTATCTTGAAGATATTATAATAGAAAATATTATTGATGACTCACATGACGAAACTATCATAGATTATATAGACTATATTGAATCATTAAATGATAGATGGGATTTTGATGATGAAGTTAATGAATTTGTTGTTGATGATGTTAATGAGATCGATTGGAAAAAACTTGAAGATGATGATGTAATTCTTAATGATGAAGATATAGAAGAAATAGATAAAGAAAGCGCATATAGTGGCGGCGGAGATTTTGAAGAATCTTCAGTTGGTTTAGAAAATCAATATAATGATGACAATACATCTGATGATAATTCATACTCAGGCAGCGGTGACTTTGAAGAGAGCACCCATGAAGCATATGTAGAACCTAGTGTTGAAGATGATAACAACACAGATGATACTGATAGCGGTTATTCGGGTGGTGGAAGTTTTGATGACACTACATATGTTCCACAAGAAGAAACTGAAGACCATGACTATTCAGGTGGTGGAAGTTATGAAGAAGAATATTCAGGCGGTGGCAGTTACGACGAAGAATATTTAGGTGGCGGCTACTCAGGTGGCGGAAGCTTCTATGAAGATGATTCATATTTAGGCGGTAGCATTTTTGAAACCACGGAGGATGACGACTAAGAAATAAAAATATGTTGTTTTCGTCACTTACATTTGTATACATATTTTTACCTATACTGCTAGTATTGTATTTTCTTAACGATAAAGTGTTCTACAAAAACATTATATTACTGCTTTTTTCATTAATATTTTATTCCTTCGGTGAGCCAATACTAGTTGTATTATTGATAATAATATCACTCTTAAATTTTTTATCTGCCAAAATTATTTATAATACCAAGAATAATATACCGTTTTATATAATAATAGCATTGGATATATTGTCTTTGGCGTACTTTAAATATATAAATTTAATTATTGATTCAATAAATTTTTTGTTGAATTCTAATATTTCAAACATTAATGTTTCATTGCCACTCGGTATAAGCTTTTATACTTTTCAATTAATTTCTTATATCATAGATGTTAAAAGAGGAACTGTTGAACCTCAAAAGCAATTCTATAAATTTTTATTATATGTTTCACTATTCCCACAATTAATAGCAGGACCTATAGTTCGCTATCAGGATGTAGCCCAGGCCATAGAAAAAAGAGAGTGTAGTTCAGAAAATCTTATTAATGGATTGTATAGATTTTCAATAGGATTATCTAAAAAAATTATCATAGCCAATGTCTTAGGACAAATGTGCAAAGATATTTTTAGTGTAGAAATGGGAAGAATTTCTATGCTCGGTAGCTGGCTAGGTGTGTTCACATTTGCCTTGCAGATATATTTTGATTTTTCAGGATATAGTGATATGGCAATAGGCCTGTGCAAGATTTTTGGGTTTAACATTAAGGAGAATTTTAATTATCCTTATATAGCTACTACAATTACAGATTTTTGGAAAAGATGGCACATATCACTATCATCTTTTTTTCGTGATTATGTATATATACCACTAGGAGGAAAGTATTCGGGGCAGATACGAAATCTAATAATAGTTTGGGCACTCACTGGGTTATGGCATGGAGCAAGTTATAATTTTATATTATGGGGCCTTTATTTTTGTATAGTATTATTGTTTGAAAAATATGTGTTAATAAAATTGTTTAAAAATAAAAAAGGATTGCTTGAAAACTTTATTGGAAGAGTATGGACAATTTTTATAATACTAATAGCAAATAATATATTTTATTTCACAAATTTTGATAAGATGATTTCCAATTTTAAAAATATGTTCCTGATTAGTAGCGGTAAAATGAGTGATGCACTGACCGTATCACTACTAAAGGAAAATTTTGTTTTAATAGTTCTTTCTGTCATATTAACCACTCCGTTAGTAAATAATTTGATGGAAAATCTATTTATTGATAAAAAAAGAGCGATTGTATTAAAAACTATACTTGTAATAATACTAATATCATTTTCTACAATAAATATGCTAGGTCAGTCATACAATCCATTTTTATATTTTAGGTTTTAGTGTCGATGAAAGATTTGAGTAAAATTACGAATAATTGTGCAAGAATTATAATGGTTTTCTTTATTGCCGTTATTGGCTTAAATTTTTTAATATACAGAAATAATAAATTAGTATCTATTAGAGAAAAAAGAGAATATAAAAAAATCCCAACATTAACTTATGAAAATCTAACCGGTGGTAAGTTTGCCAAGGAATTTGAAGAATATTTAATAGACAATTTTTTCATAAGAGATTTTTCTATAGATTTGACAAAGTCCATAAAAAGTGCGTTGTCAATCAATACTTATGAACTTGAAGATTCTTTAATATTTTTAGGAGATAGTAAAAACTTTTTTGATTTAGAAGATACTGAAGACAATACATCCACCGACATCCTAGATAAAATTAATTCTGTTTACAAGAATCAGAATGCTATTCCTGATGAATTTGCAAGTAAAACAAAATACATAAATTTGAATTTATTTGCCCCAGATGAAGTAACAGAGCAAAATGTTGGAAAAGATGTAAATAGTTTTTCATTGCAAGGAAGCTATGTTTTATATAAGGGAGTACCGTACTTTGCGGGCTATGCATCAAAGAGCAATTATTCTAAGACAGCTAATTCGATAAATAAATATGTTCAATTTAGTAAAAATCAAAAAGTTGCAGTCATGCCAGTTCCAACTAAGTCTGCATTTATAGAAGATAAAAAATTAATAGAAACACTAGGTGATCAGAAAGAGTTTATAAAAAGTTTCCTAGATATGATTGATGATTCAATTATTAAAATTAATTGTTATGATGAACTTTATAGTCATAAGGATGAATATATTTATTACATATCTGATCATCACTGGACTGCGCTTGGAGCATATTATGGGTACAGAGAATATTGTAAAATGATGGGATTGATACCTCATGATCTATCATATTTTAAAGAAAAATTATTAACCGATAACTTTGTGGGAACCGTGTATGAATCTACAGGCGATATAAGAACTAAAGATTTTAAAGATGTTGCTTATGCTTATTTCCCTGCTACAAAAAGTAAAATGAAAACGCTAACTGTTGGCGATAAAATACTGAAATTTGATTCTACAATAGTTAATTATGAAAAAGGATATGCTGCATTTATCAACGGTGATGCTAAATTAGTTGTCATAGATACCGAAGCTAAAACTGATAAAACTTTATATGTAGTAAAAGAATCATTTGCCAATGGTATAATTCCTTATTTAACAGAACACTATAGGCGAATTGTAGTGTTTGATCCAAGATACTCATATAGTTTTGACTGGTGCATGGAAATGCTAGGGGAGAAGATTGAAAAATATGATGATGTGTTGATACTGTGCAATTTTTATTCCACTAATTATACGAATTGGCCAGCACAGATTGAAAGAGCGCTTGGTATAGTAAACAAGGAATAAAAGGAACGAAGGAATAAAAGGAACTTAAGATTATTATCTCTCTGGGACAAAAGGGACACAAGCTGTCTTCGTTGAGCTTTTGCATCAATAATGGTATAATGTGTAAACTTGATGAATATAAAAAACATAATTTATGATAGCTAATAGAATTAAGAAAATACATGATTTCATTGTGAAACATGATTTAGCAATGTCGATTTTCACAATGGCTGTAATGGCTCTAGTGTTGTTTATAGTAGACATAGGGTGCCCAACAAGATTTTTATCAGGCATATGTTGCCCTGGCTGTGGTATGACAAGAGCTGTTATCAGTTTATTACATTGCGATATAAACGGAGCAGTACACTATCATCCATTAGTATTTACACTACCAATTATTGCTTTTTTATTTATTAATCAAAAGAGAATAAATGCCTATGTACTTAATACTATATTGGCGTTAATAATTGTAGCATTTGTTGTAGTTTACCTTGTAAGACTAGTTGATCCGTCTAATGAAGTTGTCTACGCAGATATACGTAGAGGGATCATATATAAAATATTTTACAAACTAACAGGAGGAAAATATGTTTTGTAGAAATTGTGGCAATCAAATTGATGACAATACCAAAGTTTGTCCATATTGTGGGGCAAATGTTGGCGGAGCTTTTGGAGATATGGAACAAGCTATAGACTCTGTGTCAAGCAGAGTTGATGAAGAGGTAAATAGAGCAATTGATAGTGTTGGTCAGTCATTTAATCCTAATTATGGTAACTATGGAGGGCCAAGATTCCTTAAGACTGATAGATCATTTTTAGTATTTTTCCTTTTAAATCTTATTACATGCGGTATTTATGGTTTCTTCTTTATACACAATTTGGCAAAGGATGTAAATGAAGCATGTAGAGATCCATATGAAACAACGCCAGGTGTAGGAATGTTTATTCTTACATGGCTTATAGCTTCAGCAGTTGGATTTGTACTGAACATGCTTAATGCTCCTGCAAGAACTGCGATTGAACAAGCAATATGGCAAGCTCAAAATGGTTATTCAGTAAATTGGTTTGGTCTTGCGAATTCATACTCAACTCTTATGCTTGCAGGAACCATCACTTCTATAATAGCAGGCTTCTATCCATTATACTGGAGATTTAAACTAGGTAATAAACTTCAAAGAAACGCTCAGCAATACGGTATGGTAATTCCTGAAAATGGATCTACAGTTTTAATTTGGGACATAGTGGGAATTGTATGCTGTTGCTTAGGATCTTGGTATGCATGGTACATACTACTAAAAAATACAAACTTAATGTGCATGGCATACAACAATAAATATGTTATGAACAACCAGAACTAATCGGCCTCATCACCCACCCCCCCCCAGTTTCCAAATAAAACTAAAGGAAATTAATTAGAATAATGGGGACGGAGATAATTATTCAAACCGTCCCCTTTATTCAAAAATAAAATGAAAAATACTCACCAAGGTGAGTATTTTTTTAGTATAGTGTAGGGGATGGATACATGGCAAGCACGAAATTTTGCCTGGCCGTCGTAAGTATTATAGGGCGAGCAATATCGCAATATCAAATTTTTTCGAGCATGGCGCAAGCCCTGCGTGAGCCTAGCCTTGCGCTATAGCGGCGCAAGGCTGTCTCACTTGGACGGCAGCGAGCCGGGCATCGCACTTGCTCAGCCCGTCTCCTGCCTCTTGCTTAAATGCTCTCAAAAATTTATATTGCGACTCGCTCGCCACAACCTACTTCCTCCAAAATTTGTGTTGCCAGTATCCCTCCCCCTCCCCCCTCACATAAAGAGTATGTATTTGCAGAAATAATGAAATTTTTGTATAATATAGTAACTTGCACACGAGTCTAATAAATAACATATAATGAGTGGAGAAATCATATGTCACTAGAACATGAAGTAATTGATGAAAAAATGATAAACATAATTGATAAGAAACTAATGGAAGTTGAACAAGATGATGCTAGCGGAGTAAAATGGCTTACAAGAGAAGAAGCCGATAAGCTCATGTCAATTGACAAAGGTCATTATGTATAATGTTGAAATATCTCAGAGATATGTTGACGACATGAATGCAACAACTAATTATATAAGTAATGTCTTATGTAATTTAGATGCGGCAATAAAATTAAAGGATAAAGCAGACACTGTGATCGACGATATAGCCAAAAATCCGTATATTTTTAGTAGCTATGTTTCAAAAATTAAATTGAAGAGCGAATATAGGAAAGCAAAGGTAAATAATTATTATATATTTTTTAGAATCAACGAAGAACGACAAGTAGTACAAGTTGCAAGATTCTTGTTTACTAAAATGGATTTTTCAAATATAAACGAAATATTATAAATGTAAATGGAAGAAGACCAGTGCAAAATTTAATGAAAACAATAAGAAACTCTAATTCTGAGTTTCTTCTTATACTAAAGAGAGAATCTTTTAATTAAGATACAAAATAATAATATAAAAAAGAATAAATCAGCTAACTACGTGAATGATAGCTGGTTTTTTTTATGTGACTAAATGAAGAAAAGGTATGTATTTATAGACATTGCTAGGGCATTTGGCATTATACTGGTTCTTTTTAATCACTGGCACATTGGGGATACTGCTAATTTTTATTATGCAATTGGGCGAATGGGGGTTCCACTGCTTCTTTTTAGTTCAGGTTATATATTATTCGAAAGAAGAATTGAAAACGCGAATGACGTATTAGTTTTTTATAAAAATCATTTATTGAAGTTCTTTATATGCAATTGTATATGGACCATTTTATGGAATTTATTTAATATGTTTTATTTCCATGACATTATTCATGTAAACCAGTTAATTTCGGAAATTCTCGTATTGAGAGGAAATGATCGTATGTGGAATAGCTGGTTTCTTAAACCAATGGTAGGGTATTATTTATTATTTCCGTTAATTAAACTGTTTATTGATAAAGTTAATAGAAAGTGCTTATATCTCATGCTTATTATTGCAGTAATTTATTTCTATGTATTGCCATATTTTGGTATTAAATATATAGCAGGAATCAAATTACGACAGGCTTATCATTACTTTGCCCCTTATTTTATTTTATATCCCGTGATAGGATTCTTGGTTAGAATAAGAATAACAAATGTTGTGTATTTAGTTTTAGTGTTGGCATATTATTTAGATGCAAAACTAGTACATCGAGCCGTCTCATATGCAGATATAACAATAGTGATTACTTCGTTTATCATTTTCAGATTAATCTGTAATATAAACGAATGTAAGTTTCAAAAAGTTTTTGAAGCCATTTCTAGAAGAACCCTTCCAATATTTTATATTCACATGCCCCTTAGATATGTGTTTGGAGGATTTGCAAAATACCTGACAATAGGCAACCCACATGTATCAACAATAGTTATGGTAGTATTTAATATATTGATTTGTTTACTAATAATTAGAATTCTTGAAATTATTCCTTGTAGGTCTGTAAAGCGGTATCTATTATTTCAATAATATACAGTTGGGGAGGGATACTGGCAACACAAATTTCGTGCTTGCCATGTATCCCTCTCCTACATATAGTTTGGATAAAAGTGACGGTTTGGGTTTAAACATTTGCCTACTTGACACGTATGCGCATAGTGTGTATAATAATCTCATGACTGTTAGAGAAATAGAATCTATATTAAAGGATGATGGCTGGTTTTTTTCAAGGCAAATAGGTTCGCATCGGCAGTACAAGCATTTAACAAAAAAGGGCAAGGTTACGGTTCCTTTCCATCGTGGTGATTTGGATAAGGGAACTGCAAAGTCTATATTTAAACAAGCAGGAATTAATTATAGGTGATTATATGAAAATTATTTATCCAGCAATACTAACTCCATGTGAGGAGAAGCCAGGGTATACGATAGTTATCCCTGACTTAAAGGGCTGCGTTTCTGAGGGCGATACTTTGGAAGAGGCCATTGCAATGGGTACAGATGCTGCATGTGGTTACATAATCTCTGAGATTGAAGATGGCAATGAATTGCCAAAACCTACAAAACAAAGTAAGCTTAAGCTCAAAAAGAATGATTTAACTAGTCTCGTGATTTGTGATACTGATGCATACGATGAAAAATATAGCAAAAAGATTGTTAGAAAAAATGTGTCGATACCAGCGTATCTAAACACATATGGAGAAATTCATCAGCTCAATTTTTCCAAGATACTTAAAGATGCTTTGATGAAGATAGCAGCTTTTTAAATAATTCAGATAACAGCAGTCCTTCTATGAAAGAAGTAAGAATGTAAATAATAATTAAAAAAATGAAGGTAGTCGAAGAATTAAAAAACATAATTAAATCTATAATAGATAGTGTTACACGCACAATTGTTTTTATAGTTAGGTTTATAATAAATGCTGTTATAAGCGTTAGAGATTTTGTTGTAAGGTTTATTAGTACCATAATTATATGGTTGTTCTTAGCAATATTATCTCTCGGCGCAGTAACTTATTTTGTTAATGCGCCAATAGAATATGACACAAACATGATGGCTGAATACAAAGATTATATTGTAAATAAAAGATCTTTAAAGATTCATATAGAAAGCTGCCACAGTGTATCAAAAATGAGTGAAAGAAATAAACTAAAAGTACATAATTCATTGGATAACTTAACTAAAGATGGGTATATTGTATGTAAAAGGTGCAAAGCGGGTATAAAGAGACAGAACGAATTTATTGCGAGCACACTTGAAGGAATAGAGAACTTGTTATTCGGAAACGAAGATGTTTCGCTTGAATCATCTGATAAATTTTTGGCTTCAATAGAAGAAATGGGTAAATGGTATGTAGATCATGTAGCGACATATGAAACGGAGTTTGATGACAAAGCAACTGAAAATGCAAAAAAATATTATGAAAACATAAAACTAGATAAGAGAGGAAATATTTATTTATATCCTTGCGAAAATCTTAGAAATTGCGTTGGAGAATATACAAAAGCAGGTGACGATTGTGTTAGATTTGTATTTTCTTGTTTAAACAATATGGATAAAAATTTTATAAATTTATTATCCAAGAATTCTAAGTATAAGTGGAGTTCAATTAATAGTAATATCTTGAATGAAAGACACAACCAACTTCAATATGCATTGTCAAATATGGGTTTTGAAATATACGATTTAAATCCCCAAAAAGTTGATCTAAATAAAGATGGTTATTTTGAATTTGAGATATTTCCAATTGACAAAAGTTTTAAATTACAAAAAGGGGATATTCTTTCCCGCGATGGACACATACATATATATTTGAACGAGAATGAGAATTTTGGATGGGGGAAGGTAAATAATGTTTATCCGCAGAACACTTTAACATATATTGACCCTGCAACAAATAATATAATATGTAGTGGAGCGGCATTTGATAGGGTTTATAGATATATAGGTGAAAATTAGGGGGTAAGTCAGATGAATAAAGCACCAAAGAGAATTGCAATATTTTTCATTCTAATAAATTTGATATCAAGTTATTTCCTGTTAAAATGGCATTATGAGGAACATAGGTTTGATTCTAACAAAATTGAGGCTAGGAAAACTGATGATTATATTTCTTTGCTCAGAGTGTTGTTTGAGAGAAGCAATTGGAAAGGACTTCCTTTATCGGAAAAATTTCGCGAAAAATATAAAAATAAATTTGATATTACAGAACATGCGGGAAGGTTTGTGGGATATGATGCTGGTTCTACAATTGAAAACGGAGAAGAACTGGCTATTATTTCTTATCAAACACAATCCTTTTTTGATTTTGATGATTCAGAAAGCGTGGAATATGATCTATATTTTAAGTATAAAATAACAGATGATAAATTACTTGATGATGTTGAATTTGTGCGAATGGAAAAACGAAACCCAATGTCAGGACGGATCATAGAAGAATAAATGATAGGGACAAAGTCCTTTATCTAATGTAAAATCACCCTCGCGGGTGATTTTTTAATTTTGTTGGGGGAGGGATACTGACAACACAAATTTTGGAGAGAGTAGGTTGAGGCGAGCGAGTCGCAATATAAATTTTTGAGAGCATTTAAGCAAGAGGCAGGAGAC
>CAMJPD010000020.1 GCA_946407765.1 uncultured Lachnospiraceae bacterium
TAAGTTGCTGGTGTGGCGGAACTGGTAGACGCCCAGGACTTAAAATCCTGTGGGTGGTGACACCCGTGCCGGTTCGATTCCGGCCACCAGCATTAGCAGTGTTACTACTTATAGGTAACGCTGCTAATTTTTTATAAGGGGTCATTTTGTTTTTACCTAAGGACACAGCCAAAACTATTTTTTATCATGTAGATTATGAGAAGTTAAAGAAAGAAGGATATGAACTTCTTTTATTTGACATTGACGGAACTTGTGTAACTGATAATGTTCCAGTTGATGTAAGATGTATAGAATTTTTTGAAAACTTAAGGAAGATGGGATTTAAGTATGGTGTCATCTCTAATAATTATCGTGATAGAGTAATAAATTTTGCATATGGAATAGATGCAGATGTGTATAAGTATGAAGCTTGTAAGCCATCACCTAAGAAATTTATTGAAGCATGTGATGATCTAGGGATAGATCCAAGCAAGGCAGTATTTTTTGGCGATCAACTTGCAACAGATATTCTTGGTGCCAATAGAGCAGGTATTAAAAGTGTAGTAGTAGATCATTTCCCATATGATATATTAATTGGTGTTGCACTTAAAAGATATATAGAATTTCCTTTCATACTTGCATCTAAGATATATAATCACATCATTAAAGGATATAAAAATTGTCTATGCAGCAAGAAGATATCTAAGTCAGATAGTGAAAAGCAGAAGTATTATGCACCGGTACTTAAGAGACAGAAGGAATATGCTAAAACTATTGCCTATATGGTTAGATCACAATATAGAAATATTGTCAGTGGAATAGGAACTTGTTGTGCAACATTAATTGTTAATAATATAGAAGAATTACAAGGCGATATCAAAGCCATCTCTAACTTACTTAACAATGATAAGTATAAATCAAAATTAAATTTTATCGAATTGAGAATAGATAAATTTTTAATAGAAGCAATAAATGGCGCAAGGACCATTACTTCTGCAATTGAAGAATTAATAGGATTTTTAATTAAAAATCACAACTATTTCACAAACTTAGAATCAATTAGGTTTATAATTACTCTCAGAACAAAAGAATATGGAGGGTATTTTCCTAAAGATAAATATGATGAAGCGATAAATATAATATATACTTTACTATACAGCAACAGCCATCTTAAGAAGATAATCACATATGTGGATATGGAACTAGACCTAAGTATGGATAGTTCGGTGATTGAAAAGAGATTTGAACTTGTTAAAAAGATAAAAAATGCTGGGTATTATAATATATTATCTTGCTACGCAGGTGCTAAAATAGATATAAATTTGAGTGCTAGTGAATTTTATGATAAAGTATATAGTGCTGTAGTTAAAGCCGGATTTAATATTGATGAGATGAATACTATAAAGCTTAATTTCTACTGTAATACTTTGGCTAGTGAAGAAAAGTTTATTTCAGAGATTTTGGAATTTCAAAGCCATAATGATGTGAAGAACTTTTCATTCTTATTATCAGGCTGCGAAGGACTTGAGACAAGAAAGAATCCAAAGATATTCAAGAACATACTCAATTTTTATAGTGTGAACAATAAAAATATTGAATCACAAATTTCATTCAAAGAATTCGTGGATGGTTTGAAATAATGTTCGCAATATTCTTAATCGGTTTACATGCATGTGGTAAGACAAGTCTTGGTTATAGTTTGTCTATGGCTCACAATAAAGAATTTGTATGTACCGACAATATAATGGAACAAAGATTTGGTATGCAGATTAGTGATATTGGTAAGAAATTCAGCTTAGAACTTTACAGAGAGAAGGAAAATGAATTAATGAAAGAACTCTGTGAAGATGAGGCAATATATGATGCTATAGTAGATGTTGGTGCAGATATTCCATTAAGTCCAAGGTTTAGAGACTGGATGCAGAACTTAGGTAATGTTATTTACTTGAAAGCTTCGCCAGAAACAATATATGAACACTTAACCAAGACTAAATATGTGGAAGGTGCAAAATTGCCGTCTATAGTAGATATAAATAAAATACGAGAAGCATACTACACTCATCATAAATTTTATGAAATGTGTGCAACAAATATAATTGATATTGATGGCCAAGGCAAGGGAGAAGTATTTATAAAAACAAACAGTATATATACTAGCCTTGTTAGAGAAGAAATACATATAGAATTTGGTATACGAGAAGTAGGAGAGGAAATATAATGAATTTTTTAAAGAGAAATTTAAGATTTTTTGTATCAGTAGTATTGGCATTTGCAATTTTCTATACTGCTGTAAGACTTAGGTCTAGCTTTGAATATGATACTAGAACTTATACTATGTTGTTCAACATAGCATTCTTGATATTGGTATTTGATGTAATAATCAAGTTTGTTAATGACATTATGAATAAGGAATTCTTCAATGAAACATTCCTTATTTTAATATCTACCACAATAGCTTATTTCTTCCAGATGCATGCTGAAGCATTCTGTGTATTACTATTATATAGAATAGGTAATATGATATCTGAAATGTCTGTTGATATTTCTAAGGAATCATTATCTGAAGTAATGGATATAAAGCCAGAATTTGCAAGAAGAGAAAATGGTGACAAGGTTAAACCAGAAGAAGTAGCAGTTGGTGAAACTATTATAGTAGAAAGGGGTGAAAAGATCCCTCTTGATGGTGAACTTCTTTCTGATAGAGCTGTTCTTGATACACAATCACTTACAGGTGAAACTGATAATTACAATCTAGAAAAGGGAAATAGAATATTAAATGGTAGTGTAAACATAGGTGACACTATACAGATTAAAGTTACAAAGCCATATGGAGAGTCTACTGTAGCAAGAATTTTAGCTCTTACAGAAGATCCAAGTATTAAAAAATCTAAGAGCTATAATTTCATAACAAAATTCATAAGTTACTATACACCATTCGTATTAATTATTGCTCTATCTATGGCAGTACTCGTTCCACTTATGTATAGGGATAGTTTTGAGCCATGGGTTTTCCAAGCTCTTACATTTATTGTTGCAGCTTGTCCATCTGCACTTACTATTGCTCTTCCAGTTGCATATTTTGCAGGACTTGCTTGTGCCAACAAGAACAATATTTTGATTAAAGGTAGTCAATATCTTGAAGCATTTTCATTTGCCAACAAGATGATTTTCGATAAGACAGGTACTCTTACCAATGGAAAGGAAATCAAGGAAAATGTTAATGAGACAATAGCAACATTAAGAAAGCGTGGCATGGAAAAAATATACATGCTATCAGGTGATAAACCAGAAATAGTTGAGGACATCGCTGGAAAAGCAGGAATAGATGAATATCGTTCAGAACTTCTTCCAGATCAGAAGCTTGTAATACTTCAAGAAATTATGGATGAAAATCGTAAAGAAGCAGAAAGCAAGCATAAGTTATTTGATGCAGAAGTTCCAAAGGTTGTGTATGTAGGTGATGGTGTAAATGATGCTCCAGCACTTTCTAAGGCAGATATAGGTGTTGCCATGGGAACATTTGGAACAGATGCTGCCATAGAAGCAGCAGATGTAGTTATCATGGGAGATGATGTTTCAAAGATTCTAACTACTATGGACATATCAAAACATACAAGACGTATTGCTATGCAAAATATTGCTATAGCTATATTTATAAAAGTTGCTGTTTTAATCTGGGCTCTTACAAGAAATGTAACTATGACTAAGGTTCTTACAGCAGATATAGTTGTTTCAATAATAACAATAGTTAACTCTATCAGAGCTTATGGAACAGGCAGACCATCAGCTAGAAAAGCTAAGAAAGATAAAAAAGCAGTAGTAGAAGCGACAGCATAACATAAGGAAGGACTATGTCGGGATCAATAGACAGAATACTTGCAACATTTCGAATTATGGAATTTCAGCAATATTTAGAGATTGCTATTCTTGTTTTTTTGATATATAAAATTTTCGTATGGTTTAAGGATACTAAGACATCTGCATTAATCAAAGGTATATTCATAATAACAATATTTGTATCATTAATTCAGTTTTTGAATTTTAAGGTTTTATCTTATCTAATAACAGCTGCACTTCCTGTTGTTGCAGTTGCTCTTGTTATATTGTTTCAGAATGAACTTAAGATGATTATATTAAAACTTGGCGATAGAAATGTATTCTCTAAGATTTTTTCTCAGTTCCAAGGAAATAGTGATAGCGCGGTAGGTAATGCAGTAGTTAATGAACTTACTAAAGCATGCTTTTCAATGAGTGAAGTTAAGACAGGAGCTTTGATTGTCATACGTGGTGCTGATCCACTTAATGATTATATATCAACAGGTATCTTACTTGATGCAAGATTGTCATCACAGCTGCTAATTAATATATTTGAAAAAAACACACCACTTCATGATGGTGCTGTAATAATAGAAAATGGAAGAATAGTTTCTGCAACTTGCTATCTTCCCCTTTCAGAAAATTTAAGAATTCCTAAAACCCTAGGAACAAGACATAGAGCGGCCATAGGACTTACTGAAATTGTTGATGCGCTTGTGCTTGTTGTATCTGAAGAAACTGGTACTGTGTCAATTGTCTCAGATGGAAAAATTGAACATGTAAGTAGTGAAGAAGAGTTTGCAAGTAAACTTAATAAATTCTTTGAGAAAGATAAGATAGAAATAGATGATAATAGTGTTATAGGCAAAATCAGCAATGCCATAAGTAAACTAAACGCCAAAAAGGCAAAATAAGAGATATAGATGAAAAGCAATTCTAATAAAAAATATTTAATATATAGCTTAGTACTAGCATTTATAATATGGTATTTTGCTACTATGCAAGTAGATCCACTTGTTGAATCTTCTATTTATGTTCCTATAGTACTAAAAAACACTACAGATTTGTCAGGGAAAGCATATGACACAGATGAGCCACTTGTTGCCCATGTTTCTTATTATGTAAGAACATCAAAAGCTGAAGATATGGCAGCTGTAAATATGAGTGCATATGTTGATTTTAGAGAACTTCCAATGGAAGGAGAGGATAACGATAATAAACCTGCAGTTAGTGCTAACGATTCAATTCCACTTAAGGTGAATATTGAAGATAATTCTAATCTAGATAATATATACATATATAACATTTCCCCAAAATATCTACATGTTCGTATTGATGATTATGCAAGTAAGGAATTTCCTATAACATATATAAGTCAAGGAACATTGGGAAGGGGATATACTCTTGGCGATGTAACACTTATGAATGATACTGCTCTTATAAGTGGCTCTAAGAGAGATATAGATTCAATAGACAAAGTTGCCATCGTAGTTGATCTTGCAGATAAGAGTGCATCATGGACAGGCACAGCACCTATTAAATATTATAATGAAGAAGGAGAAGAGCTTAATTCGCTTAATGTAACAAGTTCTGTTTCTAACGTTGGTTATATAGCCTCATTAAATGTTGCTCAAGAAGTTAAAATTGTTCAGTATTATACAGGGACACCACAAGATGGTTTTGGAGTAAAGTCAGTTAAAATTACTCCAGAAACAATTAATGCTATATATTCTGTTGCTGGGTTTAATACAGGTAAGACAATAGTTCTTCCAATTATAGATATAAGTGGAGTGTCTGAATCGGTACATAGGAAGGTTGATATAACAGGCCTCATTGATTCAAGCACAAAATTAGTAGATAATATAAAAACAGTAGATGTTGAAATAGAAATTGTTACAAGTGATCAACTTGATGATGGGCAGGCAGCTGGCCAGAGATCCAATATAATCATACTTCCAAGGGCAACAAGAAGCGAAGCGGATAATTAATATTATGAATGATATTATAATATTTTCTAGTGCATATCTACTTTCTATAGTCTTTTCTGTAACACAAAATAATTATCCAGCAGCAGCTATACTTATCTTTACATCAGCATATCTTTACTATAGCATTTCAAGTGATGCCAAGAACGCACTCAATTTGAAGGGTTTGTGGGTGCTAGGGTTTGGGGGCGGCCTTGGAATTTCATTATTAAAATTAAGCCATTTATCTAAGGACTACCTTCCTATGACCTGGTTTTGTTTCTATCTTGCTGTGGTATGTTTCTTTCTTGGATATGATGCTATAAATAAGCGGAAAGAATATAAAAGAAGGCAGTTTTTAACATATGCAAAACCAGCAAGCCTTTATTCATCAACTACAGAAGAAAATGATGATTTTCTATCAGGATTTATAAAGAAAATTATCATAGTTATGCTTTCTATATCTATATGTGCTTTTTTATTTGAATTGTATTTTCTAAAATTTATACCTCTATTCTCTATAGGGACTCCTCATGCATATTCTGAATTTCATATAGTGGGGGTTCACTACTTAACAACACTTCATGTACTTGTTCCATCTATATCTATAATATATGGTACAAGATTCAATAAGAAAGATAAGATTTTTTATGCTGGATTGATCATACCATTCATCCTAGCTGTTCTGCTTGTATCTCGTTCACAAATCTTGATGGGAACCATTTTTGCTTTTTTTGCACATTACTTGATGAAGAGGAGAGTGAATTCTAATTTAGTAATATTAAGTGTTGTTATAATAATAATAACTTATATAGGTTTAACATTTGCAAGGTCACATAGCGCACAATATCTTAAGGACATATTTGAAATGAAGTTTGACCTACCTATATTCCTATCTCAGCCTTATACATATATAGCTAATAATTATGAGAATTTTAATTTGCTTGTAGGAAGAAGTGATTATCATAGGTCTCTAGGACTTAAGATGTTATATCCAATATTTACATTATCATTTGCAAAATTTAAGTGGCCTTGGCTTGTTTACTTGTATAATGTTGTAAATAAACCAGAGCTTACTACAGTTACTATAATTTATGATGCATATTTTGATTTTGGATTTTTAGGAGTTGCAGGATTTACTTTCGTTCTTGGAATGATTGCAGCTCAGCTCAACGATTTATTTATTAAGAAGAAAAGTTTATTTATTGTACTCATATATGCTCAGTATGCTTTTTATATGTTCTTCTCGTTTTTTACTACATGGTTTACTATTCCTCAGACTTGGGTATACATGATAATATCAATTTTCATATATTATTTATATAAGAGAAAAGAAAGTATTATAAATGGAACATATAAAGTACCTAAGAATGAATATAATTTTAGACAGAGAAAACCTGCAAATAAAGTTAGGTTAGCCAATTTAAGATCATCTAAGAATAACAACATTATAAATTTGATTTTGTCTAAGCTTAAGCTTAAAAAATCTAAGGATGATTTTATAAATTATGATAAGCTCCCTGGTCCTGATGGGTCTATGTAATGATATTTGATATGCTTTATGGTATAATATAGTAGAGGAAAATATGGAAGATAACAAAATTAAAAAAGGCAGCGATTATGATGCCCAGCAGATTCAGATATTAGAAGGTTTAGAAGCTGTACGTAAACGTCCAGGAATGTATATTGCTTCTACTAGTATCAGGGGCCTTCATCATTTAGTTTATGAGATAGTTGATAACTCTGTTGATGAAGCTCTTGCTGGTTTTTGTACTCAAATAGATATAAAGATAGAAAAGGGAAACTATATATCTGTCCTTGATAATGGCCGTGGTATTCCTATCGATATAAATAAGAAGGCAGGTGTATCTGCCCTTGAAGTCGTATTTACAGTTCTCCATGCAGGAGGAAAATTTGGCGGTGGCGGTTATAAAGTTTCAGGTGGACTTCATGGTGTAGGTGCTTCTGTAGTTAATGCCTTATCTTCTGAACTTACTGTTAATGTATATAGAGATGGCAAAGTTTATGAGCAGAAATTTTCTAGAGGAAAGAAATTGTGCGAGGTAACTGAGGTTGGGACTTGTATAAATCCAGATCAGACAGGAACTTTTGTTAGGTTTCTTGCAGATGATACTATATTTGAAACATTAGAATATGATTATGATACATTAAAGCATAGACTTCGCGAGACTGCCTTCCTTATAAAAGGACTTAGAATAACACTTACTGACGAAAGAGAAGATGAACCAAAGCAGAGCGTCTTCAAATATGATGGTGGAATAAAAGAATATGTAGAATTTATCAACAAGGGTAAGTCTCCAAGTTATGATAAGATTTTCTACTGCGAGGGTGAGAAGAACAAGGTCCTTGTGGAAATAGCTCTTCAGCATAATAATTCATATTCTGAGGTTATATATACATTTGCCAATAATATTAATACGCCAGAAGGCGGAACTCACCTTGAGGGATTTAAGAAGGTCCTTACTAAGTGTATCAATGATTATGCTCGCGGCAAGGGAATTCTCAAGGATAAGGATGAAAATTTCCAAGGTGATGATATAAGAGAAGGCCTATGTGCAATTATTTCTGTTAAGATAGAAAATCCTCAATTTGAAGGTCAGACAAAACAAAAGCTTGGAAATTCTGAGGTTCAACCTGCTGTTGCATCTATATTTGCCGATAAGTTTACTTATTTCCTAGATCAAAATCCATCTATAGCAAAACTCATATGTGAGAAGGCAAATGCTGCAAGAAAGGCAAGGGAAGCGGCTAGAAAGGCAAGAGATCTTACAAGAAGAAAAACTGCCCTAGATAGTCTTGGTCACCCAGGAAAATTAGTTGACTGTAGCGAGAAGGATCCTAAGCTCTGTGAAATTTTCATAGTCGAGGGAGATTCGGCTCTTGGTCCAGCAAAGGATGGCCGTAACAGCAAGTACCAGGCAGTTATGCCACTTCGTGGTAAGGTTTTGAATGTTGAGAAGGCAAGAGATGAGAGAATCTATGCCAATAAAGAGATAACTGATATGATTACGGCATTTGGGACAGGAATCAAGAAAGATTTCGACATATCTAAGCTTCGTTATGACAAAATCATCATAATGACTGATGCTGATGTAGACGGAGCCCATATAGCAACACTCATGCTCACCTTTCTTTATAGATTTATGCCAGAACTCATCAAGCAGGGGCATGTATATCTTGCAAAACCACCTCTGTTCAAGGTGGCGAAGGGCAAGAAATACTATTATGCCTACTCAGATGCTGAAAGAGACCGCTATATTAGCGAATTAGGGGGCGAAAATGTAGATGTAAACCGCTTCAAAGGCCTTGGTGAGATGGATACGGAGCAGCTTGCACAGACAACTATGGACCCTCAGACTAGAGTTTTGCTTCAAGTACACATGGATGAGAACGCTTTGAGCGAGTTAGACCTAACATTTACTACTCTGATGGGCGATGAAGTAGTCCCAAGAAGAGAATTTATAGAAGAAAATGCCAAATATGTAAAAAACTTAGATGTATAAAATTTTGGAGACTACGATCTCCAATTTTTTTTACAAAAAACAAAATTCGAAAAAATTTTTTATGATTTTAAAATTTTGGGAAAATTTTTTCTTAAAAAAATTTTTTCTAAAAAATCTAAAAAATGCTTGACAAAAAATGAAAAATGATATATAATCGCTACATAATACTTGAGGGGGTATGTTATATGGAAGACACAAAAGTTACCGAACTAGAGAAGCTCTTCGAATCAATTAAGAAGGAAATTTCTCAGGAAGGTAAAGAACAAACCCAGTTACCTAAGGTGACAAAAAAAGAAAAAAACAATAAGGGAGAAAAGAAAATGGCTACAAAGAAAAAAGCAGTTGCTAAGAAAGCAACAAAGAAAACAGCTAAGAAGGCTGTAAAGAAGACAGCTAAGAAGACAACAAAGAAGGCTGCTAAGAAGACAACAGTTAAAAAGGCAGTTAAGAAGGCAGTTAAGAAAGTAAAGAAGGCTGTTAAGAAAGCTGAAAAGACAGTTAAGAAGGCAGTTAAGAAAGTTGCTAAGAAGAAAAGAAAATAATTAATTCTTTAAAAAAGACCTAAGATAATCTCTTAGGTCTTTTTTATTATCAACGTTCTGGGCCGGAATTGAACCGGCGGCATCCCGCTTAGGAGGCGGGCCCTCTATCCTACTGAGGTACCAGAACATGGTTATCTATATCTCTTATTTCGATTTCCTATATTGAATAAGATTATAAATAAAACTATTAAGGTTACTGCGAAAACTATCAAGTATTTTATAAATTGAGGATTTACTATAAATTGACCGCCTTCATATTTTATAAGATAATCTTTTGGAACAACAGAAAGTTTTCTTCCAATTTCATCAGTATCTTTTTGCCTTGTCGGAATATTACTTATATCTATAGAATTTATATCTAAAGTTTTTGTTCCTCTAATTGATGCACTTCCTACCAGTATGTCTTTATAATAATATTTTGCCATGCCTACAGAATATGGGTCATTTTCGTCTATTTCAGAAAAAGTAAGTGTGCTTGTTAGGTCTTCAAAATAAACATCCCTTGGGAGAGTTATATATTTGTTTGAATCGACATTTATAATTTGTGGTGTTATTACATCAATTCCGTCTATAGACAGGTTGCCTACATTTTTAGCAAATCTTGGATCAGCAGTATTTATTTGTAGAGACTTAAAGTTTCTAAATGCCCATGTTAACATCTGTTTTGTATCAGCATATCTTTGGTTGATTTTAGCTGCCCCACATGTTATAGCAATAAGAGTTGTATTGTTTTGTCTTACTACTGTAGATAGGTTGTAGCCGGCAACACTTGTGTGGCCTGTTTTTCCCGATATTATACCTTTAATATAATAAGGGTTTGTTGTAGCAAGCATTTTATCTGAATTGTATACAACGTTGTTAGAATTTTCAGGATCTTTGTATTTTCTTATAGGTGCATGTCTATAAGATATAGCGCTTGTTATCTGTGTAAATAATTCATACTGCAGAGCATAGGAAACTATTTTGGCAAGGTCAGAACAGGTAGTATAATGATTTTCATCATGCATTCCTGTTGGATTAGTGAAATTAGAATTGGTACATCCAATTTTCTTAGCAAGGTTGTTCATAAGTAGTGCAAAGTCTTTATTATTACCTGCTATATGTTCTGCGAGAGCATTTGCGACATCATTGGCCGATGCAAGAAGTAAGCAGTAGAGGCCTTCCTTTATAGTAAGTCTGTCTCCATATATAGCCCCTATAGTAGTAGAATCTCTATCTATATCCTGAGTGATGCTTGATGCAGAAAATACGAAGATGTCATCAAGAGAAGAAACATATTCCATAACAACTAGAGCAGTAAGAATTTTAGTAATTGAAGCAGGATATATTTTTTGATCTGCTCCCTTATCATACAAAAGGCAGTGTGAGTTTGCATCTATTAAAATAGCATTCTGGCTATGTAAGTCACCAGAAAAACTTGGCCATACAACATCTTTAGACTTAAGGATTGAAATACTAGGAGTTAAATCAGTACTTGAGGCATATGTATAAGATACAAAAAGACTCATCATTAGTGATGCGAGTATAAATATAGAAATAATTTTGGAAAATGTTCTTTTCATGAACTTATTACCTGGCAATCCTAAATGATAATTCAGATATGAAATAATCTTCATCTGTTCTTATTGTAAGTGCACCCTTTTGAAGTTTTGCGAGCTTAGTTGCAATATTGAGTCCGAGGCCATAACTTCCATTAGTTCTGCTAACATCTGCTGTTACAAATCTTGATGTCCAGTCTACATTTGGCTCAAGCTTTAAGTCAGATAGGTTTTTAATCATAAGTTTTACATAGATGCCATCTTCAATCATATATATAAGTATACGTGTCTTTTCACGAGCATATTTTAGTATGTTAGAACATAAGTTATCAAGTATACGCCATAAATAATTACCGTCTGCAACTATATTAATATCTGAGTTGTTGATAGAATATATAATTTCAAGGCCCTTAGTTTCAAATTGGTCTGCATACTCACCAAATGCTTGCTTTACTATTTCAGCAAAGTTAATCTTTTTCATCTTAAGTTGGAGTGAATTAGATTCAATTCTGTTAATTTCCATAAGGTCATTAACTATGGCCTTAAGCCTTAGTGATTTTGAGTGGATGATGTTAAGATAGTGCATATCTGTCTCATTTAGACCATTTTCCCTAAGTAATATATCTGAATAATTTATGATGGACGTAAGTGGTGTTTTTATATCATGAGATATATTGGTTAGGAAATCGTCCTGAATTTGCTTCATAGAGTTATCTGATGAGATATTTGCATTGATTATTTTTATTATCATATTAAAGTAGATGATTGATAAAAATAGTGTTCCGCCAAGGCATATTGCAAGTATTATAAATAGGAGAGTTCTTGTAGTTACATAACCATATATCAAAAACATACAGATAACTATGCTTGCAATAATGAAAACATAGTAAATTATTGAGTAAATACCTGCATTTATAGTGTGGAGGCTAGTATTCATTCCTCTAAGATTGTTGAAATAATCATAAAGTATAGAATTTGTTGAAAGGTTTTTACTCTTAATCTTTCTTACAAGTGATAAAAGAACTATAAGGAAGACGAGGTAGTTAATATATAAATATATAGTAAGGAATATAGTTCCTTCATCATTAATTACTGAAAATAGTGGTATGCTGTTTGCACTTACATAAGTTTTTACAAGAGTATTCGCAATAATTACTATGGCCGCTAGGATGAGCTGAAGCTCAAAGTATATATTGTCGTAGAAGTTAAGATGTATAGTCTGTGTTCCAGCGTATTTAACAACACCCGTTGTAAATATAAGTAAGACAAATGTAATAAGTGATAGTATGGAGCAGAATATAGCAAGAGATAACATGAAGTAGTAATTGTTATTAGTTTCTTCTTGGGATACTCCTTCTACAGGTTTTGCAATGAAGGCAGTAGCGAGATTTGTTTTGTTATTGAATCCAAGTTCAAATATGTAATAATCTACGCTGTATGGATTAAGTAATGAAACTCTATTTTGTATAGAAACTTCGTCAATTCCATCTATAGAAATATTATTCTCAACTTGTCTATTACTTAATATTATGTGATAGGGATTTCTTAATATATTGTTGGAACTTACATTTGCATGGTTTTGATATCTCATAATTCTATTATCTGAGTAATAGTGAATTATGAAGTCTATGCCGTAGCCATTATCATCTAATTCATTAGTAATTGATCTATACTCCGCAATCTTACGCATAGTGTCATAAGCTGCATCTATAATAGATATAAGTGGGTCTTCTGCAAATGGTTTAAACTCACTGTTTTTATCGAAAGGATATAAGAAGAAATCTTTCTTAGCTGAATCAAGGTATATCTGAGAACTTGATATGTCCCTAAATATAGTTTCATCAAGTACAACTTCATTCTTAGAGTTGATAGAGTAACCAACTTCTTTTGCAATATCAAGCATCTCGCCTATAGTAAAACTTATAAGTCTATTATTTTTATAACCAGATACTGCATTCTTGCTATAATCAAGATAACCATTCGTTTCACAGAAATTTTTAAGTTCTACATATCTATATATCTTAGATAGATTTTCGTTGAAGATAGGATAGAACTGAGGAGCAATAGAGTAAGTGTTGGTCCTTGTAGGTAGCATGATGTTATCTATACTAAAACTATTGGCATTGCCATTAAGATAAATCAAACAATAGATAGTAATAAATACAGATATTAAGTGAACGATTTTTATAAGGGTTTTCTTCATATATAATTATGTAAGATGCTATTACTTATTCTGGATTTTTTCGATTTTATAGCCTGAACCCCAAACAACTTTAAGATATTTTGGTGTTGATGGGTCTTTTTCTATCTTTTCTCTTATATGTCTTATGTGAACTGCAACGATATTTTCTGCACCATGGGGAGTTGCATGCCATACTAATTCATATATCTTATCTATAGAAAAAACTTTGCCTGGATTCTTAGAAAGTAGAAGCAATATATCATATTCTATAGGAGTGAATGTAAGTTCCTTTCCAGAAAGAGATACAGTTCTTGTTTCAGTTTCTATTTTAAGGTCGCCTATGATTATAGAATTTGTCTTTTTGTCATAGAAAGCAGGATCTATTTCAAGAGGATTTTTCTTGTTACCCTGGTCTCTTCTTAAGACAGTTTTAACTCTTGCAATTAATTCAAGAGCATTGAATGGCTTTTCTATATAATCATCACCACCAATGTTTAATCCAAGAATTTTATCATTGGTATCAATTTTAGCAGAAAGGAAGATAATAGGAGTTTTAACGCCATATTCTCTAAGCTTTTTAGTAGTTCTAATTCCATCAAGCACAGGCATCATAACATCCATAATGATTAGATCAAAATTTTTCTTCTTACTTAGAACCATATCTACAGCTTCTTGACCGTTTTGCACTGTTGTTACTGTATAGTTTTCAGCTTGTAGATATATGCTAATTGCTTCGGCAATTTCCTTATCGTCATCACATACTAGAATATTTGCTTGTGTTTCTCTTTCATTACTCATATAAGGATCTCCTTTAGATTAATTTGTTGTAGCTTCGCCACCATTAGGGTCAAATATCTTCCAGCCACATACAAATCTATTTCTCCACCAATTTGTTATTTTTCTTTCAACTACCTTTCCGTTAGAAGAGGAAGCATCAATTACTGTTTTGTTATCAGTCATAATTCCTACGTGGTCAGTAAGAAGTATAAGATCGCCTCTTTCTAGATCATCTATATCTTCAATTTTTACAAATCTATTAGGTTTTCTCCATGCAAGAGAACTCATGTAAGGAACATTGAGTCCAACTTGGTTAAGGCACCAGTTTACAAAGCCTGAGCAGTCAAATGTTGATGGTCCCTGAGTTCCCCATACATATTTTGCATTAAGTTTTAATCTTGCTACCTTGATTAAGTCTTCAACATTACCTATTATTTCATCACTTTCTACATGTATGCTATCAAAATCTAGAACTACATCACTTTGTCTCCATATAGCAGGACGTGTACTTTTCTTAGTGTCTTCTGAAACAAGCAAAGTTAAAGTTTTTATATCAACTCTTCCCGTAACAGGAAGGTTATTGTCTTCTTGCAAGTTTGCAACAGCTTGAGCTGTAACTTTTCCATAATATCCCTTTTGAAGTTGTTCTGTGAGATATTTTAATTCTACAAGTCTTTCTTGTATGAAAACAACTCTTTCATTAGATTGACCAAGGCGAGTTGCATAAGGTTTTGCATATTTTGAATCTAGGACAAATCTTGTAGTAGGTCCTATAAATCCATCTGGAACTTGCTTATTAGTTATTTGGAAGTCTTTTACAGCTTCCTTAAACTCTTGAGTATATTTGCCATCAATTTTACCTACAAAGTAGCCAAGTTCCATAAGTCTTGTCTGATATTTTTTAATAATTTCTGGTTGCTCACCATTAACTATAGTATTGGCTATGGCATCTGGATTGTGAAGAAGATCTAGTGTTGCAAGAGTAACCTGACCTGTCTGCTCCCTCTTGTTCTTTTTTTGGAAAACTCTTATTGCTTCTTCAGTTTTTTCTCCATAATATCCATTGATATCATAGTCATAAGAAAGGTAGCCAAGCTCATAAAGCCTAGACTGAATTCTCTTAATATCGTCTCCAGTTGCACCTCTTTTTACGCTATAAACAGGAGCATTGGTTGAAAACAGCTGATCCCACACATCATATGTACATATGCCTGTCTGCTCTCTTTCTAACTGTCTCTGGAATATTTTGACTGCAGCAGATATAGATTCTCCATATACGAAAGATGGTTCATCATCTTCAAGATAACCAAGTTCCATAAGCCTTTGTTGGAGTATTACAACGAAAATATTTGTTGTTCCAAGAGTGAATTCTTGTGGTAAGAGCTCAATATTCTCAGGAGCTTTTATATTCTTAAGATTTGATGCTATTTCAGTATCTATATCAAGCCCTCTCATATCTAATTGAAGAGATGTAGTATCTACTTCATTGCTTATAGAGGCTTCTGGTATATAGAATATAGAAAGCAATATTATAGTAATAAGTCCATATATTACTAGATAATAGCCTATATTAAATTTTATTCTCTTAGAATTCATATATAAATTATCACCTAAAATCAAATTAAATCACCGCAAATATAAATTTTACTATATAATAGTCTCTTTTTCAAATAACCTTAAAATATGCTAAATTCTATAGATATTTTGGGCCTCTAAATCGTGTCCATTATGATATAATTATTTTAATTTGTGTTAAGGAGCATACTATGGGAAAGAAAATTTTAGATATTATTAATTCTATAGTAGACGAAAAATCTTTTATCGAATTAAATGGTTCTGTTGTATCAAAACCATTAAATCCCAATAAAGTGAATAGAGAAGACAAGGGCGATGGCGTTCTCACAGGTTATTGCAGAATAAAAGATAAATTAGTTTTTGTATATGGCCAAGACGAAAGTGTCCTAAGTGGAAGCCTCTCGACTATGCAATCTAAAAAAATAGTAAGTTTGTATGAAAAGGCAATAGAGGTTGGCGCGCCAATAATAGGTATATATGATAATTCAGGATTTAGACTTGACGAAGGAATATGCGGAATGTATAGCCTTGGAAATATATTAAAGGCACAGGGAAGGGCATCTGGAATAATTCCTCAAATTTCTATAGTTCTAAAAAATTGTGGTGGCATCTCAGCAATTCTTGCAAGAAGTGCCGACTTCTTGTTCATAGAAGAAAAGGCAAATTTATTTTTATTATCTAGTGGATCAGAAAAGGATAGTAAGGCAAGTGAGGTAGCAGAGGAAGGCATCTGTGATTTTTGTGCTAGTGAATCAGAAATAGCATCTAAGGTAGTAGGTCTTCTTGATATGATTCCTCAAAATTGTGATAACAGTGAAATGTATGTTGAAACAGTAGATGATCTAAATAGACAAACTCCTTCTATCTCAAGTAAAGAACCAAGAGATATGATTGTTGATATTGCAGACAACAATATATATTATGAAGTAAGTAAAGAATTTTGCATGAAAGTAACATCTGGTTTTATAAAACTCAATGGTCAGACTATAGGAGTTTATAGTGTTCTTAAGCCAGATAAGGTATGCCCTCATGCATTTAAGAAGATGACAAGATTTATAAAATTTTGTAATTTATTCAAGATTCCAGTGCTCACTATTGCAAATGCAGAAAACTTACATGCCTGCAAGGAAGGTGGCGGTGATGCTGCATTGATTGATGCTATAAGAGAATATCTTCTATGTTATTCTCAGATGAGTTCTCCTAAAGTAACCTTAGTTAAGAAAGCATATGGAGTAGCAGGCATGCTCCTTGGTTCTAAGACAATAGGAAGTGATGTAGTATTTGCATATGATAACTCAGAAACTGGAATCATGGACGAAAAATCTATGATAGAAATGCAATATGAATTAGAGCTAAAATCTGTAGGAGATAAGAATCAATTCATTAATGATAAAACAGCAGAGATTAAAAATCGTGACTCAGTATATTCACTTGCTGGAGAAGGATATATAGATGATATTATTGATGAATCACAGACAAGACAGATGCTTATAAGCGTATTTGAAATGTTATATACAAAGATGTAAGAGGTATATTATGTCAAAGGTAAAAATTGTAGAAACTGTCCTTAGAGATGCGCACCAAAGTTTAATAGCAACAAGAATGCCATATAGCGAAATGGAGCCTATCCTTGATAAGATGGATACTATAGGCTACCATGCTGTTGAGTGTTGGGGAGGCGCTACATTTGATGCAGCTCTTCGTTTCCTTAAAGAAGATCCATGGGAAAGACTTCGTAATTTTAAAAAGCATTTCAAAAATACAAAACTCCAGATGCTATTTAGAGGACAAAATATTTTAGGATATAATAACTATCCAGATGATGTAGTTGAGGCATTTGTTCGTAAATCTGTAGAAAATGGAATTGATATTATAAGAATATTCGATTGCTTAAATGATGTACGAAATATGAAGACGGCAATTGATGCTGCAAAAAGAGATAAAGCTCATATACAGTGTGCAGTTTCTTACACACTTGGAGAGGCTTACACAATAGATTATTGGTGCGACCTTGCAAAAAAGATGGAAGACATGGGAGCAGATTCTATATGTATAAAAGATATGGCAGGACTTCTTCTTCCATATGAAACAGAAAAGTTAGTCAAAGCTTTAAAGGGTGCAGTAAAAGTTCCTGTAGAACTTCATACTCACTATACATCCGGAATGGCATCTATGTCAGTCCTTAAGGCGATTGAAGCTGGTGTTGATATTGTAGACACTGCCTCATCTCCATTTGCCTTAGGAACAAGTCAGCCAGCAACAGAAGTTATCGTTAAGGCACTTGAAGGAACAGAATATGACACAGGACTTGATACCAATAAACTCATTGAAATAGCTAAGTATTTTAAGCCATATAGAGAACAATGTCTTGAAAGTGGTCTTTTATCTACTAAGGTTCTTGGAGTTAATGTGGATACACTTAAATATCAAGTTCCAGGCGGAATGTTATCTAATCTTGTAAAGCAATTAAGTGATGCCGGTGCAGGAAATAAGCTTGATGATGTTCTTGCAGAAGTTGCAGCAGTAAGAAAAGATTTCGGAGAACCACCTCTTGTTACTCCATCAAGTCAGATAGTTGGAACTCAGGCAACAATGAATGTATTAACTGGTGAAAGATATAAAATGGTTCCTAAAGAAAGTTATAAATTAGTTAAGGGCGAATTTGGTCAAAGTGTACGACCAGTGGATCCTGAAATTTCTAAGAAAATTCTAAAGGGTGAAAGTCCAATTACACATAGACCTGCAGATGATTTAAAGCCAAGACTTAAAGAAGCAGAAAAGGAAATGGAAGTATATAAGAAACAAGACGAAGATGTTTTATCTTATGTTTTATTCCCAGAAGTCGCTATGGAATTTTTTAAATATAGAAAGGCTATGGAAACTGGAGTTGACGAAAGACTTTACGATAAATCTAACAAGGCATATCCTGTTTAATCAGACTAACTACAATCATGTACAAAAAATTGTACACAGTCTATGTTATGATGGCTTCAAATTAGTGTAGGAGAGTTTGATGATTAATTTATTACTTGGTGAGAACAACAAATCTAAGGAACAATATATAGATTCATTTATACTATCTAAACAATCAAGTTTTCCAGATAAATTTTTTGTTATCGTTCCAGAACAAGGTAACTTAGAAAGGCAAATATCTCTTCTTAACAACAAAACTAATAAATCAAAAGGTCTTCTTAATATAGAAGTAAGTAGTTATAATCATCTAGCTTATAACTTTTTTTCATATGTAGGTTATGACATAAAGTCAGAATCCATGCTTGATGAGATAGGAAAGATTATTTTGCTAAGAAAGTTGTGTGAAGAAAATAGGAAGAATTTACATTACTATGGCAATTTGTTTTCTAAACCAGGCTTTATTGATAAATTAAAATCAGCAATTTCAGAGTTATATCTTTATGGTGTAGATCCTGATAATTTAATAAATATACTTAATGATTCTTCTTCTGATATAGATGGGGTTAAAATAAAGCCATATGAATTAGAAAAGTATAAAGATGTGGCATATTTATACAAGATTTATATAGATAAACTTAGGGAACTTAAATTTACTACACCTGATGATTTGATAGATAAATTTTACAAGATGCTTAGTTGTGCTAAGGGGTATGAACAATATTTTGAAATAGCAAGAAGTTATTACAAGAATATTGAAATACTATTTGATGATTTTACTGGTGTTACTCCAGTGCAGAAGAAGATAATCTATGCTCTAGCTACTCTTTCTAAGCAAGTTTATGTATGCATAGATCTTCCTCAGAAGTATGAAGGTTTTGTTAATAAAGTAATTAAGACAAGCGAAGATATAAAGCAAGGGGGTCTTAAGCTTTATGAAGCTTATGATAGACATGTAGATGATCTTAAATTAACTGACTTGTTTTATATGAGCAAGAAATATGTATATGATATTTGCCTTACAAGTAGATTAGAAGGTATAGAATTAGGAAGACCTCAATATATTGAATCTGCAGTAGATAATAAATCTCTAGGCGTAGGAGATGATATATCTTATTTTTGTAATAATATATTGAGCAAGAAGAAGGATTTTAATAATGCTCCTAAGTCTTCTAATATAAATGTGTCAGAGAGTTTATCTATTAAGGATGAAATAGGTTATGTTGCAAGTAGAATATGTGATTTAGTAAAGAATGAAAATTATAGATATAAAGATATCTGCATAATTACTAAAAATAGTGAAGTTTATAAAACTTATATTGTTAATGAATTTCAGAAGAAAGAAATTCCATTCTTCATGGATATAAAAATTAATCTAATTGATTCT
>CAMJPD010000021.1 GCA_946407765.1 uncultured Lachnospiraceae bacterium
TATCGTTAGTAATAAGTATTGCAATAATAGTTTTGATACTTATGATATTCGTTGATGTAAAATCAAATCTTGTCCTATTCCCGTTGGCATTTCTGTTTTATGCGATTAACTGTATATTTAGTTTTTCATTTACGCTTGCTAATAGGTTTAGAAGTTATGGGGTGCAGAAGGGAACAAGAAAGAGAAATGTTGCTAAGTATGTGGTTTTGTTTTTTGTTAATTTGATGTTATTTATAATATCAATAATTGTTTTATGGTAATGGAGGATATTAATGGCTAAGAAATTAGAAACTAATTCAAAAAAAGATGTTAAGAAAGTTGCTACAAAGGCTAAGAAGGCTGATGATAAAAAGACTTCAATTAAAAAAGCTAATGCCAAGGATGCGAAATCTAAGATAACCAAGAAGGCCGATGTTAGGACTTCTATGAAAACTTCTGCAAAAGTTTCTAAGAAGGCTACTACAAAAGCTTCTGTAAAGACTACTGCAAAATCAAATCTTAAAAAGATTGAAAAGCTTAAACAAAATGAAAAAATGGATAAGAAAAAGCTTTCTAAGCAACAAGCAAGTGTAGTTGATACAAAATATCCAAAATCTAAATCTAAAACAGATGTGGATATTGATAATTTTATTGCTAATGCACATCTTAATAGTCTACCTAAAAAGGCAAGAGAAATTGATGCTAAAATTAAAAAGCTTATTGAACAATCTAGAAAGGGAGTTATTAGTCTAGAAGCATTTAACAAGATGTTTGCCAAGGATAATTTAACAGATGAAGAAAGGCAGATGGCTATGCTTGAACTTGAACAAAGAAAAGTTCACGTTGAAAGTGGCCTTGGAAAAGATATGCTTGTTGGAATAGAGGAAGATGAGATAGATGAAGAATTTGACGAAGAAGATGTAGATGAGGATGATGACGAGAAGGAAAAGGATAGAGAAGGAACAGCCTACGAAGGAACAAGCAATGAAGATAATCTGAAAGTTTATATTCAAGAAATTGCTGAAGAAGGTGAGGTTCTAACTCCAGAAAGAGAGCATGCACTTGCTGTACTCAAAGAAAGTAATGACCCTGAACAAGCTGCAAAGGCAAGAGAAATGCTCATCAGAAAAAATTTACGTCTTGTAATTAATATTGCTAAAAAATATACAGGCCGCGGTCTTAGTATTCACGATTTAATTCAAGAGGGTAACATGGGTCTTATGAAAGGTATACAAAGATTTGACCCAGATAGAGGATTCAAGCTTTCAACATTTGCCACATGGTGGATAAGACAGGCTGTTACAAGAGCTCTCGCTGATCAGGCAAGAGTAATAAGAGTTCCTGTTCACATGGTTGAAAAGATGAACAAGCTTCATAAAACCCAGAGAAAACTTACGATTGAGCTTGGCCATGAACCAACAATTAATGAATTAGCTAAGGCATTAAAAACAACTCCTGAAAAAATTGAGGACTTGTTGCAACTTGCCAAGGATCCTACGTCTCTTGAAACGCCAATAGGTGAAGAAGATGATTCAAATCTTGGTGATTTTATTGCCGATGAAAATACTATTTCTCCAGAAAGTCATATAGAAGCTGTTATGCTCAAGGAACAAGTAAAGGAATTGCTTGATGATCTAAAGCCTAGAGAAAGAGAAGTCATAATTATGCGATTTGGTCTTGATGATGGAAATTCCAAGACACTTGAAGAAGTTGGTCGCAGATTTGATGTTACAAGAGAAAGAATAAGACAGATAGAACAAAAAGCTTTAAGAAAACTTAGAATACCAACTCGTTCTAAGAAGATAAAGGATTTCACAAGATAGTGATGAATTATCAAGTAGAGCTTGAAAAAATTTTATCAGGAATTGATAAAAATAATAAGCCATTGCTATTTTTACATGTATGCTGTGCACCATGCTCTTCTTATGTTCTTACATATTTGGAAGAATATTTTGACATCATCATATACTTTTATAATCCCAATATTGATACAAGTGATGAATATTACAAAAGAGCAAGGGAATTAGAAAGTTTTATTGGGAAAGCAGGTATAAGAATTACAAATTTAATAATAGAAGACTATGATCATAGTGAATTCTTATCAAAAGTGCATGGATTAGAACATGAAATAGAAGGCGGAGTCAGATGCAAGGAGTGTTTTTACTTAAGACTTAAGAGAACATTTGATTTTGCTATCCATCATATGT
Source organism: uncultured Lachnospiraceae bacterium (assembly GCA_946407765.1). GTDB lineage: Bacteria > Bacillota > Clostridia > Lachnospirales > Lachnospiraceae > UBA3633. Next base: position 2,187 of record CAMJPD010000021.1, read on the forward strand.
GGAAGAATAATACTGATGCAAGTAGAAAAATATACTTTTGTACTACACTTAGTATATCTCCTTTAAAAAATGCTAATTTAATTAATGAGATAGGAAATAAGATTGCAAATGCATATAAGAGTACAGATGGAGAATATGATATAGAATTTCTTCCAAGTGATTTTAAAAAGAATGATGGTTATAAAATATCCTGTGAGTTATCAAAAAAATATGGGCTATATAGGCAAGATTTTTGTGGGTGTGAGTTTTCTAAAAAAGAAGTGGTTGTAAATGATTTCGTTTAATAATGTAACAAAAATTTATGATAAGAGAAACAAAGCCGTTCATGATGTATCGTTTGATATAAAAGATGGCGAATTTGTATTTATCGTTGGACAGACTGGTTCAGGTAAGACCACATTATTTAAACTTCTTACTAAAGAGATAGAACCAGATAGTGGGAATATCAATGTTGCAAATTTAAATTTGTCAGACATTAAGGGAAGATATATACCAAAATTCAGACGTATGCTCGGCGTTATATTCCAAGATTTCAAACTCTTAGATGATAGAAATGTTTATGACAATGTTGCATTTGCTCAGATGGTTATAGGTACTCCACGAAAAACTATCGAAAAACATGTGGATAATATTTTGGATACGGTTAATCTCTTCCAAAAGGGATTGAAATTTCCAAGAGAATTATCAGGCGGCGAAAAGCAGAAAGTTGCAATAGCAAGAGCCTTGGTTAACAAGCCTAAAATTCTTCTTGCTGATGAACCTACGGGAAACCTTGATGAGAAGAGTACTAATGAAATAATGGACCTTCTTTCTATAATTAACGAAAATGGTACAACTGTTGTTGTAATAACCCATGATCTTCACCTTGTTTCTAGAATGAATAAAAGAGTTATAAGATTAAAAAAAGGTAAGGTCGTATCAGATACAATAGGCCTTGATTACGAATTGAAAGAATTGTTAAGAGGAGAAAGATAGTTGCTAAGTGCTATTATATTTATAATTACAAGCGGATTTAAGAACCTTGGCGCCAAAAAGGTTTTTACCTTTGCTTCTATATGCACTGTAATGAGTTGCTCATTTTTATTTTCTCTATTCTTTATAATTGCATCTAATGTACATTCTCTTGTTGCGCAGATGGAAACAACAATAGGCATACAAGTGTTTTTTGATGAGGGACTAAGTGAAGAAGAAATTTCTATGGTTGCATCTAATTTTATTAATAGTGAGTATGTAGATAGATATGAATATACTGACAGTGCGTCTGCATGGGAGAATGCCAAGAAACAATATTTTGGTAATCATATAGAGCTAGCAGATGCTTTCATGGATGATAATCCACTTGCCAATAGTTCATCATATGAAATATTTCTTAAAAATATTAACTATCAGCCAGAATTTATTGATTTAGTAAAATCAACGAAAGGTGTTAGACAAGTAAATTATTCATCTAATGCAATTAAGATATTGAGAGATTTAGATAATGCTGTAAGCTATATAAGTTTTGCCTTGATAGGAATTCTTGTTGTAGTTGCAATAATATTAATTTCTAATACTATAACAGTATCTGCTAATGCAAGAGCCAAGGAATGTGAAGTAATGAGACTTATTGGCGCGCCAAATTACATGATAAGAGCCCCTTTTGTGCTTGAGGGTGTGCTAATAGGAATAATAGGAACATTAATTTCTCTAGGAATAGTGATGTATCTATATAATTATCTAACTACTAATATTATTGCTGATTATAATATTGTCCTTGGAATTTTTGTTCCAGTTGATATGATGCTCATTATGCCAGTCATTGCTAAAATTACTATATTAGCAAGCGCAGTTCTTTCGTTTGTAGTGTCGTATCTTACAATATGGAGACATTTAAGAGTTTGATTAAAAAGTTTAGAAAAGTTAGTAAAAAAATATCACAAGTAGTGATAATTTCACTAATAATACAGTTTTTGTTCACAAATTTTGTGAGTAGTGGTTGTAATATAAATAATATGTTTTTAATTACGACATATGCTAGTGCGACAATAGAAGAACAGCAAGAAATAGAAAACTCACAGGCATTGATACTTCAGATAGAAGCACAAAAACGGCATGTAGAATCAACACTTAAGAATTTACAAAAAGTAAAAAAATCTACTCAGCAATATATACAAGAGCTGGACAAAACAATTCAAGTCCTTGATGATAAGATACATAACTTGGAAATGCAAATTGCAGATAAGGCTGTTCAAATTCAAGCAACATTGATTAACCTTAAGATAGCGACAACCAATGAGGCTTATCAATATGCAAGTATGAAGAAACGTATACAGTACATGTATGAAAATGCAAATGTATCTTATATAGATTTAATATTTGGAGCTCAAAGTTGGGAAGAAGTTTTATCGCATGCCGAGTATATAAGCCAGATATCTGCCTATGATAGAAGAAAATTAGAGCAACTTGTGGAAACTAGAAAAGAGATAGACCGATTGTCAACTTTACTTATAGAGCAAAAGTATAAACTCGAGCTATTGAATCAAGAAGCTCTTGCCAATAAGTTTATTGTTCAAACTGCATTAGATGAAAAAACTGCAGAACTTAGAAATGCAAATTCATTAATTAATATGTCCAATGCAGAGATAGATAAACTTGAAAGAGCAATAAAAGCTCAGGAAGCAAATGTTGCGAGAATAGAGGCAGAGATAAGAAAGAGAGAGCGGGCAAGCGGTAAGTCTAGAACATTGAATACAGGATTTATCTGGCCACTTCCTTCATCGCACACAATTACATCTGGATTTGGTGGAAGGACTGCTCCAACAAAAGGTGCTTCATCATATCATAAAGGAATTGATATATCTGCAAGCGTAGGCGACAAGGTCATTGCTGCGGCAAGCGGTGAAGTGGTAATTTCAGAGTATTCTTATTCCGCAGGAAATTATATTATGATAAATCATGGAAGCGGAATGTTTACGATATATATGCACTTAAGCAAGCGGCTTGCTGATGTAGGAGACGAAGTAAACCAGGGCCAGCAGATTGGAAAAGCTGGGTCTACAGGATACTCAACAGGACCACACTTACACTTTGGTGTAAGAAAGAATGGCGAATATGTGAATCCAACTAATTATGTAAGTTGATAAAGAAAAGTATAGGAGATAGAAGATGAATACTAATGAAAATATTTATACAAGTGAAACATTTGCTCTAGAAAAGGGAATAGAAAATGCTGATCTTAAGAAACAAATCAAGAAGCTTAAATTTAAAAATGGTTTCTTAAAATTCTTATCATGTTTTCTCGCGATATGTCTTCTAGCTGGAGGTGGCTTTGCTGCATATACTTTAGGTAGACTTGGTTTTTTTTCAACACAATCAATAAGAGCAAGACTTATTGCAACTGCAAGTACTCCAGGAAAGGTTGGAACACTTGATGGCGCTCACTTACTCACTAAGATTAAGTCTGTTGAAGCAATTTTAGATAATCTATATTACTATGATGTAGATAAGAAAAATATGGAAACTGGAATTTTTGCAGGTCTTATGGGAAGCATAGGAGATAGATATGCTGACTATTATACTCCAAGTGGATATACTACAATGGTTGAACAGACAGAGGGTGTGTATTACGGAATTGGTGTGGTCATTACACAGGATCCTAATACTAAAGTAACAACAGTTATTCAGGTGTATAAAAAGTCACCAGGTGAAGAAGCTGGAATCAAGGCAGGAGATATAATAGTTTCTGCCGATGGAGTTGATGTTAGACAATTAGATTCTGGTGAGCTTGTTAAGTTGATTAAAGGACCAGAAAATACTTTTGTTACAGTTGGCGTAGAGAGAAAAGAAGAAAATGGAACAAGAAAACTCCTAGAACTTAAATGTCAGAGAAGAGCTGTAGAAATACCTACAGTAGATTTTGAGATGCTTGATGACAAAACCACAGGAAAGATAAGTATAACACAATTTGATATGATTACAGTTCCTCAGTTCAAGGAAGCATATAAAGAACTTAAAGATAAGGGAATGAAACAACTTGTAATAGATTTAAGAAATAATCCAGGTGGAGTCCTTGATGCGGTTCTCCAAGTCCTCGATTACTGTATTCCAAGATATAATGGCAAATACACTTTAAATAATGATAATTTCGAAGCAGGTCAAACACTTCTTGTATATACTAAGAATAAGACTGGTATTGATGCATCCTATTATGGAGATGATGACCATTTTGTTGATGTTCCTATAGCAGTTCTTACTAATGGAGCTTCTGCTTCTGCAAGTGAGTTGTTTTGTGGGGCACTTAGAGATTATAATCTTGCAATCATCGTAGGCGAAAAAACATTTGGAAAAGGAGTTGTACAAAGTGTAGTTGACCTTGATGATGGAACGGCAGTTAAGTTTACTATATCTGAATACTTTACTCCATCAGGATATTCAATTGAGAAGAAAGGCATTATTCCAGATTTTCCTATAGGCCCTCTAGGAGAGCAAATTACTTATAATGATGATGGAACAGTAAAAGAAACTCATCCTATAGCAAGTTCTTCTGAGGCAACAAAGATACAAGAATTCGCAGATACATACCTTGGAGACTTGCAGCTTGGTAAGGCAATTATAGAGTTGAATAAAAAAACAAAAAATTAATTTAAAATCATTATGTTTCCGTAGTTTAACTGGATAAAACGTAAGCCTCCGACGCTTGCAATGGCAGTTCGAATCTGCCCGGAAACGTTTTGGGTGCGCATTTACTAAAATTATATAAAGTGTTATTATAAAGGGCGTTAAAATTTATAACATAATAAATATATAGAGGTTTTATGTCGAAAAACTTAATCATAGTTGAGTCACCAGCTAAAGTAAAAACAATAACAAAATTTCTAGGAAAGGATTATCAAGTAGTTGCATCCTATGGTCATTTAATTGACCTTAAGAAGAGTGAGTTATCAGTTGATATTGAAAATAATTTTGAACCTACTTATATCACAATAAGAGGTAAAGGAAGTATACTTAGCTCTTTAAAATCTAAAGTTAAATCTAGCGAAAATGTATATCTTGCAACTGACCCTGATAGAGAAGGAGAAACAATAAGTTATCTTCTCATGAATAAAGGGATGGTTAAGGAATTAAAAGGCAAAAATATATATAGAATTAGTTTTAATGAGATCACAGAAAATGCAATTAAAGAAGCTCTTGCAAATCCAAGGCCACTTAATATGGGATTGGTTGATGCTGGTATTGCAAGAAGAATCATGGATAGAGTAGTAGGATATAAACTATCTCCTATACTTTGGGCCAAGATTAAAGGTAAGCTTTCTGCAGGAAGAGTACAAAGTGTTGCACTTAATATGATTGCAGAAAAGGAAAAGGAAATTTTAGATTTTAATAAGCAAGAATATTGGAGCTTGGATGCCAAGGTTTTTAAAGGCAGAGAAAAATTTGATTTAAAATATGTGTGTGGCAAGATGGACCTTGATAGTAAAGAAGCCGTAGAAAAAATTATAAATGAGATATCAGGTTCTAAAGCAAAAATAGTAGAAAATGTAGATGCTGCAGATGATTCAAAGCAACCTAAATTCAAAGTAGAAAATTTAGATAATAAAGTAGAATTTAAAATTACAGATGTGAAACTTGGTGAGAGAACTAAGAAAGCCCCATATCCATTTACAACATCTACAATGCAGCAAGAGGCCAATAAATTTCTTAATTTTTCAACATCTAAAACCATGTCTGTCGCACAAAAATTATATGAAGGTGTAGAGATTGAAGGAAGAGGTACTGTTGGTCTTATAACTTACTTAAGAACTGATTCTACGAGAATAGCAGATGTAGCTAAAGCAGCAGCCAATAAGTATATTGAGGACAACTATGGAAAGGAATATGTAAATCCTTCTGACAATGAAATAAAAAAGTCAGGAACTAAAATACAGGATGCCCATGAAGCAATAAGACCAACTTATTTTGATTTAAACCCAGCAAGCGTTAAAGACTCGCTTTCAAGAGACGAATTTAGATTATATGAGCTAATATGGAAGAGATTTTTTGCATCAAGAATGATGCCTGCCATATATGAAACAAAATCTGTAAAATTTGATGCTAATGGAAAGGTTTTTTCTCTAAGTGGTTCTTCAATTAAATTTAGAGGGTTTTTGAATGTATACAACAATGAAGAAAAGGATGAAAAGAATGTAAATCTTCCAAAATTAAATGTAGGTGATGTATTTAATTTAGATACCTTTGTTCCTGAACAACATTTCACAGAACCTCCTGCACATTTTACTGAAAGTACCCTTGTAAAAGCATTAGAAGAAGAGGGAATAGGTAGGCCATCTACTTATGCTCCAACTATTACTGTTTTACTTAAGAGACATTATATAACTAAAGAAAAAAAGTCATTATTTATTACAGAACTGGGTGTTGCAGTTAATAATATGATTAAAACTTCATTCCCTGATATAGTAGATAAAACTTTCACTAGAAGGCTTGAAGAAGATCTAGACATGGTTGAAGAAGAAAAAAAAGATTGGCATTCAATATTCCATGAGTTCTACCCACACTTTAATGAAGAAGTTGAAAGGGCTCTTGCAGAAGTAGAAAAAATTGAAATAAGAGATGAAGAGTCTGATATAGTTTGTGAAAAATGTGGTAGGAAGATGGTTATAAAATATGGACCTAATGGTAAATTCCTTGCCTGCCCAGGATTTCCAGAGTGTAGAAATACAAAACCATATATAGAAAAAACTGGATTTAAGTGCCCTGAGTGTGGTGGGGAAGTAATAAAATTAAGAACTAAAAAAGGAAGAATATTCTATAGTTGCGAAAATAGAACTCCTGATGGTGAAGAAGGATGCAAATATATAACGTGGAAACTACCAGAGGAAGCAAAAGTAGTAGATAAGGCCTCTTAAGAAAAAGGAGAAGTATGGAATTAATACACGAAAGTGATTATAAGAAAATTTATAAGGATGGTGATTTAGTTCACAAAGTATTCTTTGGAAGGTATACTATGTCCAATGTTTTAAATGAAGCTTTGAATCAAACTAGATGCACTGACTTTGGTATCAAGGTTCCAAGAATTCATAAAGTAGAGGATACGAAGGAAGGGTTAGATATAGTATCAGACTTTATAGATGGAGAGGATTTATTTGCGTATGCCAAGAATAATAATATAAGTGATGAGGAAATGCTTACTGAGTTTTGTAAGCTTCAAATTAAAATATGTAAAATAGAACATGGAGAAGTTCGATATATTGTAAATAAGATGCTTGATAACATAATGAAAACTGACCTCAAGGGAACATATAAGTATTTTTTTAGCTTCGAGCTAAAAGATATGCCTCGTATGTATAATCTACTTCATGGAGATTTTTATCCAACAAATATAATTAAAACTAAAAGTGGAGAGCCTGTAGTTATAGACTGGAGTCATGCAGCTATAGGAAATCCTATATTTGATGTCGCAAATACTTATTTATTATTCATTTTACATAATAAAAAAGATATGGCTGAAAAGTATTTAGATATATATTGTAAAATCGCTGATTGTCAAAAAGCAGAAATACTAAAGGTTGTCCCTTATGTAGCAGCTTCTGTTTTATACAGATATGTAAATGATAAAGACCATTACAATGTACTTGTTAATATAGTAGAGGAGAGTTTTGCAAATGGCTAAATACGATACCAGGGTTCAAAAGTTAAAATATGATATTTTAAAAGAAGTTGCAAAATCTGCCTTTGAAGGCACTATGCTTGATGATGTTGATAATGTATCAAAAAAGATTTTTCCTGATCAGAAGGAAGGCACGGCAGCTGGACTATATCTAAATAGAGAAATAGCCAAAAAAAGAATAAGAATTGCTCTCGGTGGAAATTTACACATTAAAAATAGTATAGAAGTTGTCCCTATTGCATGCCACGAATGTCCTATCGGAGGATATGAAGTTACAAATGCATGTCAGGGATGTCTTGCACATAGGTGTATTGATTCTTGCAAATTTGGAGCAATAAATATAGATGCTAATGGTAAAGCAACCATTAACAAGGATAAGTGTAAAGAATGTGGACTATGCTCTAAGAATTGTCCTTATGGTGCAATAATCCATCTTGTGAGACCTTGTAAGAGTGCATGTAAAGTAAATGCATTAAATATAGATGAATATGAAGTTGCTGAAATAGATAACGAAAAATGTATTTCATGTGGTGCATGTAGTGTAGCTTGTCCTTTTGGTGCAATAATAGATAAATCATGTCTTGTAAATTCAATAGAAATGATACAGAGAAGTGACAACAATAAGAAGTACAAAGTATATGCAATAGTTGCTCCAGCAATTGCTAGCCAATTTAAAGAATACGGTATAGGAAAAATTAAATCAGCAATTAAAAAACTTGGATTTTATGACATGATCGAGACAGCTTTAGGTGCAGATATTGTTGCAATAGAAGATGCGAAAGAATTAATAGAAAAAGGATTTGTTACATCATCTTGTTGCCCTGCATTCGTAAAATATATTAAGATAAATCACCCTGAGCTAGTGCAGCATATATCTACATCTCTAAGTCCTATGGCCGCACTGGCAAAGCATATGAAAGAAAAGGAACCAAACTGTAAAATAGTTTTCATAGGACCTTGCACAGCTAAAAAGCAAGAAATTAAATTAGATAGTGTAAAAGCTTATGTAGACTCAGTAATGACTTTCGAAGAATTACAAGCAATGATAGATTCAAGGGACATAGACTTAAATACTATAGAGGAAAGCCCTGTAAATGATGCATCATATTATGGAAGAATATTTGCAAGAAGTGGTGGCGTGACTGATGCTGTGGCACAGGCTGTGAAAGAGCTAGGATCTGACATGGAAGTAAAGCCTGAAGTTTGTAATGGCATTGAAGCATGCAAACTTGCATTACTTAAAAAAAGCAAAGGAATCTTAGACGCAAATTTTATAGAAGGTATGGTTTGTGATGGAGGATGTATAGGTGGTGCTGGATGCTTCACACATGGAAAACAAGATAGAAATGAAATAGAAAACTACGGAAAGTCCTCTAATATAGCCGATATCAAAACATCTATTAAGAATATTAATTAAATATTTACCACAAATTAAAATTAAAAATTGGACAGATTGTCCAATTTTTTTTGGACTAAAAGGATAATAATTCTAGGTGTTTTTGTGTTATATTACAAAAACATTTTTCTAATATCGGAGTATCTTATGTATAGTAAAGTAAATAGTTGTAGCATAGTTGGTATGAATGGTGTTCCAACTTATGTTGAAGCCGATTGTGGCGCAGGGATTCCTGGCTTTGTTATGGTAGGTAACTTATCATCCAGCATTAAGGAATCAATCAACAGGGTCAAATCTGCTTTTAAAAATTCTGGAATTGAACTCCCGTTTACAAGAGTTACAATCAATATTTTTCCAGCAGATTTGAAAAAGGATGGAGCAGGATATGATTTGCCAATAGCACTTAGCGTACTCAAAGCACTAGATATTGTTGGCGATGAAGTTGATTTTAGTGAATATGGATTTGTAGGTGAGATAGGACTTAATGGAGAACTTGTTGGAATAAATGGTGTTTTATCTATCGCATCTGCCTTTCGTGATAAGAAATTTAAAGGAATAATTTTACCAAAAGATAACGAGCAAGAAGCATTAGTTATAGAAGGACTTGATGTTATTGGATTATCTAATGTACAAGAGTTAGTTGATTTGCTTTCATCTAAGGAAAATTTTGATAATTTCAGAAGACCTGTGCGGGCAAATATGAAATTGGAAGAAGAAAAGTATGATGTCGATTTTTCTGATGTTGCTGGTCAAGCATTTTTAAAAAGAGCAGCAGAAGTTGCAGTCGCAGGAAATCACAATATCATATTTTCTGGCCCTGCAGGTACAGGAAAAACTATGATAGCAAGAAGAATTCCTACGATAATGCCTCCTCTTACAAGAGATGAGAATATAGAAATTTCTAAAGTATATTCTATAGCAGGTTTGCTTAATAAGAAATCTCCATTAATGTCTAGAAGGCCATTTAGAGCTCCTCATCACTCCATAACAATTCAGTCTCTTCTTGGAGGTGGAATATATCCAAGGCCAGGGGAAATATCACTTGCATCAAGCGGCGTTTTGTTTCTTGATGAACTTCCTCTTTTTTCAAAGGCCGCAATTGAAACTCTAAGAGAACCACTTGAAGATAAGTCAATTACACTTACTAGACTTAAGGGACTATATGAATATCCTGCAAATTTTATGCTTGTATCTGCAATGAATCCTTGCCCTTGCGGTTTTTATCCAGATAGGAATAAATGTAAATGTAGCCCTTCGCAGATAAGACTCTATCAAAGAGGAGTGTCTAAACCAATTTTAGATAGAATAGATATATGTGCAGAAAGTTCTCCTGTAAAATTTGAAGAGATAACAGGAAAAAATATTGGCGAGCCATCATCAGAAATAAGAAAGAGAATAATAGCTGCAAGAAAAATACAACAGGAACGTTTCAAGAACTGTAAGAAGACAAAATATAACTCTGCAATGAATACGAGCGATATAAAAAAGTATTGCGAACTTGGTCCTGATGAAGAAGATTTTTTGAAACAAGTATTCAATGTCAAAAAATTATCGGCAAGAACTTATCATAAAGTTTTGAAAGTGGCGAGAACTATAGCAGACCTTGCTGGTAGTAAAAATATTACAATAGAGCACTTAAGTGAAGCAGCTAATTATAGAGGTTTAGAAGAAAAATTATTTAGTGAGAGTATAGTATGAACGAGATAGAAAGAAAAATTAATTTATCAAAAACTTATAAAATAACAATGGAAGAAGATAATTATCCAGTAGGATTAAAAAAAATTAAAAATCCACCACCTGTTTTATATTATAGAGGTAGTCTTCCGAAGCCTGATAAACCTACAGTTGCTATTGTTGGTGCAAGAAATGCAAGTGAATATGGTCTTACGACAGGTAGAGCTATAGCAAGAGAACTTGCAAGGCAGGATATACAAGTTATTAGTGGTCTTGCCCTAGGTTGTGATACTTCAGCTCATATTGGAGCGCTTGATGTATCAAAGCCAAATTTTGCTATTCTAGGATGTGGTGTTGATACATGTTATCCGACTTATAACCAAGATATATATAGTAGGATTTTAGATTGTGGTGGTGGAATAATTTCAGAACAACCTGATGGAACGCCTGCATATGCAAGTAATTTTCCAATGAGGAATAGAATAATTTCAGCTCTTGCCGATGCAGTGATAATAATTGAGGCAAGACTCAAAAGTGGAAGTTTAATTACTGCTAATTATGCAATTGAACAGGGTAAAGATGTATTTGCCCTGCCAGGTAAGATTACAGATACATTAAGCCAAGGAACTAATGATTTAATCAGACAAGGAGCATTTATACTATCATCAATTTATGATGTACTTGATTATTATAATGTGAGTTTTGGTAAGAAGATGGAACCAATAAAACTTGATAAAGAAAAGTTATCTTATGAAGAAAAGTTAATATATAATGCGATGGAAGAACTAGGTAAAGATTCTCACCATATAGATGAGATAGTTCAGAAAACCAGCATTAATCCGTCACGTTGTATGATTGTTTTAACAAGTCTTCAAATTAACGGATATGTAGAATCTAACACACCATCATATTATAGAATCGCTGATCCACCTTACTATGCATAAATTTGACAGTAAATTTCATTTATAATACAATAAACTAAATTACAAATTGTATATGTAATTGTAGGTTTAAAAAGTATAGCAAGGATGAATAATTTAAGTTTAAAATTCTGGAAGATGAATGGGCTTGGAAATGATTTTATAATCATTAATAATATTGATTACAAATTTTCTAATGAAGAGTTATCTGAATTAGCCGTGAAATTATGTGATAGACGTATGTCTATAGGCGCTGATGGTTTTATTGCTATAGATAAAAGCACTAAGGCAGATGCAAGAATGTTATTTTATAATTCTGATGGCAGCATGGGCGAGATGTGCGGAAACGGTGCAAGATGCATATCAAGATATCTTAATGAGAATTCATTTTCTGGTGATAAGCAATACATAGAAACGACAGCTGGGATTGTAGTTGGAGAGAAAATCGATAATGAAAATTACAAAATAAGGCTAAACGATCCAGTAAATTTTAAATTTGATATAAAACTAAATATACTTGGAAAAGATTACAATATGGATTATGTGGAACTTGGTAATCCTGGTATACCACATGTGGCAGTATATATTAAGAATTTGAAAGAAGTGGATAGAAGTGAATTGTTCGAAATTGGCAGATTGATAAGATATGATGCGGTGTTCGAGAAAGGAACCAATGTTAATTTTTATGATTTTATCAGCCAGAATGAATTGTATGAAATAACATATGAAAGAGGAGTTGAAGATTTCACATATGCTTGTGGAACTGGAACAGGCTCTGTCGTTTCTATCCTTACTAAGAGAAAACAAGTAAGTGGAAAAGACGTCCATGTTCATATGAAGGGTGGAATTCTTAAGGTTGATATAGATGTACAGGGAGACGATATTAAAAATTTATTTATAACAGGACCTACATCCCTTGTGTGCAAGGGCGAAGCCCAAACAAGCCTTAAATAAACTAGTTTTAGACTCAAAATATTTAAAAAATATGCTTGAAAATTGACTGTATATAATATATACTTTAAAAACTTTAATAAGGAAGCTTTAAAAAGCGTATAGGTATTTATGAGTTGGGAAAAAATTTAATTGAACTAAACCATATTTCTAAAATTTTTGATGGCGAACAAGTCATTGATGATTTAAATCTTTCTATCAAAGAAAATAGTTTCGTTACTTTGCTTGGCCCATCGGGTTGTGGCAAGACAACAACACTTCGAATCATAGCTGGATTCATCAGACCAGATAAAGGGAATGTTATTTTTGATGGTGTAGATATAACAGATCTTCCTCCTAATGAAAGACAACTCAATACAGTATTCCAAAAATATGCACTCTTTCCTCATATGAATGTAAGAGATAATATTGCATTTGGTCTGAATATCAAGAAAAAATCTAAATCATATATAGATGATAAGATAAAATATGCTTTGAAACTTGTGAACCTTGATGGTTATGAAAAGAGAAACGTAGAAAGTTTATCAGGTGGACAACAGCAACGTATAGCAATTGCTCGTGCAATAGTTAATGAACCTAAGGTTCTGCTACTAGATGAGCCCCTTGCTGCTCTTGATCTAAAGCTCAGACAAGAGATGCAGTATGAACTTAAGAAATTAAAAAATGAACTTGGTATTACTTTTATATATGTAACTCATGACCAAGAAGAAGCACTTACGATGTCAGATACAGTCGTAGTAATGAACCAGGGCTATATACAACAACTTGGAACTCCAGAACAGATTTATAATGAACCAGAGAACGCATTCGTAGCAACCTTCATCGGTGACAGTAATATTGTTCATGGTGTGATGCTTGAAGATTATTTAGTTGAAATATTTGGATCACCTTTCAAGTGCATTGATAGTGGATTTGGGAAGAGACAGCCTGTAGACGTTGTTATAAGACCTGAAGATGTTGATATTGTTGATATTAATAGCGATAAGGCAATACTTAAAGGCAAAATGATAGGTGCAATATTTAAGGGCGAAATGTATGAAATGGAATGTAGAACCAATGATGGATTCGAATGGCTCATACATTCCACAGATTTAGTTGAACCAGGTAAGGAAGTCGGAATATTTGTAGAACCAGAAAATATTCAGATTATGAATAAACCTGCATCAGAAGATGAAGAAGCTGTAGAGGTTCTTGCAGAATTAAATGAAGAATAAAAAACTAAAATTATTCACAATACCATATGCCGCATGGATGTTATTCTTTGTAATAATTCCTATATTTATTATAGGCTATTACGGTGTAACAGATTCTAATGGCAACTTTACTCTTGCCAATATTTTTTCGATCACTCAGTATGAACATTATAAAAGTTTGTTTCTTGCAATTTATCTTGCAATAATATGCACTGTAATATGTTTACTGATTGCTTATCCACTTGCTCTTATATTAAGAAAATTAGATCCAAAACTTAGTGGAACTTTAATTTTCATATTCTTACTTCCTATGTGGATGAATATGCTTCTTAGAACCTTAGCATGGCAAATATTATTAGAAAGAAAAGGAGTTATAAACGCACTTCTTACTATGGCCCACCTGCCTACGCTTAATATAATTAACACTAACGCGGCTGTAGTTCTTGGCATGGTTTATGATTTCCTTCCTTTCATGGTTATGCCAGTGTTCAACTCACTTTCCAAGATAGATGATAGTGTGATTGATGCTGCAAGTGATCTTGGGGCAAAATACCATACAGTACTTTTTAGAATTATAATTCCTCTTTCAATTCCTGGAATTGTAAGTGGTATAACAATGGTCTTTATCCCGGCACTTACAACTTTCGTTATTTCTAATATTTTGGGCGGAGGAAGGATATTATTGATTGGAGGACTGATAGAACAAGAATTTATGCATGCATCTAATTGGAATCTTGGTTCTGGTCTTTCTATCTTCCTTATACTATTCGTATTTGTATTTATAGCAATATCAATGTTCTTTGATGATGAGGAAGAACTAGCATGAAAAAAAGATTTAGCATAATTGAAATAATTAAAAAATTCTATTTATTCATAGTGCTACTGTTTTTATATATGCCAATTATAACTATGGTTGTATTGTCATTCAACTCTTCGAAGTCTCGTGCTAAGTGGGGAGGATTCTCATTTGCCTGGTATAAGGCGATGATAGAGGATAGATATATAATGGGAGCGCTCTATAATACGCTTCTTATCGCACTCATATCAAGTATAGCAGCGACAATTATTGGGTTGATTGCGTCAATTGGAATTTATAATCTTAAAAAAATACCTAAGTCAATTTTTATGTCAGTAACCAACATACCTATGGTGAATGCTGATATAGTTACTGGAATCTCACTCATGATGTTTTTTGTTGCATTTGGCATATCACTTGGTTTTAATACAATATTGCTTTCACATATTACATTCAGTATTCCATATGTAATACTCGCAATACTTCCAAAATTTAGAGACATGAAGCAAAACATAGTTGATGCCGCATTAGATTTAGGAGCTACACCCGTGCAGGCATTCTTTAAAGTGGTGATTCCCGAGATAATGCCAGGGATAGTCAGTGGATTTTTAATTGCATTTACTATGAGTCTTGATGACTTTATAATCACATATTTTACTAAGGGAGCAGGAATGCATACAATTTCTACACTAGTTTATTCTCAAACCAAGAGAGGAATAAATCCAAGTATGTATGCACTGTCTTCAGTTATATTTGGTAGCGTTCTGCTCATATTAGTAATAAGTAATTTTGTATCAAGAGCAAAAGAAGAAGTTTAATAAATTCTATTATCTACAATCAATAATCAATAATCAACAACAGGAGTGAGTATGGACAAAGATTTTTTTAATTTTAATTATGGAAAGTCAGCGATGCAAATCAATGATGAAAAAAATACAAAGATTTATATTAAAAATATAATTGTTGTAGTTATTGTGTGTGTATGTGGGCTTATTTATGTGACAAGGCCAGAAAATAAAAAAAATGAAATGCACATCAAGGATAATACGGCCCCAAAGGTAGCAAGCGATAATATATCTAAATCTAATATAGAAATAGAAAAATATGAAGAAACAAATCCTGTTACAAATATTCAATCAACTAATGATGAAATTAAGATAGAAGAAGATAGTAATAAAAATATTCAAAATAAAATAATTGAAGATAAACGTGATATAAATTTCATTCTTGTAAATATCAATACTGCAAATCCCAAAGAGCTTGAAAAAATTAATGGCATAGGCCCTGCAATAGCAAAAAATATAATTGAGTATAGAACTAAGCATGGTGGATTTGCACATAAGGAAGAGATTAAGAATGTGAAAAGAGTTGGCACCAAATTATACAATAAAATAAAGGATTATATAACTGTAGATTGAAAATAGGACCTTATTTTGATATAATTTATAAAAATGATATTTGAAATGAGGAAACATTATTATGGATTTAAGTAATACAAAATATAACATTTCTATAGCAAATGATGCGATCTGTGTAATTGTAGGAGTATGTGCAACTTCAATTAAGGGAGTCCATTCGCTAAAGGGTAATATTACAAGTACCTCAATTGCTAAGATATCTCCTGCAAGGCTTAGTGATTGCATATCTCTTAAAACTAATGATAATAATGTATCTATTCATATAGAATTAAATGTTAAAGATGGTTACAATATAAACGAGATTTCTAAAAAGGTTCAAGAAAAAGTTAAGGAACAAATTGAGAGTATGACCAACTTTACTGTTGAGAGCGTGTCTATAAATATTTCCGATATCAAAGTAGATAAATAATATGAATAGACGTACATCAAGACAGCACAAAATGCATTTAATTTTTGCACTTGATTTTTACAGAGACAAAACAATTGACGATATAAATAATATGATTTCTCATAAGGATGAGGTTCTAGATAATTATTTTCTAATATCTGATGATGCTGATGATGGCAATCTTAAAATCCAAAGTTTAAATGATATTGATAAGTTGGAGTTGAAGAATGATTTTTTT
>CAMJPD010000022.1 GCA_946407765.1 uncultured Lachnospiraceae bacterium
CCAAGCATTTCATTTAAGTGACCTGCAAAACCAAAACCTGTAACATCAGTTAGTGCAGATACATTATATTTTGAAATTATTTCAAATGCATATTTATTAAGTGTGCTCATCAGTTCATAAGATAAATCTATATCTTCTTTTTTTGCTACGCCATTAGATCTTGCTGTAGTTACAATTCCAACGCCAAGAGGTTTAGTAAGTATTAGAACATCACCTTCTCTTACTGCATTATTTGCCTTTATGTCTTTTACTTTAGCAATTCCTGTAACTGCAAGTCCAAATTTTATAGATGTATCATCAATTGAATGGCCACCGCAAGTTGTTGCTCCTGCTTCTATAACTTTATCTGCACTTCCTTTTAAAATCTGTTGTAATATATTTAAGTCTTCATCTTTTGGGAAGCAAACCATATTAAGTGCGCTAACAGGTCTTGCACCCATCGCATATATATCAGAAATTGAATTTGCTGCAGCTATCTGACCAAATAGATATGGATCATCAACCATTGGAGGAAAGAAGTCTATAGTTTGAACAAAACAAGTATCATCATTAATTTTATAAACGGCAGCATCATCAGAAGTATCAAAACCTATCAAAAGATTTTCATCTTTTGGACCTTTTGGAATATTCTTAAGTACCTGCTCTAGAACTAGAGGCGATAGTTTAGCTGCTCAGCCACCAGCACAAGCTATTTTGTTCTTACTTTCCATGAATCCTCCGTTAATTTAAGTTTATTGTATCATAATGAAAAATATAATCAATACATACATAATAAATCAATTGAATCTTTCTATTAAAAAATATATAATGAGTACATGGATATAGAAAATAATACAAATGATATATCTCAAAGTAAACAAGTGGCAAATGCAGAAAGCAGCGCAGAAAACACTCCAAGAAAGAGGAAGAGAGTAGTTCTATATAATTATGTAAAATCAACTTGGAATATGGACATGGTATATGCTGCCATAGCACTTCTTGTAAGTTATCTAATGATGGCACTTACTGTATTTTTAGTTAATCTAACTGTCCCAAATGTGCCAGGAAAAATTAGTTTTATAACTATGGCATCTATCTTTTGCGGAATATATTCATTTATAGTATGTGCAAGAAAAATGTATTCCGACAAGCGCTTCAACAAAATCAACTTCCTAATCCTATTTCTTGCTATGATAAATCTCATTTCCTGGGCATACATGCTTAGATAGGAATAAAAAAGACTTAGGACTATTTTTCTAAGTAAGATATTATTCTAAAATTAATAAAATATAATAATCTAAAATTGACCCTATGCACCCATCGTGGTAAAATTATATTAATTACGGGTGCATAAATCCGTAACATTCACAATATATAAACTCACAAGGAGAGTAAAATGAATAAGAATTTGAAAAGAGTGTTGTCATATGCACTTGGCATTGTTCTTGCGATGGGCCTAGGTTTAACTTATGCTTATGCAGTTGGTGCCAATGATTCTAATGCATTTGTAACAAAGACTGAGTGGGCAGCAAAAGTTGCTCAAATTGAAGCATCGCTAGATAATGTGAACAAAACAATTGATGATTCTAATATGGACTTTGTTATGAATGGACCTAGACTCCAAGCAGGATTAATTGATGGTTTTGAAAATATTAGTACTATTGGAACACATGGCGATCCATTCTCAGTTATTACACGTTATAGCACATTAGCACATTACTATAATAGATTTAGTGTTTACTCAAGAACTATGTTATCTGACCATTGGGATGGAAGACAAGGTGTTGAAACAGTGTATGCAGGAGCTGGATCAGATTATAGTCAACAGGGATATATTTGTAATGCAAGATATGCTCTTCAATCAACAGATCCTAATATATATCTTATAATCAGCCTGTATCATATGGATGTTGGTAGTAATGGAAATGCTAATCTAGCTCAAGTATGCTGGGTTGATATAAGTAAGAAGATTCAAGATTATAGTGTTGCAAAAAATATTACTGTTATTCTTCCTGAAAGTGAGTGGGGACATTATGGTGCTACAAATGCTTCTTATGGTAGAAATAATGGTCATATAGGAAATACAAGTTGTGAATTCTTCCCACCTATGCTCTTATATCATAATACTACAAATACTGCTATATATCCTTTGACAACAACAGGATATGGACAGACCAAAACAGTTGCTGATGGTAAAATTACAATCTTAATGGAGTTCCAAGCAGGATATCCAATCTTTAGAACTGCCGTTAATCAAAGTGCCTCATTTGGAATCTTTCCATATAATATGAATGGAAGAAAAATGGGTAATGCTTTTGATTCAATTATGATTAAATATAGTACTTCTAGCCAAGGCTATGTTGATGGAATAGCTAAGATATATTGTCCTACTAAGGGATGCTTATGTCTTAAAAATTTTCTAAATGGTGAAATTCCAATACTTAATGAGTAATGAGGGGGAATGAAAATGAATAAATATATCAAAAAATGTTTAATAGTATACTCATCACTTGCCCTTATTCTCGTAGGTATGGCAGGTGCGGCATACGCAGTTACAGCATCAGATGCAGATAATTATGTAACAAGATCTCAATTTGCAACAGACATGACTTATCTTCAAGCTAGACTTGATGAAAAAGAATCAAATCTTATGGGTGATATCAATAAATACCGTACAACAGATATAAAATTTACAACATTTGACACACCAGACTATGAAGGAGCACCATCAGCAACTTATGGCGGTCATTATACAGGTGGAAACTTTTTCCCAAGGCGTAAAACTACTACATCTAACAACGCATGGCAATTTGGTGCATTTCCTGATCTTGCATCTAGAAAAGATGGTATGTATGAAATATATTATCTATACAGATTATGGAACGGCAATTATTATATAACTCAAGATTTTACATTTAGAGAAGGTATTGATGATACAGGAAATCCATGGTATGCATGTCATAGATGTGCAGTTCCTATAGAGAATCTTCCTGGATGGTATTTAGTATTTGGATTATATGGGCAAGGTCCATGGCAGACTAGATCTCTTACATCTCTTCTAAAACTTGATCCTAATGTTGGATATGATCTTTCTCCATCAACAATCCAAAATATGGAATTAGTTATTAGATTTAAGAAAGATTTATGGCAACTTGCAGGAGATAGAACAGGAGCTTGGCCTATAAATGAAACTGGTATAAGTTCTACATCTGTGTCATATTATCAAAATGCTACATATGCAGGTCCATTTGCTAGTGTTTTTAGAGCAGATGGAGGAGAAAGTGCTACAGGCACACAAACTATATATTTTAGAAGTCATACAGATCCAGAAACTGGAGATTATATTACAAAATTAAGAGGTGTAATTCCTTCTCGTCCTGGATATGAAGTTACAATGAATTTTGGTTTTGGTGGTTCAACTGGAACTCCAAATATTTGCAATTTAATTCCTAAGGACAATGTAGAATATCTTATGGGGCCACTTGCTTCAGCATATCTATTCACGGGTAGTTATGTTTCAAATTATGCAATGGCAGTACCTAGAGGAGATAGAATAGGAACTAAGCAATATAATGACATAGCTTGGGAGTACGAATTTGTTGACTGCGTAAATGGTCTTACTTATTGGCATGCACATGCTAAGCCACGTAAAGAAAACTATAGTAACGGAACTATAGGAAGAGTGTATGGATTTAACTACTCTCTACCAATAGTTTATTAATAAATTATAAGGATACGATTATGAAAGTTTTTAATATTAAAAAATTTCTTCCTGGGTTTATAAGCATTGTCATTATAGCAGGCATGGCAGTAGGAACATTTGCTACGAATATAGACCTTGAGGCCTTTATAGATAAAGATACTTATATGAGTAAATTTTATGAGCTTGATTGGCGCATTGATGAAATAGACAACAAGCTAGAAAGCCTTTATAGATTTACTTGTACTAATGTAAAATCTTGGTACGGATCTGTAAAGAGTAATTCTACAAACAGCTATATATATAGTAGATTTACTGGCGGACATATTTTTTATGGTGCATCATCATCATCTTATTATGATTGGAATAATGAAACTACAGCATCTCTTAACCAAGCTAAGTGGCTTAGGGTTGGTAAACCAATTATGATTTCAACTGGACAGCTGGACCCTCCAACTGCTTCTCAGCAATATCTTAATTTTGAAAAAGAATATCCTGCTTCAGTTGTAAAATGGAGAGATGGAATTGTTCTAAATCCAAACACAAAAATAATAATGAATTGGCAGCATAAGCAAGTAAGTCCTAATTCAAGTGTAAATACTAGGTTAACAGTAACGATGGGTCCATTTAAAAAATTCCCTGAAATTACTGGAAGTGGATCTTCAGTATCAGGTGGATATATTTGCGAGCTTCCTCATGGACTAAGTCCTTGGTCTATTGCTATGGATTCACAAAATATAAATTATAACTATGGAACAGAGACTATGCCTACATCATGGAGAGGTGGTAACAATAAAATTAATTTAACTACCATATGGAAAGGTAGTGGGTCTGGGTCATCAAAATATGATCGTGCTGATGCAACAACTGTTACCAATATGAGCCAGTTTAGAGATTGGGAACTTCAAGGATTTTCTACAGTTATCAACCAAACTGGAGCACTTGCTTCAAATTTATCAACATATACTAATGTATGGATACAAGCATTCTATACAACTACTTCAGCTATCCAAGGTGTACAGGCTATGGATGTAAGTTTGTGGAAACTTACAAACTGGAATGTAAAATAATAATAGTTAGAATATTTTTTCAAAATATTTAAAAGATGCACCTAAAAGTGCATCTTTTTTATTATGTGTTATAATTGAATGAGATTGGAATACTGTAATGATAAAACTAAAATTAAAAGATTTTGATATAGAAGTAATTAGAGAATCTGGGCAGGTTTTTAGAATTTATAATGAAGGGCCTAAATATACTATCTATAATAATGATAAAATACTATTCTTAAATAAAATATTAACTGGTCCTTTTAATTATGAAGCATCTTGCAGTAGAAAAGAATGGAATAGTTACTGGGCAGGTTATTTTGATTTAAAAACTAATTATGATAAGTATAGAAAAGTTTGTAAGTCAAATGATAAATTTTTAAAAGAGTGCATCAAGTTTTCAAAGGGATTAAGACTTTTAAACCAAGACCATTTTGAAATGTTAATTTCATTTATAATTTCACAAAGAAAATCTGTCCCTGCTATAAGAACTAGTATAGAAAGATTATGCAAGGTTTGTGGTAAGAAAAAAATAATTAAAAATAAAACTTATTATCTATTTCCTACAGCAAGTGAAATATTAAAAAATAAAAATAAATTATCATCTTGCGGCCTTGGATATAGAATGGAATATATAATAGAAGCGGCAAATAAAGTAAGTAAGAACATTATAAATCTTAAAAAACTAGAAAATGCTTCAGATGAAGAACTGCTTGATGCTTTAATGAGTATAAAGGGAGTTGGAATAAAGGTTGCAAGTTGTATAGCACTTTTTTCTTATAAAAGATACAGCATTTGCCCTATAGATGTGTGGATAGGAAGAGTGATTGATAAATATTATAAGGGTAAAATCCCAAGAGAGTATAATAAATATATAGGAATAATTCAGCAGTATTGGTTTAATTATTCAAGGCTTAATAAAATATAAGGAGTAAATATGAAAGCACTAGCACTTGTATCTAAAGGAAAATTAAAAATTATAAATAAAAAAACACCTTCTATAAAAGAAGCCCATGGTGCAATACTTGCACCTATCCTTGTTACTCCTTGTACTAGTGATGTAAGTACAATATTTCATGGAGGAAAAAAGATTAAAAATCTTGTTATGGGCCATGAATGTATTGCAAGAGTAGAAAAGATAGGAAGAAGTGTTAAAAAAATAAAAAATGGCGATATTGTTTTAGTAGGAAGTATAAGTCCTAACTGGGATGATAAGAATGTAAATGTAAGTAGGCCTCATGCAGGCTCTCACTTTAGTGGTCACCAGCTTGGGAATAAGATTGATGGTTGTTTTGCTGAAAAGTTCTATCTTCCTCATCTTGAAAAAAATGTTGTAAAAATTAATAAAAATTCAAATTTTCTATCTATTCTTATGTGCGCAGATATGATGCCAACAGCATATACGGGAATAAAAGCACTAGAGTTAAAAAAGGATGATACTTTATGTATATATGGAATAGGTGCTGTTGGACTTTGTGCAATACTTATAGCAAAATCTATGGGTATTAAAAACATATATGCAATAGGAGGAAGAAGTCACAATATAAATCTTGCAAAATTATATGGAGCAAGAGTAATAGATTATAAAAAATGTAAAACAAAACTACCAAAAAATTTAGATAAGAGATCTAATTCTACAAATTCTAAAGTTGTAAATGAGATATTAAAATTAACAAAGGGTGTAGGAGTAGATAAGGTTTTAATTTGTGGCGGCCCTGCGAGTACTATATCTGAAGCTTGTGACATAGTAAAATATGGAACAGGTAAGATAGTAAATCTTGCAGGATTTAATGAAGATAAAATTTATATCCCTAAGTTTTCTATAGGAAAAGGAATGGCAGGAAAAGAAATTAAATTTTTACTAAGTGATGGCGGATCTGATATATTAAAAAAAGCCATTTCTCTTTCAAAAAATATGCCACTTGATGATTTAGTTACTTATTATGATTTAGATGAGAGTGCAAACATAGAAGATAGACTAGCTGCAATATATGATTCAATAATGATAATGAAAGAAAAACCAGATGGAATTATAAAAATTGCTATTCCAATTAATTATTAAGTGGTTTAATTTCTTCCTTGTATGTTTTCATAAATAAGCTAGAAGTAAGTATAAGTGATAAAAGTTCTGAAATTATATATCCAAACCAAACTCCACTTGGACCTATCTTAAGTGATAAGAAGTAAGATACTGGAAGAAGTATTATTAGTTGGCGAAACGCTTCTGTTATGAGCCCGTATATTTCTCTCTTGCAAGACTGCATTGCTGTTGCAAGAATTATATTTGCCCCTGCAAAAATAAAATGGAGAGATACAATTCTAAATGCTTTTACTCCTTCCCTCATCATATGGTCGTCTGCAGCAAAAAGCATAAATATTTTATCAGGGAAGATAAGGAATATTAATGTCCCAATAAACATAATGCCAGTTGCAAGTATGCATGCAAATTTTATTGTATCAACAACCCTTCTTTCATTCCTTGCTCCAAAATTATAAGAAACAATTGGTATCATTCCATTGTTAAGTCCAAAAAGCGGCATATAAACAAAACTTATAAATTTATGGAAGATTCCTATAATTGCAACTTGAGATCTGTAATCAATTAATATGCGATTTAATCCAAATATTACTACAGAGTTTAGTGATTGCATTATGATAGAAGGAAGACCAATCCTATAAATATTTTTAATTTTTTCTAGTGATAATTTAAATTTATAAATTTCAATTTTGATATCTGTATTATAAATTCTATTAAGTATGATAGCAAGAATCAGAGCTATGAATTGACCTGCTACAGTTGCTATTGCAGCACCTTTAGATCCAAGAGCAGGAAAACCAAACATACCAAAAATTAGTATAGGATCAAGAATTATATTTAGTACTGCACCAGTGAGCTGAGTTATCATTGATTGAAATGTTTTACCAGTTGCTTGCATCATTTTTTCAAATGTTAATACATAAAAGAAAGGCTGTGAAAAAATTGTAATAATAGAAAGATATGATATTCCTTCATATATAATTTCTGCATCATTAGTTATCATATTATAATATTTTGGCGTAAGGAAAATGCCAAAAAACATGAAGATGATGGTATATATTGTAGAAATAAATATTCCATGTCTTGCATAATCATTGGCATTATTAAAATTTTTCTCGCCAAGCGACCTTGATATGAGAGCTGTAACGCCAACGCTTGTTCCTACATTAAGTGCAATCATTAAAAATTGAACGGCATAAGCAAGGGAGAGTGCTGACAGTGCATCTTCTGATATTCTTGATACATAAATGCTATCAACTATGTTGTAACATGCTTGCATAAACATAGAGATAATCATAGGAACAGACATCTCAATTAGAAGTTTCTTTATAGGAGTATGAGCTAGCTTATGTGGTCTTACTTCACCTTGATTAAATTTTGCATTTTCTTCTTGCATGATAAGCCTCTTTATAATAAAAATTTTGTGAGATTGCAAATAACATTTTTAGTATCAAAATAACTTAAATATTATAGCATTTTACTAGTGTTTTTCCACTTCTAATTTTGATTTTTTACTAGTCATATGATATAATTTAGTAAAATAAGAATGAAATTTTATCACTTTTGTTCTTAAAATAAGCATTAGGTGTTTGATGGAAGATAATATAAATATCAATAATAATAATACTTACGAAGATAAAATCAAAGAAGTAGATCTAAGAAAGACTATGGAAGAGTCTTATATAGATTATGCTATGTCTGTCATCACTGATAGAGCAGTTCCTGATGTCAGAGATGGCTTAAAACCAGTTCAGAGACGTGTTTTATATGCTCTTTCTTCTCTTGGAATAACTCCAGATAAAAAAACTAAAAAGTGTGCAACTATAGTTGGTGAAACAATGGGTAAGTATCATCCTCATGGTGATTCATCAATTTATGGAGCACTTGTTTATATGGGGCAACCTTGGAATTTGCCTCATGTCCTTATAGATAAACAAGGAAATTTTGGTTCTGAAGATGGCGACGGACCTGCAGCTATGCGTTATACAGAAGCTAAAATGAGCAAAGTCGCAGCTGAAATGGTTGATGGAATCAACAAAGATACAGTAGATTTTGTTCCAAATTTTTCTGCAGAATATGAAGAACCAACAGTCCTTCCTGGAAAATTTCCTAATTTAATAGTAAATGGAACTGTAGGAATTGCAGTAGGATATACGACTAATATTCCGCCACACAATCTTAATGAAGTAATTTCTGCAATAGATAAGATAATAGAAGATAAGATAGAAGGAAGAAATACAAGTGTAGATGACATAATAAATCTTATAAAAGGTCCAGATTTTCCAACAGGTGCCTTAGTTATGGGTAAGTCTGGAATAGAAGAATACTTAAGAACAGGCCACGGAAGAATAAAACTCAGAGCCAAGGTAGAAACAGAAATTGCTCCAAATGGCAGAGCCAAAATTATAATTAGAGAGCTTCCATATGCAGTATATAGAACTGATCTGTCTAATAAAATTGCTGACCTTGCTAATGAAAAAAAGATTGAAGGTATAGCAGACATAGTTGATGTGTATGGTAAAAATTCTACAGCAAAACTTGAAATACCTCTTAAGAAAGGTGCCAACGTAAATGTAGTTCTAAATCAACTTTATAAACATACAGAACTTCAAACTACATTTTCTGTATATATGTTCTGTATAGTGGACGGAACTCCAAAGACACTTAACATATTAGAAATATTAAATGAATATCTAAAGCATCAGATTAATGTAGTAACAAGAAGAACTAAATTTGATCTAAATAAGTGCGAGGAAAGAAATCACATCGTAGAAGGACTTCTTAAAGCACTTGATATAATAGATGAAATAATTGCAACCATAAGATCGTCAGGCGATCCTGAAGAAGCAAGAAATAATCTTATAACTAAATTTGGATTTACTGATAGACAAGCTCAGGCTATAGTTGATATGAGACTTAGAGCTCTTACTAATCTTGAAAGAGGAAAACTTGATGAAGAACATAAGGACTTACTTACTAAGATAAAGTATTATAGAGAACTTCTTTCAGATGATAAGAAAATGCTTTCTGTAATTAAGACTGAGATAGATGAATTATCAGGAAAGTATGGCATAGAAAGAAGAACTCAGATAGTCTTAGATAGTTCTGATGAGATTTTAGAAAAGGAAGATCTAATTGCAGATACTAAAGTCATGATTACAATGACTAACCTTGGCTATATTAAGAGAATGGAACCTGATACTTTTAAAACACAGTCACGGGGTGGCAGAGGTGTTAAGAGTATGCAAACTATGGAAGAAGATTTTGTTAAGGAAGTATTTGTATCTAGCACTCTTTCTACACTTATGTTCTTTACTAATAAAGGAAGAATGTTTAAATTGAAAGGATATGAAATTCCAGAAGGTTCTAGAACAGCTAAGGGAACTGCAATTGTAAATATGTTAAAACTTGATTCAGATGAAATAATAACTGCAGGTTGTGACGTTAGAGATTTTAGTGATGATAAATATTTATATTTTGCAACAAGGAAGGGAATAATTAAAAAGACAGCACTTTCTGAATATGCTAAAACTCGTTCAACTGGTCTGAATGCTATTAATCTAAAAGATGATGATAGACTTATAGGAGTTGTAGTTACAAGTGGTAAGGATGATATAGTTTTAGTTTCAAGGAAGGGTCTCATAGTTAAGTTTAAAGATGAATCAATAAGAGACATGGGAAGGACAGCAAGAGGTGTGAAGGGAATGAATCTTAAAGAAGGAGATGAATTAATTGATATGTTATCATCTTCTCAAGGAAGATATATATTATTTGTAACAGAAAATGGAATAGGCAAAAAGTGCGAGATGAGTGAATTTGCAACTAAGTCACGTGGCGGAAAGGGAATGATATGTTATAAACCAGATGAAAAAACAGGAATGCTCGTTGATGCCAAGGTAGTAAATGATGATGATGATGTAATAATTGTAAATAGTAGTGGAACGTTAATAAGATTACATGTTAATAAAATTTCAGCAATGGGAAGAGGGGCTAAGGGTGTAAGACTTATGGCAAATGATGATGGAAGCAAGATAACTTCAGTTTCCAATGTACCTAAAGAATAATATGAAGAAGAATATTATTACAGAAATATCTGAAGATGAAAAAAAATATGAAGCATCCCTGCGTCCTCAAAGTTTTGATGAGTATTACGGACAAGAAAGTCTTAAAGATAAATTAAAAGTTTATGTAACTGCAGCAAAACAAAGAGGAAGTGTACTTGATCATATATTATTTTATGGTCCGCCAGGTCTTGGAAAAACTACCATATCTTATATCATTGGACGAGAACTAGGTGCTAATATAATTCAGACATCAGGACCAGCACTAGAAAGGCCAGCAGATCTTGCATCATTACTTTCTAGTTTATCAAGAGGTGATGTATTATTTATTGATGAGATTCACAGACTTAAGAAGAACATAGAAGAAATTTTATATCCTGCGATGGAAGATTATAAGCTTGATGTTTTTTCTGGACTTGATGTTGATACAGGAAGAAAAAGTATAAGAATAGATATTCCGCAGTTTACTCTAATTGCAGCAACTACTAAAGCAGGTTCTATAAGTGCGCCGCTTCGTGATAGATTTGGTATAGTTGAAAAGCTAGATTTTTATAATGAAGAAGAAATTAGGAAGATAATTAATAGATCAAGCAAGGTCCTTAATGTAGAAATAGAGCCAGATGCAGAGGTTGAAATAGCGAAAAGAAGCCGTGGAACGCCACGAATTGCCAATAGATTGCTTAAAAGAATAAGGGATTTTGCAGAAGTCAAATTTAATGGTATAATAAGCAAACATGTCGCAACGAGTGTTCTTGATGAACTCGATGTTGATAAGTGTGGACTTGATGCTAATGACAGAACTTATCTTCTTACTATAATCGAAAAATTTGGCGGTGGCCCTGTAGGTGTTGATACACTTGCAACTGCACTTGGAGAAGATAACGAAACGATTGAAGATATATATGAACCTTATTTGATTGCAAGAGGACTAGTTAACAGAACGCGTAGTGGAAGAGTTGTAACCAATGAAGCATATGTACATCTAGATCTATCGCATTAATAAACATATAAAATTTTGGAGGATATATGGGCGCTAAGAATAGAATATCAGTAATGGTTGGAAAGAGAAGAATTTATCTTGAAGGTGATAAGAGTGAAGCTTATCTTAATAGAGTACAAGTTTATTACAATTCACTTATGGACAAGATGTTAAGTGAGACAGATTATAATAGACTTGATGATGATCTAAAGTGTGCACTTATATCTTTTAATATTATAGATGAATTATTAACTGCTAAGGATAATCTCCAGAATGCTATCAATGATAATAAAAATAAAGAAAGAGAAAACTATTCTCTCAATCATGACCTAGGCTCACTTCAGATTAAATATGAAGCTCTTAAGAAACAGTATGATGAATTAGAAAAGAAATCTAATTATCAGAAAGTTAAAGTAGAATCAAGTCTCATAACTAATGCAAGAGATGATATAAGTAATCAAAATATAAGACAAGTAGTAAGAGAAAGCGCAAGGCAAAATCCTAATCAAAATTCTAATCAAAATGTACAACAAGTATCAAGACCTGTTGTATCACAAAATACAATTCAAAATCCGGTACATAATCTTCAAAATCCAAATGTGCAGAATGTAAATCAAAATACTCAGCAAGCCATAAGACCTACTGCTCCTATTTCTAATCAAAATACTCAGCAAGTTGCAAGAGAAGTAGCACCAGCTATAAATGCCAGCCAAAATATTCAACAGGTATCAAGACCTGCTGTTTCTAATGTTCAAAATATAAATAATAAATTGAATGAACAAAAAAGAACAGAAGAGTTTATGGCAAGTATAAACAAAACATTTGGAATGAATGCTGGTAATAAAGAAGCGTCTAGTCCTGTATCTAAAACATCTGACTTTACTAAAAAGGAAAATATAGATAACTCTAAAACAGGCTCATTTCCACCAAATTTTAATAATGCATTAAAGCCTCTATAATTATGTTAGATAAACAAAACAACTTAAACAGTCATCTTGATTTAAAATCATCAGGTGGCTGTTTTTTATGTCCAAGGAACTGCGGTGCATTAAGAAATGATTTTGATCATGTAGGAGCCTGCGGTGTTACCAAAGATATTTATATCTCTACTTATCAATTACATTTTTATGAAGAACCATGTATTTCAGGAAAAAATGGAAGCGGTACCATATTTTTTTATGGTTGTCCTCTTAAATGTATATATTGTCAGAACAGTCCTATATCTAATTGTAAAAACTTAGAAGAAAAAAATCTTAAAAAATATAATATAGAAGACTTAGTAGAAATTTATTTTGAATTAGAAAAAATGAATGCTCACAATATTAATTTTGTTACAGGAACGCAGTATATTCCAGAAATTGTAGAAAGTATAAAACTTGCAAGATCTGCTGGACTTAAAATTCCTACAGTATGGAATACAAGTGGATATGAAAGTATAGAATCTCTAAAATTACTTAATGGGTATATAGATATATTTTTAACTGATTTTAGATATATTGATAATGAACTTGCCAAAAAATTCTCTGCAGTAAATAATTATGTTGAAGTAGTAAAGGAAGCTATTGATTATATGTTTAAAATATGTAATGAAAACATATATGATCAATTAGATTCAGATATAGCAATAATGAAGAAAGGGGTGATAATAAGAATATTGGTTATTCCATCTCATGTATCCGATTCTAAAAGAATTATTGATTATTTAATAAACAAATATAGAAAGAATATATGTATAAGCCTAATGAGCCAATATACTCCTATGAGAGAAGATTTTGAATATGAAGAATTAAATAGAAGACTAACAAAAAGAGAATATGAAAAAATAATTAACTACGTATATTCTCTTGGTCTTGAAAATGTATATATCCAAGATATGGATTCAGCAAGTACAAAATACATACCTAATTTCTCTTAATATATTGAAAGTATATTTATAATATGATAAGATAAATACTAAACACAGTAGTTTTTTATAAGAGAGATTTATGTTAAGTGTCGAGATTGTAGAAAAGATACTAAAGCAAGAACTTGTATATGCTACTGGCTGTACCGAGCCTTGTGCAATAAGTTATTGTGCAAGTGTAGCGGCAACCGAAATTAAGAAGCTTGGCGATAGTGTTGATAGAATTGAAATAGATGCTAGTAAGAACATAATTAAGAATGCCATGGCTGCGGGACTTCCAAAGACAACTAAAGTAGGCGTGAATTATGCTGCAGGAATAGGAGCTCTCCATGGAAATCCAGAAAATAAGCTTAATGTCAACAATGATATTGATGAAGCTACATATGACGTAGTTTCTGAAATGATAGAAGAAAAGAGAATTATAGTGGCTGTATCTGATAAGCCAAACACACTCTATATAGATATAACAGTATTCGGGAAAAACCATAAAGCAAGGGTTATTATTGCCGATGAGCATACAAGGATTATCTCTATAGATGTAGATGATAAAAATATATTTAAGTTAGACCAAAATCAGAAAAGTGATAAATTAACACCAGAAGAAATTGCTTCTTATCTTACAATTAAAAATATATACGAGTTCTGCACACAGGACCAGTATTATACAATAGATATGGTTCATAAATCAGAAGAAGTTAATACAGCAATAAGTGAGGCTGGACTTAAAGGAGATTATGGTCTTTCTATAGGAAAGAGATTGAAAGAAGCAATTGAGACTGGAAAGAGAGCATCTAACTCAATTAATAAAGCCATAATGTATGCAACAGCAGGCTCGGATGCAAGAATGGTAGGTGCACCTTATCCTGTTGTAACAAATTCTGGTTCAGGAAATCAAGGAATAACAATTACTATGCCAGTCCTTTCTGTAGCACGTGATCTAGGTGTTAGTGATGAAATTAAATACAGAGCTCTTACTATGGCTCATTTATGTAGTATAAGAATTAAAAGCAAGTTTGGTCCACTATCTGCATTTTGCGGTGCTGCAATTGCATCAACTGGTGCAGCTTGTGGCATTGCATATTTATATGGTGGTGATTATGATGTGCTTGTAAGAACAATTAGCAATATGTTTGGTACTGTAACTGGAATGATGTGTGATGGAGCAAAACCTGATTGCTCACTTAAAATATATGCAGGTCTTCAAGCTGCATTTGAAGCAGTATACCTTGCACTTGATGGAAAGAGAGTAGAGGCAACGGAGGGAATTGTATGTCAGGATGTAGAAGATACAATTGATAACGTATGTGATTTATCTAAAAACTGTTCAGATCAAATTGACACAAAAATATTACATTATATGCTCAATAAAAAGTAATGATATAAGGAGGTTGTTATGTCATTTTTCAAAAGTTTACCATTTAAATTATTACTTGGAATTATAATCGGAGGCTGTCTTGGTATCTGGGCTTGGGGAGCAAAGGACAGTACAGCATCTGGTTATATAATGCAAGTAATTGTTTGTGCACACAGGCTTATGGGACAATTCGTTTCATTCTGTGTTCCACTTATCGTTCTTGGCTTCATCTGTCCATCAATTACTAAGATGGGACAAAATGCAGGAAGACTTCTTGGTGTAGGACTTATAATTGCATATTTATCATCAGTTCTTGCAGCAACTATGTCTGCAGTAGCTGCAAATGCAATTGTTCCTATGCTTAATATTGTACAGCCAGAAGCAGAAAGAGAACTTCCAGAAGCTATTTTTGTTCTTAATATTCCACAAGTTATGTCAGTAATTACTGCACTTGTTCTTTCAATCGTAATTGGTCTTGCTGCAGTATGGACAAAGTCTAAACTTACTATTGACCTTCTTGCTGAATTCCAACAAATCGTTCTTGATATAGTAAACAAAGTTGTTATTCCTATACTTCCATTCTATATCGGAACAACATTTACAACTCTTGGATATAACGGAACACTTTCTCAGTTCCCTGTATTCCTTGCAGCAATTATAGTTGTTATAATAGGTCACTTTGTTTGGATGGCAGTGCTTTATGGTATAGCAGGTGCTTACTCAGGAAAGAATCCTATGGATGTTATTAAATATTATGGTCCTGCATATATTACAGCTGTTGGAACTATGTCTAGCGCTGCTACACTTTCAGTTGCTCTTCAATGTGCTAATAAGAGTCCAGCTCTTAGAAAAGACTTAGTAGGATTTGGTATTCCACTTTTTGCTAATATTCACCTTTGTGGTTCAGTTCTTACAGAAACATTCTTTATATTTATAGTTTCAAAGATTGTATTTGGCGCCTTCCCATCTGTGCCAACAATGGTTCTATTCATAATCCTCTTTGGTATTTTTGCAGTTGGTGCTCCTGGTGTTCCTGGTGGAACAGTTATGGCATCACTTGGTATTGTTGAATCAATTATCTGTGCATCATTTGGTGCATCTCCTGAACAAATTGCAACATTTACAGGTACGCTCCTTGCAATATTTGCTCTCCAAGATTCATTCGGTACAGCATGTAACGTAACAGGTGATGGTGCTCTTACACTATTCCTTACAGGATATTGTGAAAAGAATGGTATAGCAGAAGCTAAGTAATTATGACAAATTAGTAATAAGGACTAGCATATAGCTAGTCCTTTTTTATTTGAATTGAGATTAAAAATAACATATAATATAATTAAACATGGAGGAGATTATGCAGGTATATTTTAGATTATTATTTACAGCATCTATACCAATTATATCTAGTATAATATTTTATTTTGTTCTAAAGAATAAATATAAAGAAAATAGACCTCCATTTTTTGTTCTTGTAGCTCTTGGAATATTATTTGGAATATATTCTTGTCTTGGAACTGAACTTGGCGTATCTATAGGAACTGCAGTAATTAATGTACGAGATGTTGCACCACTTTGTGCAGGATTGATTTTTGGTGGTCCTGCAGGAGTTATTGCAGGTCTTATTGGAGGAATAGAAAGATATCTATCTCCAAATGCAGCTGATTATACAAGAATTGCTTGTACCACAGCAACTATACTTGCTGGTATTCTCAGCGCATTCCTTAGAAGAGTTATATTTGATGATAAAAAACCAACTTGGATTTTTGGTATTGCAGTTGGTGCAATCATAGAAGTTTTCCACATGCTCATGGTTTTTGTAACCCATGCAACTGATATCATAAATGCATTCCCTGTTGTTCAAGCATGTACTGGTCCTATGGTTGGAATCACTGCAATAAGTCTTGGCATTACTATATTAACAATAGATGTAATAGAACATAAAACTTTGTTCCAAAAGAAAGAAAAAATTACTCTAACAATAGAACTTCAGAAGTATTTGGTTTTATGTATAATATTTGCCTTCATATTAACTGGAACATATGCATACTTCCTTCAGAATAGAGTTAGCTATGAAAGAACTTATACTACAATCAAAACTAATATTGATGATATTAAAAATAGAATAGAAACTTCATCAGGAGATAGCCTGATTAAAACTGCTAAGAATATAAGTTATCAATTATCTAAAATAATGGACAGAACTAGTTTGCAAAGTTCTGACCTTGCTGAGCTTGCTGAAACATATAATACATCTGAAATTAATGTTATTAATGAAATAGGAATTATAACAGCATCTAATATTCCAACTTATGTTGGCTATGATATGAAGGATAATAAAGAATCTGAAGAATTTATGATCCTTATTACAGACCCAAAAATCTTCCAATACTCTCAAGATATGAGAAAGGATACTCTCAATGAAGGAAGAAATGAAAAATATGTTGGCATAAAATTTAAAGAAGGTGCATTACAGGTAGGTTTCAATGAAAACCAATATCATGATGCAATTGATGAAACTGTTGCAGACTTATCGAACAACTGGCATATAGGCGAGCATGGATATGCTGTTATTATTGATAATGATGGTAAGATAGTGAGCAATCCTAACGGATACGTAGGATATGGCGCTATGGTAATTAATATAGATGTAAATAAATTAAGCGATGAAGAGTTTGCAAGATATGAAATGATAGTGTCTGGCAAGGAATGTTTCGCCATGAGCTATATTACTGAGGGCTTCACAGTACTTGGAATAGTACCAAAGGATGAGATACTACTTAGCAGAGATATATCACTATACACAGTGGTTTTCATGGAAGCAATAATATTCTTCATAATATTCTTATTTGTTTATTATATAACTAAGAGTGTCGTTGTTAATAATATAGAAAAAATTAATATCTCACTTGGAAATATATCTGATGGAAATCTAGATACTATAGTAGATGTTCGTTCTAATAAAGAATTTTCAAGTCTGTCAGATGATATTAATAAGACAGTTAATACTTTGAAAGGATATATAGATAAGGAAGCAAAACGTATTGATAGTGATTTGAAATTTGCCTATCAGATACAAAGATCTGTTCTTCCTAATGTTTTCCCTGCCTTCCACGGTCATGATGAGTTTGATA
>CAMJPD010000023.1 GCA_946407765.1 uncultured Lachnospiraceae bacterium
TCCCTACATTACATATGAAGATAATTATATAGAATCAATCTGGTGGGCTCTTAAGACGATTTGGGAAAAGGGACTTCTTTATAAAGGATTTAAAACTGTTCCATATTGTCCTCGTTGCGGAACACCACTTTCTAGTCATGAAGTTGCACAAGGATATGAACTTGTTAAAGACACAACTGCGATAGCAAGATTTAAATGCGCAGATGAAGATGCATATATGCTTGCATGGACAACAACTCCATGGACACTTCCATCAAACGTAGGTCTTTGTGTAAATGCTAATTTTGATTATGTAAAAGTAAAAGCAATAGATGGAAATATATATTATCTAGCAAAAGAGCTTTGTGATAATGTATTTGCTAAATTCTTAAATGATGAAGTAAAAGATGTAAAGCAAACTTATGAAATACTTGAAACTTTTAAAGGCAGTAAACTAGAAGGTAAAAAGTATATATCTCTTTTTGACTGTACAAAAGCAGAAGTTGAAAAGAAAAAAGGCAAGGCCTTCTTTGTTACATGTGATGATTATGTAACACTTACTGATGGTACAGGTATAGTTCATATTGCACCTGCATTTGGTGAAGACGATAGCAGAGTTGGTAAAAAATATGAATTAGCATTTGTTCAGTTTGTAGATGAAGCCGGAAAGTTAACAAGCCAAACTCCATTTGCCGGAATATATGTAAAAGATGCCGATAAACTCATATTAGAAGATCTTGAAAAGAGAGGACTCTTATTTTCTACTATGAAAGTAGAGCATGATTATCCTCATTGCTGGCGCTGTCATACTCCACTTATATACTATGCAAGAGAAACTTGGTTTATAAAAATGACTGCGGTAAAGGACGAGATGATCAGCAACAACAATAAAATAAACTGGGTCCCAGAGTCTGTAGGTAAGGGACGCTTTGGTGACTGGCTTAATAATTTACAAGACTGGGGAATTTCAAGAAATAGATATTGGGGTACTCCACTTAATATTTGGGAATGTGAATGTGGTCATAGAGAAGCAATTGGAAGTATTGCTGAATTAAAAGAAAAATCTACTAATTATGACCAAGTAATTGCTGAAACGGAAAAATCAGGAATTAAATTTAACTTACATAGACCTCATATAGATAAAGTAAAAATCAAATGTCCGCATTGCGGAAAGGAAATGGTAAGAGTACCAGAAGTTATAGACTGCTGGTTTGATTCAGGTGCTATGCCATATGCACAGCAACATTATCCATTTGAAAATAAAGAAGTATTTGAACAACAATTCCCAGCAGACTTTATATGTGAAGCAGTAGACCAAACAAGAGGATGGTTCTATTCACTTCTTGCAGAATCAACACTTTTATTTAATAAACCTGCATTTAAAAATGTTTTAGTTCTTGGCCATGTAGTTGATAAAGACGGAAAGAAGATGTCTAAGTCTAAAGGAAATTCAGTTGACCCTATGGAAGCGCTAAACACATATGGTTCTGATGGAGTTCGTTGGTTCTTCTATAAAAACTGTGCACCATGGCTACCTAAGAGATTCTATGGCCAAGCAGTTAGTGATGAACAGAATAAATTCCTTGTTACATTAAATAATGCTTATGCATTCTTTGTATTATATGCCAATATAGATAATTTTGATCCAACTAAGTATAAACTTGATTATAATAATCTAAATATGATGGACAAGTGGCTATTTTCTAGACTAAATACTCTTATAAAGAATGTAGATAATAATTTATCAGAACTTAAAGTTATGGAATCTGCCGACCAAATCGATTCATTTGTTGATGAATTATCAAACTGGTATATAAGAAGAAATAGAGAAAGATTTTGGGCACATGGCATGGAGCAAGATAAAATAAATGCTTATCTTACACTGTGGACTGCTCTTTCTACGCTTTCAAAAATTATTGCTCCATTTACTCCATTCATTGCAGAAGAAATTTTTAGAAATTTAGTTTATACAGTTGATAAGTCTGTAGAGTCAGTTCATCTTGCTATGTTCCCTACATGTGATGCGTCACAAATTGATATAGAACTTGAAAGAAAAATGAACGAAGCAATTAAGATCACAGCTCTTGGAAGAAGTGCTAGAAATGAAGCCAATATAAAAAATAGACAGCCACTAAATAAAGTTATGATAAGTAAGAGCGAAAACTTATCAGACTACTTCCTTGAAATCATAAGAATGGAACTTAACTGTAAATCGATAGAAGCACTAGATGATATATCTGAGTATTCTGAATATGTTTTAAAGCCACAACTTAAAACTCTTGGACCAAAATATGGAAAGAACCTTGGACTAATAAAAGAGGCACTATCTAAAGCAGATGCCAATAAACTTCTTGCTGATTTAAATAAAAATGGAAAAGTAGAAATTGTATCAGGCGATTTTAAGGCAGAGCTTACAAAAGATGATATTCTAGTTGAAGCTGCAAAAAAGGGTGGTTATGTAACTGCACTTGAAGGAAGCACAGTCGTTGTACTTGATACAAATATAACAGAAGAGTTAAAAGAAGAAGGTTTCATGAGAGAAGTAATTGCAAGAGTGCAAAATATGAGAAAGGAAGCCGACTTCGAAGTTATGGATCTTATCAAAATTTATATAAAATCAGATGATGCTATAAAATCACTCATAAGTAAAAATGAAAAAATGATAACAGGTGATTGTATGGCAAAAGAAATAATTTATGACAGCACATCAGGATTTGTAAAAGACTGGGAAATAGATGGTAAGAGTCTAACTATAGGAGTAGAAAAGATTAAGTAATGAAGACTATCATTGTAACTGGTGTAAAGGGCCAATTAGGATTTGACTGCGTAAGACAGCTTAAGGAGCGTGGACTAAATCCTATAGGGGCAGATAAAGATGAATTTGATATTACAGATATAAATGCTGTAACAAGTTTTTTCGAAAAAACAAAACCAGATGCTCTTATTCACTGCGCTGCTTATACTGCAGTTGATAAGGCAGAAACAGATAGGGACATTGCTTATAAAGTAAATGTAGACGGAACAAAAAATCTTGCACTTACTTGTAAGAAATATGATATTCCAATGATGTATTTTTCTACTGATTATGTATTTGATGGAATGGGCGATAGTCCATACAAGGTAGATACTGTAACTTCTCCTATAAATTATTATGGTGAGACTAAACTTGGCGGTGAGCTTGAAGTAATAAATAATTTAACTAAATATTTTATTTTAAGAATCTCATGGGTTTTTGGCATTAATGGTAAAAATTTTATAAAAACAATGATAGATCTTGGCAAAACTCATAAAGAACTTTCAGTAGTTAGCGACCAGATTGGCTCTCCAACATATACATATGACCTTTCAAAACTTATTTGTGATATGATTATCTCAGATAAGTACGGAGTATACCATGCAACTAATGAAGGATTTTGCTCATGGGCAGATTTTGCAAAAGAAATTTTTTCTATTTCTGGGCAAGACACAAAAGTTATTCCAGTTCTTACAAAAGATTATAAAGCATCAGTTGCAAAGCGCCCACTAAATTCTCGTCTTGATAAATCTATGCTTGATGATAAGGGATTTAAGCATCTGCCTAGCTGGCAAGATGCAACTAAAAGATATATAGAAGAATTGAAAAAGGAAAATTATTTTTAAGGTTTGATATGGGAAAGTATTTTGGAACAGATGGATTTAGAGGCGAAGCTAATGTAGAACTTACTGCTGAGCATGCATTTAAGATAGGTAAATTCCTAGGTAGCTTTTATTCTAAAAAATCATCTGGTGAAAAATGTAGAATAGCAATTGGAAAAGACACGAGAAGATCTAGTTATATGTTTGAATATGCACTAGCTGCTGGAATTACATCAACAGGTGCTGATGCACTCCTTCTTCACGTAACTACAACACCATCTGTTAGTTATGTAGTAAGATCTGAAGGCTTAGACTGCGGAATTATGATATCTGCATCTCATAATGTGTACACTGACAATGGTATTAAAATCATAAATGCACAAGGGGAAAAACTTGGTGATGATATTATAGAAAAAATAGAAAATTATCTAGATGGAAAAACTCCCGAACTCCCATTTGCAAAGAAGAATGATATAGGAAGGACATATGACTTTGTTGCAGGAAGAAATAGATATATTGGTTATTTAATTTCACTTCCTATGCATAGTTTTAAGAATGTAAAAGTTGGTCTCGACCTTGCCAACGGTGCTTCTTTTTCAATTGCAAAATCAGTTTTTGATGCACTTGGTGCCCAAACATTTGTAATAAATAATAATCCAAATGGAAACAATATTAATGACAATGCAGGCTCTACTCATATAGAAGTACTTCAAAAATTTGTTAAAGAAAATCACCTTGATATAGGATTTGCATTTGATGGTGATGCCGATAGATGTCTTGCTGTTGATGAATTTGGTAATGCAGTAAATGGTGACCAGATTATGTACATCTGTGCTAGGAAGATGAAGGAAGAAGGAAGTCTTAGAGATAATACAGTAGTAACAACTGTTATGTCTAACCTAGGACTTTTTAAAGCATTTGAAAAAATTGGAATTAAAACTGTAATTACTAAAGTTGGTGATAGATATGTTTATGAAAAAATGCAAGAAGGAGGCTACAGTCTCGGCGGTGAACAATCAGGTCATATAATTTTTTCTAAGCATGCAACAACTGGTGATGGTATAGTAACAAGCCTAAAACTTATGGAAACAGTTATTGCAGAAAAGACAACACTTTCAGAACTTACAAAAGAAGTTCCTATGTTTCCACAAGTATTAAAGAATGTAAAAGTGGAAGACAAAAATAAAGTAATGGAAGATAGTGATGTATTAAATTCTGCAAGCGAAGTTGAAAAATCACTAGGCTCTGATGGAAGAATACTCCTAAGGCAGTCAGGAACAGAGCCGCTTGTGCGTATCATGGTAGAAGCTTCCGATATAGATACTTGTAACAAGTATGTAGATCAAATATATAAAGTAATTGAAAAGAAAGGTTACATAGTAAAATAAACAATAAAGATATTAATAAAGGCGCTTTGTATGTTAAGAAGTGCCTTTTTTATTGTTTTATATGTATATATTTGATATAATTTAAAAAACATAAAATTTGTAAGGGAGGATTTATGGATAAAAAGTCAGTTATCGCGAATTATCGTTTCTTGCTTATAATGATTCTTTCAATGGTGCTTGGATCAGTATGTGGATTTTTGGCACCAGAATTTTCCACACTAATTAACCCTCTTGGAAAGCTATTTATAAATATGATGTTCTGTATAGTTGTTCCACTAGTATTTGCTTCAATTGCAGGTGCGATTGCCAAAATGAAAAGTATGGCAAGAGCAGGAAAGATTGTATGGGTTACTATTGCAACATTTGTTATAACAGGGGCAATTGCTGCAGTAATAATGTTTTTAATTGTTAAAGTATTTCCACCAGTACTTACACCTTGGCAAAATTTACAAAATGAATCTATGGGCGAGTATGCTACAATTGGTGAACTCATTGTAAACTTTTTTACAGCATCTGACTTTGTTGGTCTTCTTACAAGAAGAGCAATGCTTCCACTTATTGTTTTTTCAATCTTATTTGGTTTTGCAACAAATTTAACAGAAGGTGGTGATGGAATAGTTACAAATTTCCTTGCTGCACTTTCTAATGTAATGCTTAAATTTGTTAATATAATTACTTATTATGCACCTGTTGCATTCTTTGCAATATTTGCAAATCTTGTTGTAGATTATGGTTCTATGATTACAGAAAGTTATGGTAGAGCAATGATTGCATATTATCCACTTTGTTTTATTTATCTATTTACAGCTTTCCCACTTTTTGCTTGGTTTGGTGGAGGAAAGGGTGCAGTAGGAACTATGTTTGCTAATATTGTAAAGCCAGCAGTTGTTTCACTTGGTACATGTTCATCAGTTGCAACAATTCCGACTAACCTTGCTGTTGCCGAAGAAACTGGTATATCAAAAGATGTAAGTGAAATTGTAATTCCACTTGGCGCAACAATGCATATGGATGGCTCATGTTTTTCATGCGTTTTAAAAATTGCATTCCTGTATGGTGTATTTGGTATGCCATTTGATTTTTCAATGTTGCCTATTGTAATCCTCGTTGCAGTATTTTCTTCAGTAGGAATGTCTGGCGTTCCAGGTGGTGGATATATAGGCGAGTATATAATTTGTTCTATATTCTTCCCAGATCAAATTGAGGTTGCATTCCCTATTCTTGTTGCAATTGGTAACTTAGTTGACCCACCTGCAACAATGATTAATGCATCTGGCGACTATGTTGTTTCATTTATAGTATCAAGATTTGTAGACGGAAAGGATTGGCTTCAAAAGAAGTTAAATAAATAATTTATATAATGAATATTTTAGAACAATTAGAAAAAATTGCAGTTATACCTGTAATAGCAATAGAAGATGCATCTGATGCAGTTCCTCTTGCATCTGCCCTTACTAAAGGAGGACTTGCCTGTGCTGAAATTACATTCAGAACAAAGGCAGGAAGAGATGCAATAAAAAACATTGCAGATAATTATAAAGATTGTCTTGTTGGTGCAGGAACTATACTTACTGTCGATCAGGCTAGAGATGCTCATGATGCGGGGGCAAAGTTTATAGTATCTCCAGGACTTAATTTAGATGTTCTAAAATGGTGTAATGAGAATAATATTTTACATATTCCTGGCTGCGTAACTCCAACAGAAATGACTTTAGCATTTAATAATGGTGCCAAGATCGTAAAGATTTTCCCAGCAGAAAGTATTGGCGGTCTAAAGTATATAAAATCAGTAGCTTCAGTTTTTCCACTTAAATTCATGCCAACAGGTGGAATCAGCGAGAGCAATTTGGAGGAGTATTTAACATATGAAAAAGTTTGTGCCTGTGGAGGCACATGGCTTGCTAAAAAAGATATGATTGCAAATAAAGAATGGGATAAAATAGAAGACAATTGTAAGAGGGCAGTAAACATAATTAATAAATGTAGGAAGGTGTGATGTGGGTAAGATTGTTACATTTGGCGAAATAATGCTTAGACTTGCTCCTAATGGATACTATAGATTTTTTCAAAATGATCAGATGCAAGCAACATTTGGCGGTGGTGAAGCCAATGTTGCAGTCAGCCTTGCTAATTTTGGAGAAAATGTTTCTTATGTTACAAAACTTCCAAATAATCCAATAGGTGATGCTGCAATAAGAACATTAAAAAGTTTTAATGTTGATACTAGTGATATAGTAAGAGGCGGAGATAGAATAGGAATATATTTTCTAGAAAAAGGTGCATCACAGAGAGGTTCAGTTTGTATTTATGATAGAGCTGGTTCATCAATCCAGAAAGCATCAAGATCAGATTTTGACTGGAATAAAATATTTAAGGATGCAGATTGGTTTCATATAACAGGTATAACACCAGCACTTGGACCAAATCTTGTAGATATTTGTATAGATGCATGTGAACATGCAGTAAAGAACAATATAAAAATTTCTGTTGACTTAAATTATAGAAAAAAATTATGGACTAAAAATGAAGCTTGCGACGCAATGACTAAAATATGTAAGTATGCAAATGTATGTATCTCAAATGAAGAAGATGCTAAGGATGTATTCGGTATAGAATCTAAGGGGACAGATGTATATAGTGGCAAATTAAATAAAGATGGTTATATTGAAGTGGCATCT
Source organism: uncultured Lachnospiraceae bacterium (assembly GCA_946407765.1). Lineage (GTDB taxonomy): Bacteria > Bacillota > Clostridia > Lachnospirales > Lachnospiraceae > UBA3633. The sequence goes on from CAMJPD010000023.1 coordinate 7,661, forward strand.
AAGCTAACGGAAAAATTTAATTTTGATTATGTAACAATTACACTTAGAACTTCCATATCTGCATCAGAAAATAAATGGGCTGGTATGTTATACGATGGGAAGAACTCTTTCTTCTCAAAAGAATATGATCTTAAAATTGTTGATAGGGTTGGAGGCGGTGATAGCTTTGCTGCAGGTTTAATATATTCACTAAAGAATAATTATGACAATCAGAAAGCTGTAGATTTTGCAGTCGCAGCATCTGCCTTAAAACATTCTATTGAGGGTGACTTTAATAGAGTATCTGTAAGTGAAGTTGAAAAACTTGCATCTGGTGATGGCTCAGGAAGAGTTCAAAGATAATATAAATATCCTAAAATAAAGGAGATACTAGAATAATTTCTAGGCATAATGAAGAAAAGACTTATTTACATAGATGTACTTAAAATAATTGGGGCCCTAATGGTTTTTTTTATCCATTCAAGGGCTTCATCTGTATGGGAAAAAACAGATGTTAATTTTATTGTAAGAATATGCTATATGATAGTTACAATATTGTCTCGCTCTGCAGTACCGCTTTTTATGATGATAACTGGAAGTCTTCTTCTATCTAAGAATGAATCTAGAAAAGAAATATTAGTTAAAAGAGCTCTAAGAGCTTTTCTTGTTATCATATTTGTTTCATTATTATGTTTAATTCAGACATTTATACATTCAGGACAAATTAATATCAAAGGCTTTGTTTATGATGTATTTAATCTTGTTGATAGAAGGAGTATAGTATTTTGGTTCCTATATTGGTGGCTTTCATTTACTATACTATTACCTATCTACCAGAAATTTGCTAAATCAATTAACAAGGATGATTATGTATATATTATAATTATCTGTATTATCTTTAATATATTATTCCCACTACTTAATAATATTCTAAGTATACTAAATATTAATGAAATTAAATTTGCATCACAATTTACTTTATTCATGGTTGCAGATGGTTTGTTCTATCCATTTATGGGATATTATATTGATCATCTTGCTGAAGACAGTAAGATAACTAAGTCTACAAATCTTATGTTAATTATATTGGTATCTACATTAATTAGTGTAATATTTACTGCCCGCACAATGACAGGTAACATGGCACTAAAACATAGTTGGTATTTTACACCAATTATCACCATGTGCATATATAAACTAGTTAAGAATTTATTTATTTCATATGACAATGAAAAAATCTCGAATGTAATAAATTTTTTTGGAACTCAGACTATAGGAATATATTTATTTCATGTTTTTATCCCAGATAGCTTTTCAGTAATGTTATCTAATATTATATCTCCTGTTCTTGGCGTCTATGGCTATAAGGTTATAAATTTCATTCTCAAATTTTTGATATGTGCATTTGCCACAGCTGCACTTAGACTTATAAAACCATTTAAGAAGATTTTATAATATCAATATTTCTTATCTATATCTCAATAAAATATGGTCAAATGTTGATATTTTCATATATTTTACTTGACCAAATACTATCAGAATATTATAATTTTACTTTATATTAATTTAGGTTATGATTAGTCATAGGGGGTAAGAGTATGAAGAAAATCATTAGTTTAATTTTATCTATATCAGTTTTAGCTTTACTTGTTGGATGTGGTAGCAAATCTACTGTTGCATCTACAGATACAGCCTCATCAGAAACGGCTGCTAAGCCAAAACAAAAACTTATATTATGTACAAATGCAGAATTTCCACCATACGAATATAAAGAAGGTGGAGAGTATGTAGGTATAGATATTGAGTGCGCAAAACTAATAGGTGAAAAGCTTAATGCTGAAATTGAAATTATGGATATTGCATTTGATTCACTTATCCCAACCATTATGAGTGGTAAGGCTGATTTTGCAATGGCAGGAATGACTGTTACTGAAGATAGATTAAAAAATATTGATTTTACTCATACATACCAAACTGCAGTTCAAACTATCGTTGTTCCTCAGAATAGTGATATAACATCTGTAGATGATTTATCTGATAAGAAGATTGGCGTTCAGACTGGAACAACAGCTGATATATATTGTTCTGATGATTTTGGTGATGAAGCAGTTGAAAGATATTCTAAGATAATAGATGGTTTTCAAGCTATGAAAGCTGGAAAGGTTGATGCATGTGTAGTTGATGACCAAGTTGCTAAGGCTATAGTTGCTCAGGACGGTGGATCTTTCAAGATACTAAGTTCTGCATATGCAGAAGAAGAATATGCAATTGCTGTTAAGAAAGGTAATACAGAATTACTTAACAAACTTAATAATGCAATCGATGAAATTAAGGGTAGTGGTCAACTTTTACAAATAGTTAATAAGTATATTCACTAATTCTATTATATATATTATATAAGTACATATGCAGAAATTATTAGAAGCAATAACAATAAATTTCATTAAAGATAATAGATACCTATATATAGTCACTGGATTTAAAAATACAATGATTATAACTTTTTTTGCTACTATAATTGGTATCGTTCTTGGTCTTATTATTGCTCTAATTAGAACAACTTATGACAACACAAGAAAACTAAAAGTGGCAAATGCCATATGTCACATATATATTACTGTTATTCGTGGGACTCCAGTTGTAATACAACTTATGATTTTGTTCTTTTGCATTTTTACATCTAGACATGTAAGCGGTGTAATGATAGCAATTATAGGATTTGGAATGAACTCAGCTGCATATGTCGCAGAAATTTTTAGATCTGGATTAATGTCTATAGAAGTAGGACAGATGGAAGCTGGAAGATCACTTGGTCTTTCATATCTTGATACAATGAGATATATCATTATCCCACAAGCATTTAAGGTAGTTCTTCCTTCACTTTGCAATGAATTTATTGTTTTAATTAAAGAAACTTCTATAGCAGGTTATGTAGCAGTTCAGGATTTGACCAAGGGTGGGGATATAATAAGGTCTAGAACTTATGACGCATGGACGCCACTTCTTGCTGTTGCAGGAATTTATTTATTGCTTACATGCATATTTTCAGCATTTGCTAAGAGACTTGAACAAAGTCTTAGGAAGAATGAAAGGACTAATAATGGATAAACTGCTTGAGGTTAAAAATTTAAAAAAGAGCTTTGGGGACCATCTAGTTTTAAATGATATAAATACATCAATTAATAAAAGTGATGTTTTATGTTTGGTAGGTCCAAGTGGTGGAGGGAAGTCTACTTTTCTTAGAACGCTTAATTTACTGGAAACTCCAACTAGCGGCCATATTATTTTTGATGGAATTGATATTACAGCTAAGAATGTAAATATTGATGAAGTCAGAAAAAAGATAGGGATGGTATTCCAACATTTTAATTTATTTCCTCATCTTACAATAACTCAAAATATGACACTTGCTCCAATTAAAATACTTAAGATGAGCGAAACTGATGCTATTAATAAGGCACATAAATTGCTGGATAGGGTAGGACTAATTGATAAGAAAGACACATACCCTAATATGTTATCAGGAGGACAGAAACAAAGGGTTGCTATTGTAAGAAGTCTCATGATGAATCCTGAAGTTATGCTTTTTGATGAACCAACGAGTGCGCTTGACCCTGAGATGGTAGGTGAAGTTCTTGATGTTATGAAAGAACTTGCAAGAGAGAAGATGACTATGGTCGTAGTGACGCATGAAATGGGATTTGCAAGGGAAGTTGCCAATAGAATTGCTTTTCTTGATGGTGGCCAATTTGTATATGAAAATTCACCTGACAATTTCTTTAAAAATCCTGATAATGAAAGGCTTAAGACATTTCTTGGAAAAGTATTATAATTTATTTGAGAGGTTTATATGGAAAGAATTTATGATATGATGAACTGTGCAAAATCTAGTGATGAGGCAGCTGTTAAAACGGGAATATATGCTACTGATTTAACAAGTGGCGTTATATGGGTTGTAAAACCTGGTCAAGAAGTAAAGTGTCATGCACATCCAAATGCAGATGATACATGGATAGTATTGAAAGGAACTGGTTTATTTCATGAGGAAGTAGGAAAGGACAGAGTTGTTAAGGCAGGAGATATGATTGTAAATCCTAAGGACCACTGCCATGGAGTAACTAATAATTCCAATGAAGATTTTGTATTTGTTGGTATACTAAGTCCAATTCCTGCAGAGTATAAAGCGTTAGTTTGATAAATTTAAACCCCATCACTTAGATGGGGTTTTTAGTAATTCTTGATTATCTAATTATCTCTACATAGTCTCCAGGTTTTGCCACGCCTTCCTTTAGAACCTTTACAAATATTCCCTCACGAGGCATTACACAGTCGCCAGCTTTTTTTCTTATCTCACAATCGAAATGACATTCCTTCCCAATTTGAGTTACTTCAGTTTCTGCAGTACCAATTTTAAGTTTTGTGCCAATAGGGAGTTTATATAAGCATATACCCTCGTCAATTAGAATATTCTCTGCAAATGCTCCGGGCTTTAACTCTATGGTAAGCTTACTTCTCAACTTATCTACACTAGTATTAGATAGTAAACTGATCTGTCTATGCCAATTACCTGCATGAGCATCACCTACAATACCATGGTCAATTTTCATTTCAATTTGAGGTACTTCTTTTTTCATGATGCCTTTCTTCTCGCTTATACAAGTTGCTAGAATCTTGGCCTTAGTTTCACCGCACTGAGCACTACCATTTCCAGATGCAATATTAAGAGCATGATCAATAATTTCAAGTAAGGCCTCGGCATTTTCTGTTGCTGCTTTAGAACTTCCAGGGAGATTAACGATTATTGATTGATTTCGTATTCCACATGTTCCTCTTGAAAGGAAAGCCTTTTTTGTAATCTTACTACTTTCTAAACGCATGTATTCTGCAATACCAGGTGCGATTTTAGCACAAACTTCTAATGTTGCTTCAGGTGTATTATCTCTTTTTGCAAATCCAGTTCCTCCAGTTGTAATTATTAGATTGATTTTTAATTCATCTACACATTTTTTAAGTTCATTAATTATCTCTTGTTTATCATCAGAAACAATATTGTAATATTGAACATCATATTGATGCTTAGTAAATAAATCTTTAAGTGCTGGACCACTTAAATCGGTTTTTTCTTTTCTACTGCATGTATCAGATACAGTTATTATCCCTACGGTATACATAAGCCCTCCGTTATTTATGTTATTATAACATATTTTAAAATTATATAGACCAGTTTGTGTAAATTGACTAATAAAAATAAAATTACTATAATATATAACAAGTTTATGAAGAAAAAAAGCATTTTATTTATCTTATTAATATTTCTGGTCTATACTCTATTTTCCTGCGTTCCAGTAAATAAGGTATTCAGTTATAAAATCGAGGAAGCAAAACTAGATAGGGTTATAGATGGTGATACTATATCTGTTACCATAGGAGATAAAAAAGAACGTGTACGGATGCTTGAGATAAATTGTGAAGAATCTGTAAAGGAAATGGGCAAGAAAGTAACAGGTAAGGGGATTGCTGCATCTGCATTTACAAAACAATTATTAAAAGATGTTGATGTAGTGTATCTTACTAAGGATAAATCTAATAAGGACCAATATGGAAGATTGCTTCGCCTTGTATGGTTAGAAAAGCCAACTGATATATATAATGAAGAAGAGCTACGTAATAAATGTGTCAATGCAATATTGCTTCTCAAAGGATATGCTAAAGTTGTAAAGTTTGATGATGACTCATATATAGAAATATTCAAGAAATTTGAGAAAGAAGGTATGAATAATGAATAATAGAGATAGTATAATTGTAAAAACAAGTATAATAGGAATTATAGCCAATATTTTCCTTGCATCTGTGAAAGCAATAATAGGTCTTGCTACAAAATCTATTGCGATTGTTCTTGACGCACTTAATAATTTTTCAGATGCCAGTTCTTCTCTTATAACCATTGTAGGGACTAAACTTGCTAAGAAAGAACCAGATAGGGAACATCCATATGGATACGGGAGGATAGAATATCTAACCGAGATAGTTATATCTTTAATTATTCTATACGCAGGATTTAATGCATTTGCAAGATCAATAGGAAACATATTGAAACCAACTACTCCAGAGTACAATCTGACTTCATTAATCATTGTCGCTATTGGCGTTGTTGTAAAACTATTACTTGGAGGGTATGTTAAAAAGGTAGGGGAGACAGTAAAGTCAGACTCACTTATTAATTCTGGAGAAGATGCAAGATTTGATGCAATAATATCTGCATCAACATTGGTTTCTGCAATTATTTTTATAAAGTTTGGTCTATCACTAGAAGCTTATCTTGGCGTTTTGATTTCAATATTTATAATAAAATCTGGTATAGAAATGATAAGGGGTGCCATATCAAGAGTGTTAGGAGAAAATGCTAGTTTTGAATTGATACGCAATATTAAGAAAACAATATCTTCATTTGATGATGTAAGTGGTGCCTATGATCTTGCACTTAATAATTATGGGCCAGATAGATATACCGGATCAGTTCATATAGAAATCCCAGAGGATTATACAGCTGCTCAGCTTGATGTATTGACAAGAAAGATAACGGATAAGGTTTTAGAGGAATATGATATAGCTCTTACTGGAGTAAGCGTCTATGCAGTAAATAATAAGGATAAGAAAATTTCTGAAATTAGAAATGCTGTATATAATGCAGCTAGAAGTGTTGAATATGTACTACAGGTTCATGGATTTTATCTAGACGAAGACAAAAAGGAAATTAGATTTGATGCCGTTGTTAGCTTTGATGCAGGTAGCAGAAATGAAGTTCGAGAAAATATAATAAAAGAGATAAAGAAAATATATCCAGAATATGATGCTCATATTCAATTGGATATAGACTTTAGTTCTAAAAAGACTAATTAATATAAGTATTTTACTATGTTATAATATAATAGATTTATAAAGGGGTAGATTATGAAAACTATAAGGAAAGTTATTATCTCACTTGCTGCTTTGTCTTTATGTATAATACTATTTGCATGCGAGACAAAAGCAACATTCAATATAAGTTATGATATTACAACAACGTCTAGCGAGTTATCTGATGAAAAGTTTAGAGAACTTAGAGATTTATTACTCAATAAGATGGAACCATCAGATGTAGTAAAATATGAATGCACAAACGGAGGTGATATGCTCCTGTTTACCGTGACTCAAGAAGGAAATACAGATGTATTTACTGAAGCTTTAGATGGTGATGAAGAGTCTATTGAAACATGGAATAACAATAAAGCTATCTATGATAATGCAAGTAGTGAGTTATATAAGACTGCAAAAGATGCAGGATTAAATGTTACTTTCAGATTCTGTGTTCTTAATGATGAGAATACTGATAAAGCATTGCTTGTGTATGATGATAATGTTTGTGTATACGATCCTATTAATGGTATAGATGCAGAGTAGTAATATTTTCTATTAAGGAGAATGATATGGATTCTATGAAGCAAAAACAATTTATAATGGTCCTAGACTTTGGAGGACAGTACAATCAACTCATTGCTAGAAGAGTTAGAGACCTTGGCGTTTATGCCGAAGTGTTTCCATATAATACTAGTATAGACGAAATTAAAAATCTTTCACCACGCGGAATTATATTTACTGGAGGACCTAATAGTGTTAATGATACTCAAAGTCCACATGTAGATAAGAAAATATTTGACTTAGGTATTCCAATACTTGGTATATGCTATGGTGCTCAGCTTATTGCATGGTCACTTGATGGCGCAGTTGTTACAGATAATAAATCAGAATATGGACGAACTGTTACAGAAGTAATTAGTAATGACGGTTTGCTTAGTGGCCTTGGCATTGAAGAAATAGTATGGATGAGTCATACAGATAGAATTGATAAAATTCCAAATGGTTTTAAGATAACCCAGAAGAGTAATCAATGTCCTGTATGTGCAATAGAAAATGACGATAAAAAAATATATGCTGTTCAGTATCATCCTGAGGTAAAGCATACAGTTAATGGAGATAAAGTATTATCTAATTTTATCTATAAAATTTGTGGATGTGAAAATTCATGGAAGATGACTGATTTCCTTGAATTAGCTAAAAATGAACTGAAAGAAAAAATCGGTGGAAAGAAGATTTTATGCGCCTTATCTGGAGGAGTCGATTCTTCTGTAGTAGCAGCACTTCTATCCAAGGTGGCAAGTACAAATTTGACATGTGTATTTGTAAATCATGGACTTCTAAGAAAAAATGAAGAAAAGGAAGTTAGAGATACATTTGAAAATAACAAAATGTTTCCTATGAATTTTGTTTATGTAGATGCAAGGAGTAGATTCCTTGCTGCTCTTAAAGGAGTAACTGAGCCAGAACAGAAGAGAAAAATAATAGGAAATGAGTTTATCAAAGTTTTTGAAGAAGAGGCTAAAAAGATTGGTAAAGTAGACTTCCTTGCGCAGGGCACAATTTATCCAGACGTAATAGAATCTGGACTTAAGGGAAGTGCAACTATAAAGTCACATCATAATGTAGGCGGTCTTCCTTCAGTTGTTGATTTTGAAGAAATAGTTGAACCACTTAGATTTTTATTTAAGGATGAAGTTCGTAAGCTGGGGCTAGAATTAGGACTTAGTGATAAAATTGTAAATAGACAACCTTTCCCAGGGCCAGGCCTTGGTATTAGAATAATTTCTGATATTACAGAAGAAAAAATTAAGATGGTTCAGGATGCAGACTTCATACTTAGGGAAGAGATAGATAATTATGTAAGTAATGGTATGAGTAAACCATCGCAGTATTATGTTGCATTGACCAATATGAAAACAGTAGGAGTGATGGGAGACTTCAGAACTTATAATTATGCATGTGTGATTAGGTCTGTTGACACTGAGGACTTTATGACTGCAAATGCAACAAAACTCCCATATGATCTTCTAGAAAAAGTTATGACACGAATAGTTAATGAAGTAAAAGGTATAAATAGAGTATTCTATGATCTAACCAGTAAACCACCTGGAACGGTAGAAATGGAATAATTAAAAATCTATTTCTCCTTGTTCAACTGATAAATACTTGAAATTTCCTTGTATCTCATTAGATTCCATAATATTAACAAATGCTTCAGGATCACATTCTCTTATGATGTGCACGATCTGTCTAACTTCAGGTTGTGTCACAACAGTATAGAGCATGCTTTTTTTATTCTTAGAAAAGCTTCCTATTCCATCAAACACAGTTGCAGAGTGACCTGATCCTTGTATAAGTCTTGCGCCTACCTCGTCTGCCTTTGTTGTAATAACAAAAATAGTTCTTGCTTCAAAATGTTTATAAGCTATGTTCAAGGTTTGTGTACATACATATTGGTAAATTATTGAATAAAATGATGAACTCCAACCAAATAGGATACCTTGAATTAATATTAGTACTATATTGAATCCCATTATGTAGTTAAATGCTCTTATGTGGTATAAGGTTGCAAGTGGCATGGCAACAAGATCTGTTCCGCCACCAGATACACCGCATCTTAACCAAATTGCAGAACCTAGTCCGCATAATATGGCACCAAATATTGCTGCTATAAGTGGATCGCTTGTTAACTTTACGACAGGAATAAAATCGGCTGTGAATGAGAATAAGAACATAATGATAAATGAAATTACGGTAAAACGTTTGCCGACAACTCTGAATGAAATTATAGCAGGAATAATATTAAATGCTACGTTGTAAACCGTTAATGGAATTAGAACACCAGAAGCAGTAAGTACTATACGTTGTGATAAAAAGCTTAATCCAGTAAGACCAGATGGTAAGAATTCGGCAGAATAAATAAACCATTTTAGGCCTACAGAATATAATAAAATTCCTAATATTATCAATAAGATCTTAATAAAAGTTCTCTTTAAGCCAGATTTTGTTTTCATTAATTAATATACCTCTTAATTTTTTTGCAGAGTTAATATTATAACTTTTAGATATAATTTTCAATATTATTATTAAAAGTATTATTTTTATAAATATTTATTTACTATATTGACAGTCTTTAAATTTAGGTATACAATAACATATGAACAAATGTGCA
>CAMJPD010000024.1 GCA_946407765.1 uncultured Lachnospiraceae bacterium
CTGTAGTAAATTTTGATATACCATCTGTTACATATCATAATTTTATATGGCAGAAAATTGAGGATGGTACTATAAGTCAGAAAGATATTTTCCAGGATTATGTTCACCCTACGCAATATGGACATCTTATCGCATCAAATTTATTAGATAAATTTTTTGATTATGTAGGAAAAATTCAAGATAACAATAATATTAAGCTTATGAAGAAACTTCCTAATGATATATATGCAAATTGTGAATATATAACTCATATTCCGAATGCATCATATAAGTCTAGGTCAAGAGGCAAACTTTTCTATATAGATCACCATTCATTAGATAGCCTTGTTGCATATAAAGGATGGCGTTCAATCAAATCAGATGAGACGGGCCTTCTTGATTTTGATTTGGTTAAGAATAAAAAAGTTGTAATAGGATTGCAATTTTATGGTGCGAAAGGCTCTGTTACTATTGCAGGAAAGAAGCCAGAAGGTAATATATATCAGATAGACAAAATAGAAGCTCCTGAGGTTGGATTGTTTACAACACTCACATATGAAAATGTAGAAGATTATATAGGACTTATGACGAATTTAACTGAAGGGTATGTAGTAGTATATGGAATAGGAGTTGTCAAATAATAAGAAGGAGAGGTTTATGAGCATATTATTTAAGAATGCAAGAATTTTAAAATTTGAAGATGAAAATTTTAATGTATTAAACGATGCATGCTTAATTGTTAATGGTAAGAAAATAAAGAAGATATTTACCAAAGAAGATAAGAATTATAAAAAAACATTAGATGCTAGTTATGAGAGAGTAATTGACTGCAAAGGTAATCTTCTTATGCCTACATTCAAAAACTGTCATGCTCATTCACCTATGACATTTCTTCGCTCTATGAGAGATGACCTTCCATTAAGAGAGTGGCTTTTTGAAAATTGCTTTCCAAAGGAAGCACTTCTTACAGATGATGATGTTTATTGGTATACATATATAGCAATACTTGAATATCTTGCATCAGGAATAGGCCTTTCAGTAGATATGTATGCACATAAAGATGCTTATGTATCTGCATTCAGAGATGCAGGTTTTAGAGTAATAATTTCTCATGACTTTGATGAAAGAAATATAGATCCAAATATTATAGAAGAAGATTATATTAAATATAATAATTTAAAAGGAAAGAATGCTGACCTAGTTGGTGCTCGTTTTGGAGTTCATAGTGAATATCTAAATAATGACAAAACAATTAAACAAGTAGCAGACATAGTTCATAGATATAAGAAGCCATTTTATGCTCATATATGTGAAACAAAGAGAGAGACAGATGAGTGCATAGCAAGACATAAGATAACACCAGTAGAATATTTTGATAAATTTGGCCTTCTTGATTATGGCGGGGCAGGTTATCACAGTGTATGGCTTACAGAAAACGATATGGATATATATAAGAAGAAAAATTTTTATGCAGTATTAAATCTTGGCAGTAATGTAAAACTTGCAAGTGGTACGATAAATCTTCCTCTTATGTTCAAAAAGAAAGTAAATATGGCAATGGGAACAGACGGTGCAGCATCTAATAATAATTTAAATTTCTTCAAGGAAATGTTCCTTGCAAGTTCAGTTCCAAAGCTCAACAGCGAAGATAAAGACCTAACCAGTTATAAAGCTGAGGAAATATTTAAGATAGCAACAATAAATGGCGCTCGCTGTTTTGATATGCCTGAGATAGAATCTCTAGAAGAAGGAAAACTTGCAGATTTGGTAATGATAGATATGAAGAATCCAAGTATGCAACCTATCAATAATATAATTACTAACATAGTTTATAGTGGATCAACAGCTTGTGTAAAACTTACTATGATTAATGGTAAGATATTGTATGAAGATGGCAAATATAATGTAGGCGAAAAAGTTGATACTATATATAAAACAGCAGAAAAACTTAAAAATCAGCTTCTTGCAAAATTATAATTTATAAATAAATTTTGGTGATATATGGTTAAGATAGAAAATGATGTTGATGTAAAAAAATATCTAAATAACTCAATAAGACCAGTATTCAGAGTTACAATAAGGAAAAATGAAAAGTTTTTTGGTCCTGGAATTGCAAAACTTATGCATCTTACTGATGAACTTGGCTCTATATCAGCTGCAAGTAATGAAATGGGAATGTCGTATTCTAAAGCTTGGACTATAATTAAAAGAATGGAAAAAGAACTTAATATGAAAGTTTTTGAAACAAAGACAGGTGGTAAGGATGGTGGTAAATCAACACTTACTCCTCCTGCAAGAAATTTCCTAGAAAAATACGACAAGATGATGGACTATCTTGATAAGCAGACTGCAAAAGCATATAAAAAATATTTTTTAGAAGAGTAAAGGTCAGGATTCTAATGAAGATAATGAATATGAAAGAAGCTTTAGATGAAGCTTGTAAGCTAATAGAAAACGGAAAGGATATGTGTCTTGTTACTATAGCTGAGTCTAGTGGATCTACTCCACGTAGCATAGATGCATTTATGTTCGTAGATATAGATGGAAATATCTGGGGAACAGTGGGCGGTGGTAAGGTAGAATATGCCAGCATAAATGATGCAAAAGATTTTCTTTCAAGAAAGGAAAGCGGAACAAAACAATATTTTTTAGATAGTTCTTCAAGAGAAAATCTCCAGATGATATGCGGCGGCAACATTAGTGCAAAATTTGAATTTATTCCATCAGGTACAAATTGTGATAATTTAAAATCAAGATTAATCCCACAAGATGAAAATAAAGGAAGAGCAATAATATTTGGTGGGGGCCATGTTGGAAGTCACCTTTCAAAAGTTTTGAATTATCTTGGATTTGATTGTATAGTATGGGATGATAGAAAAGAATGTCTAAATAACGAATATGATAATGGAGTTAAGTTAATAATCGAACCATATGATAATGTAGACAGTAAGCTGCATATTAGCAAAAATGATTATGTAATGATAATGACAAGCGGTCATGTATCTGATCTAGATTTGCTAAAGCAGATTTTAAAAACTTCTCCATGGTATCTAGGCTGCATAGGAAGTAGTAGTAAAACAAATTTTATAATACAAGAACTAAGTAAGTATGGTTATAAGAAAGAAGAAATAGCTACGATACATCTGCCTGTAGGAATAAAAATAGGTGCAGAAAGTCCAGAAGAGATAGCAATTTCTATAGCTGCAGAACTTATTGCATCAAGAAGTATTAAAGAAAACAGAAGAAAGGCTCCAAAGAGCATATAATGAAAAGATAATATAAAAGGAGAGTTTATGGATTACGCTGAGGAATCGCTCAAAAAGCATAGAAAGTGGCAAGGCAAGATTGAAGTAGTATCAAGGGTAGAATTAAATTCTAAAGATGATTTATCACTTGCATACACTCCTGGTGTTGCAAGAGCATGCATGGAGATTAATAAAAACATAGATGAATCATATAATCTTACAAGAAGACATAATTTGTGTGCTGTAATAACAGATGGAACAGCAGTCCTTGGTCTTGGAGATATAGGCCCAGAAGCTGGTATGCCAGTTATGGAAGGCAAATGTATATTGTTCAAAACTTATGGAGATGTAGATGCATTTCCATTATGTATAAAATCTAAAGACGTAGATGAAATAGTTAAAACAATTAGTTTAATTTCAGGTTCTTTTGGTGGAATAAATCTTGAAGATATTTCTGCTCCAAGATGTTTTGAAATAGAAAAGAGATTGAAGGAAATATGTGATATTCCAATTTTTCATGATGATCAGCACGGAACTGCAGTTGTTACTCTTGCAGGTCTAACTAATGCACTAAAAATAGTAAATAAGAAGATAGAAGATATAAAAATAGTTATATCAGGTGCTGGTGCGGCAGCTATATCTATAACAAAACTTCTTATAACAGCAGGTGCGAGAAATATCATTCTCTGCGATAGGACAGGTGCAATATATGAAGGAAGAGATAATCTCAACTGGATTAAGGAAGAGATGTCTCATATAACTAATAAAGAAAAAGAAAATGGAAGTATATCAGATGTAATCAAAAACGCTGATGTGTTCATAGGAGTTTCTGCACCAGGTCTTCTAACTAAGGATATGGTTAAGTCTATGAATAAAGATGCAATAATATTTGCTTGTGCAAATCCTACTCCAGAAATATTTCCAGATGATGCAATAAGTGCTGGAGCTAGAATAGTTGCAACAGGAAGATCTGATTTCCCAAATCAGATTAATAATCTTCTTGCATTTCCTGGAATATTCAGAGGTACATTTGATGTAAGAGCTAGAGATATTAATGAAGAGATGAAACTTGCAGCAGCAAGTGCTCTTGCTTCTTATATACCAGATTCAGAAATTTCAGAAGTTAATATAATTCCATCACCACTAGATAAGAATGTAGCAAGTGTAGTAGCAAGGGCAGTGTCAGATGCAGCAATAAAAACTAAAGTTGCAAGGATTTAAAATCTAAGTATGAATTTTAGAATATTCAAATCACTTATAATGGTAAATCAATTTGCAATAACTGTCCTCGGACCTATAGTTATGATGGTTGCAATAGGAGTAGCCGTTAGACATTTTTTTAATCTGGATTTTACCCTTATATGTGTTATCCTTGGTGTTCTTGCAGGTGCTAGGAATGGTTATATATTTGCCAAGAGAATATTTGAAGAAAATAATAAAAATAATGGTCATTAATAAGTTATGAGAAATAGCGAAACATTAAGAAATTGCAAAATAATTATTATTGGTAGTCTAATTTACGATATTGTTATTATTGCAATTTTAGCCATATTTGTTATAATTTATAAGCTAGATAGTATTCTGTTTCTAGGGGTTATCTTGGGCAGTATATGGAACATAATTTGTATCATGCATATAGGTTATGTTTTAGAAAGAAGCTTTGATTCACAAGATGATAACTATGCCAAGAGATTTACAACGATACAGAGCATCATGCGTAAAATCATATTCATGGTACTTGTGATAATGGTTGTTAAATTTTTTGGACCTTATACAGGAATAGCGATGATAGTAGCTGTGCTAGGAATAAAATTTGGAACATTTTTGTATCCA
The DNA here is from genome assembly GCA_946407765.1 of uncultured Lachnospiraceae bacterium. Lineage (GTDB taxonomy): Bacteria > Bacillota > Clostridia > Lachnospirales > Lachnospiraceae > UBA3633. Next base: position 5,058 of record CAMJPD010000024.1, read on the forward strand.
ATCTTAGATAAAAAGATAAAATAGTTGAGAGGGACATATGTTTTTAACTAATAATATTGCAGATGCTTTTATGATATCAGGCGTTATGAAGATGCCATTTAAGTTTTTAGGTAGCGAAGTATGGCTTACCTCATCTGCTCTAACTACTTGTCTTATAACAATAATCATATTAATTCTCGTAATCGCATTAAGAAAAGTAATTTTAAATGCAGCTTCAAACCCACTTAAGTCACCTACAGGTGTTCAAAATTTTCTAGAACTAGGAATTGAAGCACTTGGTGGTATGGGCGATAGCGTTCTTGGTGATAACACTTCAAGATTCATAAATTATATAGGAACAATTTTTGTATTCATATTATTTTCTAACCTTGCAGGCCTTCTTGGCCTTAGAGCTCCAACAGCAGATTATGGTGTAACTTTCCTCCTTGGAATTATGACTTTCATAATTGTTCAATTTCAAAATATTAAAAATAATAAATTTGGTGCAATTACTTCACTGTTCCAGCCAACACCAGTTTTATTTCCTATAAATATCATCGGTGAATTTGCTAATCCACTTTCAATCTCGCTCCGTCTTTTCGCAAATATGCTATCGGGCGTTATCATCTTAGGTTTATGGTATGGAATGCTTCCAATATTTGCCAAGATTGGTATTCCTGCAGCACTTCATGTATATTGCGATTTATTTTCGGGTGCGATTCAAACTTACGTATTCTGTATGCTAACAATGGTATACATTAACGATAAACTATAAAATAACAAAAGGAGTAATTTTATGAATTTTTCAGGTTTAGATTTTGTTCATGGCTGCTCAGCAATAGGTGCTGGTCTTGCAATGATAGCAGGTATCGGACCAGGTGTTGGTCAAGGTATCGCTGCTGGTTATGGTGCAAGTGCAGTTGGTAAGAATCCAGGCGCAAGAAGTGATATCACTTCAACAATGTTACTTGGTCAAGCCGTTGCAGAAACTACAGGTCTTTATGGTCTTGTTGTTGCAATCATTCTTATGTTCGTTAAGCCTTTCGGTTAATTAACTTTATTACATAATAATTAATTTATTTAATTATTATAAATTTAACCAAGGGAGAAATTTATGTTTATTACAGAAGTAATGCCAGGTCGTATAATCGGTTTTGATCCCCAGCTACTTTTTGATGCCCTCATCATGGGAATAAACTTATTTATTCTCTTTTTCGCTTTATCATATTTATTGTTTAATCCTCTAAGAGAAGTTCTCTCTAAGAGAAAGAAAACTATAGAAGATAATTTGGCAGATGCTGAAAATAAAGTAAGAGATGCCAAGGAACTTAAACTAAAATATGAAACACTACTTGCTAATGGCAGATTAGAAGCTAACGGCATAGTAGAAAAAGCGAAGGAATCTGCACAGATAATGTCTAAGCAAATTATAGATGCAGCTAATAATGAGGCAGCTAGTATTAAGGAAAGAACCCAGCGAGAAATTGCTCAAGAAAAAGCACAGGCATTAGAAAATATAAAAGATGATGTAATATCTATTTCTACTTTGCTTGCCAACAAAGTTATTTCTAAGAATGTCGATTCTTCAGAAAGTGAGAAGCTTTTCGAAGAAACAGTTAATTCTCTAGGTGATGGTGTATGGAAAAAATAATAGACAAAACCTATAGTACATCACTTTTTGAATATGCTAGGGAAAATAATCTTGTAGATATTTTCTATGAGCAGGCAAAGGACATAATAGAAGTTATATCTCAATCAGATGACTTTAGGATGTTTTTGACAAGTCCAAAAATATCAATAGAAGATAAAAAGAAAGTTGTAAAAAATATATTCACACAGAAAGTATGGGCTAGTTTTGCAGATAAAATATCACAGAAATTACATATAGAAATACCAATGCTTAAAGATAATTCATCTGCCAAGTTTAAGATTCTAGATTTTGTCTGTCTTGTAATAGATAAGGGCCGTGAGGCTTATCTTACAGGTATTATGGAATCATATTGTGATTTAGTTCGTGAATACAAGAAGATAGGTCTATGCGAGATAACAAGTGCAACAGAACTTTCATCTTCACAGAAAGATAAATTAAATACGAAATTATTAGAAATTACTGCTTTTGAATCATTTGAATTTAAATATAAAGTGGACAATACACTTCTAGCAGGACTTAAGATTAAGATTGGTGATACAGTTTTTGATTCATCAATTAAAAATAAACTAGAACAAATTAATAAATCCTTGAGAGGTATTAAGTTATGAATTTGAAGCCAGAAGAAATCAGTGTCATAATCAAGGAGCAAATTGAAAAGTACCAAGATAAACTCAATGTAAGTGAAGAAGGTTCTATCATTCAAATCTCTGATGGAATCTGTAGAATACATGGTTTATCAGATGCAATGGAAGGAGAACTTCTAGAGTTCCCTGGAAATGTATATGGTATGATTCTTAACCTTGAAGCTGACAACATAGGTGCAGTTCTACTTGGAAATGCTACAGACATAAAAGAAGGCGATCCAGTTAAGAGAACAGGTAGAGTTGTTGAGGTTCCAGTTGGTGATGCGTTAACAGGAAGAGTAGTTAATGCTCTTGGTGAACCAATTGATAATAAGGGACCAATTAATTCTACATCTCGTAGAAAGATAGAAAGAGTTGCTCATGGTGTTATAGATAGAAAACCAGTTGATACTCCACTTCAAACAGGTATCAAGGCTATTGACTCTATGATTCCTATAGGACGTGGTCAACGTGAGTTGATAATAGGCGATAGACAGACAGGTAAAACTGCTATAGCAATAGATACAATCATCAATCAGAAGGGACAAAACGTTCACTGTATTTACGTAGCAATAGGTCAGAAGGCTTCTACGGTTGCCAATATAGTGAAAACTTTGGACAATCATGGTGCAATGGACTATACAACAGTTGTAGTTGCTACAGCATCTGACCTTGCTCCACTTCAATATATTGCTCCATATTCAGGTTGTGCAATTGGTGAAGAGTGGATGGAAAAGGGTGAAGATGTTCTTGTAGTATATGATGACTTATCTAAGCACGCTGCAGCATATAGAACACTCTCACTTCTTCTTAAGCGTCCACCTGGACGTGAAGCTTATCCTGGTGATGTATTCTATCTACATTCAAGATTACTTGAGAGAGCTTCAAGACTTTCTGACAAGCTCGGTGGTGGCAGTCTTACTGCACTTCCTATAATAGAAACACAGGCAGGAGATGTTTCTGCATATATTCCAACTAATGTAATTTCAATTACAGATGGTCAGATATATCTTGAGTCAGATGCATTTGCCGCTGGTTTTAGACCTGCAGTTAACGCAGGACTTTCAGTATCGCGTGTTGGTGGTGCTGCACAAATTAAAGCTATGAAGAAAATTGCTTCTCCAATAAGATCTGAACTTGCACAATATAGAGAGCTTGCTTCATTTGCCCAATTCGGATCAGACCTTGATAAGACAACTAAGGAACAACTTGATCAAGGTGAAAGAATAAGAGAAGTTTTAAAACAACCTCAATATAAGCCACTATCTGTTGAACATCAGATTATGATAATTTACGCAGTTACTAAGAAGTATTTAATTGATGTACCTATTAATAAGATTGGTAAATTTGAACAAGATTTGTATGTTATCGCAGATAATAAATATCCACAAATTGGAAAGGCTATAAGAGAGACTAAAGTTCTTGATGAAGAAAGCGAGAAGTTACTTCAAGAAGCAATCAAGGAATGTAAGAATAATTTATAATTTTAAAGGATTGATAAATGGCTTCTACAAAAGCGATTAAAAAAAGAAAAGACACTATTGAATCAACAGGTAAGATAACAAGAGCTATGAAACTTGTTTCTACTGTTAAGCTTCAAAAGTCTAAGCAAAGAGCCGAAGAATCTATCCCATATTTCGATACAATGTATGAGACTGTTCAAGAAATTGCAAGTAAGTCTAGACATATAATGGACAGTGCTTTCGCAGGCCTTAAGATTAAGCCTACAGCCAAGAAATTAGTAATTGCTATAACATCTAATAGAGGACTTGCTGGTGGTTTCAATAACAATATTGTTAAGAAGATATCTAATGAAAAGTATTTTTCTCCTGACGATACAGCAATTATGGCAATAGGTAAGAAGGGTCTTGAGGGATTTGCAAGGAAGGGATATGAGATAAAGCGCGAGTTTACTGATGAAGTTGAGACAATAGAATATGTTGATGCAATAAATATTGCCAATGAAACTGTTAAGTTAGTAGCATCAGGTGAAGTAAAGGAATTATACCTAGTATATTCATATTTTAAGAATACAGTGGTGCATATACCTCGTGTGATGAAACTTATGCCATTTGATATTCTTACGAACCCATCTACTATAGGTAAGGATGACGAGGAATTACTTGAAGCAAGAAAGAAAGTTTTCCAGATGAAGGAATCAAAGTATCAAAATGATGACTTGCTTCTTATGAATTATGAACCATCAAGCGCAGAAGTACTTAGAGAATTGTTGTTTCAATATTTTGTAGCATTGATTTACGGGGCACTTGTTGCAAGTAATGCAGCAGAAAACGGAGCACGTATGAATGCGATGGATAATGCAACCAAGAATTCAGAAGAGATGGCACAAAAATTAAATGTTCAATTCAATAGAGCAAGACAAGGTGCAATTACTAACGAATTGACAGAAATTATTTCTGGTGCCAATGCAATAAACCAATAAATTATAAAGGAGCAAAAAGATGGCAGACTTATTAAAAGGAAAAATTACTCAGGTTATAGGTGCAGTCGTTGATATAAAATTTGAAAATGGCGTTCCTAGAATCAATGCATCTGTTAGAATTAAAACAGATGAAGGAGATACACTTACTTGTGAAGTTGCTCAAGATCTTGGAGATAATACTGTTAAGTGTATTTCTATGGGTTCTACAGATGGATTAAGAAGAGGGATGGAGGCAGAAAGTAGTAATGAACCAATTTCTGTTCCAGTAGGCGAGGGAACTCTTGGAAGAATATTCAATGTTCTTGGAAATACTATAGATGGTAAAGGTGATGTTAAGGCAACTAAGTATTATCCTATTCATAGACCAGCACCAAAACTTGAAGAACAAAGTACTGATAAACAAATTCTTGAAACAGGTATCAAGGTTATCGACTTACTTTGCCCATATCAGAAGGGTGGAAAGATTGGGCTCTTTGGTGGTGCAGGTGTTGGTAAGACAGTTTTAATACAAGAGTTAATTAGAAATATAGCAACAGAGCATGGTGGATATTCAGTATTCACAGGAGTTGGTGAGAGAACTCGTGAAGGTAATGACCTTTATGGTGAAATGACAGAATCAGGAGTTATTGATAAAACAACAATGGTATTTGGTCAGATGAATGAGCCACCTGGAGCAAGAATGAGAGTAGGTCTTACAGGACTTACTATGGCTGAATATTTTAGAGATGAAGGTGGAAAGGACGTTCTTCTTTTCATAGATAATATATTTAGATTTACACAAGCAGGTAGTGAAGTTTCTGCTCTTCTTGGTAGAATGCCATCTGCCGTTGGTTATCAACCAACACTTCAGACAGAAATGGGCGCTCTTCAAGAAAGAATTACATCAACCAATAAGGGTTCTATTACATCAGTACAGGCAGTATATGTTCCTGCTGATGATCTTACTGACCCAGCTCCTGCTAATACATTTACTCACCTTGATGCTACAACAGTTTTATCAAGAGATATAGCAGCTATAGGTATATATCCTGCTGTTGATCCACTTGATTCAACATCAAGAATGCTTGATCCACTTGTAGTTGGTGAAGAACATTATGATGTAGCAAGAAGAGTTCAAGAATGTTTACAAAGATATAAAGAACTTCAAGATATTATCGCAATGCTTGGTATGGATGAACTTTCTGAAGAAGATAGACAAGCTGTTGCAAGAGCAAGAAGAATCCAAAGATTTTTATCACAACCATTCTTCGTTGCACAACAATTCACAGGACTTCCTGGTCAATATGTATCAGTTAAGGATACAATTGAAGGATTTAAAGGAATCCTTGATGGTAAGTATGACCACATTCCAGAAAGTATGTTCATGAGTTGTGGAAAGATAGATGAAGTAGTGGCAAAATACGAGGCAAGTAATCATGACTGATTTTAGTTTACAAATTATTACTCCAACAGAAAAATTTTTTGATGATAGGATAGAGTGGGTAGAATACAATACAACTGATGGTTATGTTGGTGTTCTTCCAGGTCATGTTCCAACAGTTCAAATTATTGCAAAAGGCGAGCTAGTAATACATACTACAGATGGTCGTATAAAGAAGGCAAATGCTGAAACAGGTTTCAGCAGAATCATGCCAGATCTCGTAACTATACTTGCAGGAAAAATTTCTTGGGCAGACTCTCCAGAAGAAGAGCAAGTAGATCCAAATACTTTAAGAAAAACCGAAACAGAAAATGCCGACTTCTACAAGATGGAAGCAGAGCTTAAGAAGACACTTGGCGAGCTAACAAAATAATAAAACATAGACATGTGATTAAATAAAAAAGATGCACCACTGTGCATCTTTTTTATTCTGCTTATATATAGAAAGGTGATTAGGAGACGGAACATTGTGTAGGGGATGAATACTGGCAAGCACGAAATTTTGCCTGGCCGTCGCAAGTTTTGCTGGGCGAGCGATATCGCAATATCAAATTTTTTCGAGCATGGCGCAAGCCCTGCGTGAGCCTAGCCTTGCGCTATAGCGGCGCAAGGCTGTCTCACTTGGACGGCAGCGAGCCGGGCATCGCACTTGCTCAGCCCGTCTCCTGCCTCTTGCTTAAATGCTCTCAAAAATTTATATTGCGACTCGCTCGCTACCCCCTTCCAAAATTTGTCTTGCCAGTATTCATCCCCCAACAGAATATGTTGCCTCATCTCCTTGCCTCAGTATGACAATTTAAAAACATTTAGCAATTATCAATTTAATTATCTAATAATTCATATAGATAAATTAAAAAGTCTGTAGTATAATATGTATTGCTAAGCTAATTGAATATTATGTACAAAGGACTACTATTAGTGGATGTCCTCGTAGGTGCATTTTTATTATCACGGTAAAAATGCGAGTTCATAAATTGAAGCCTACGGGATATTCAATTAGCTTAGCAGCAGAGCTCGCACTTTTCGGTCGCGGGTTCTACCTGCGGCTTTTTTGTTTTCGACAACTATAGTTTTACATGAGGAAAGATTCTAAATAAGTCAGCAGGCACCATGTGTGTATTATGAACGGGACTTATACAGAATTAGAAAATTTACTAAAAACTGATGAACGTTTTGTTTCACAAGATGGGAAAGTGATGAGAAATGCGGTATATGAGGCAGCCAATAAGATGGACGAAAAATTGCTTGCATTACTAATAGGTAATCCTGTCACAAAGAAAATGTTCTTTAAGGAAGTTGCGAAAACTCTTATTTTTGATAAACAAGAATTTAATTTTGTCATAAGTAATCAAGAGATGCTCCCCGATTCTTATACTGCATACAAGCAAGATATAGGTTTAATTGATTCAAAAAATGATTTTATATCATCAAATAATGACGTAGTATTATCATTTCCATTTAAGGACTGTGTTCTTGAGTTTGATTCAACAGATCCAGACCAAAAAAGAGAAGAAGTTTTTATTAATGAAGTTTTAGGACGAGATGAAATAGATCATCTCTTTGAGAAAAAGGTGCTAACTGCGGCAAAGTTAATTAATAAAGACGGTGAAAAAGAAATAAATATTATCCCCAAGGATTCACAAAATAATTTGCTCATAAAGGGAAACAACTTATTTGCTATGTACTCATTACTTCCACAGTATAAAGGTCGGATAAAGTTTATGTATTGGGATATATTATACAATACAGATAGTGACAAAGTACCTTATGCAGACAGCTTTAAACACTCGTCTTGGCTAACGATGATGAAAAATCGGTTGGAGATAGCACGACAATTGCTTAAAAACGATGGTGTAATTTGCTTACAATGTGATGACAATGAAATGGCATATTTAAAAGTGCTAATGGATGAAATCTTTGGAAGAGATAAATTAGTAAACTTATTGGTTGTAGAAATGGCTTCTACGGGTGGGCTAAAAAGGAGCCATAAGGATTTACATTTTTTAAAAACCAAGGAATACATTTTAATTTATTATAATAATATGTTTGATAAGTTAGAGTGTTTGTACGATGAATGGCAAGTTTATGATGGGAATTACACAATCTATTTTGATGAAAAGAATGGAATTTCAAAGTTAAAAGATAAGATAGCAATGCTAAATTCGCAGTATAAAAATTTACAAGAAACGGGGTACCTTTATTTTGATGATATTTATGAATTTCTTATTAAAAATAGAAACAGTATTTATAGAAGACACAACCCATCAACGTGGGCCAAACAAAATTTTGACAAAGGAATTGTTGTATGGAAAGATGAAAATAAAAAAACAAGAAATGAAGTTGTAAAAGTATTTGATAATAATAACGAAGAGTATGAGTACTTGATGAAAATAGGAAGCGGAGAATATGAACGTCTAGAGCCTCTAAGTTGGAATTATTTTGACAATAAGTTTAAACTATTAAGAGGCGATATTTGGAAAAATTATTATAAAGATATGGGCAATGCAAACAAACAGGGTGGAGTAAAGTTATCGGGTGGGAAAAAGCCAGAGAGATTGCTTGAGGATTTAATTAAGGCATTCACTAGAAACGGTGATGTAGTTTTAGATGCATACTTCGGTACAGGCACAACTGGTGCTGTTGCAATGAAAATGGGCAGGAAATTTATCGGTATAGAACAACTTGATACTCATGTGGAACTTGCCAAGACCAGATTAAAAAATGTAATTAATGGAGACCAAACGGGAATATCAAAATCAGTTAACTGGCAAGGTGGAGGAGAGTTTGTTTATTGTGAATTAAAAAAGTTAAATCAAAATTTTATAGATGAGATTAACAAGGCAAAAACAAAAGAATCATTGATTGAAATATGGGAAAGGATGCATAAAACAGGATTTATTAATTGCTTTGTAAATATTGACTCGGTTGGTAATTTGATCGAAAATGTTGTCAATATTGATATAGATGAGATTAAAAAAATTCTTATTAATACACTAGACAAGAACCAATTATATGTGAATTATTCGGATATGGATGATGAGGACTTTAAAGTATCTGCATCTGACAAAGAATTTACTAATAGTTTTTATGGGATAAATAATGAATCAAAGTAACCTTAATTTGTATCAAAGGATAGGTGTCCTCAGGCAGGATGCCCCAGACAGCATAAGGAATGTCCCTAAATATATAAAGGAAAATCTTAATGTGCCTGAAATAAGAAAATATCAAGAAGAAGCTTTTTCCAATTTTATTACTTATTTTGAAAATGAAAACCTAAGAATGAAGCCATCAAAAACACTTTTTTGGATGGCGACTGGTAGTGGAAAAACTTTAATAATGGCAGGATTAATGCTTTATTTGTACAAGCAAGGATATAGAGATTTTTTATTTTTCGTAAACAACAATAATATTATTCAAAAGACAATCAAGAACTTCACAGATCAAAAAGATAGTAAATATTTGTTTGCAGAAAATATTGCAATTGATGGTGAATATATTAAAATTAATAAAATTGATTCATTTAATAAATCTTATCCAAATGCAATTAATATATTATTTACAAGTATTCAAGGTTTGCATCAAGATATAACATATTCTAGAGAAAATAGAATGTCGCTGGGCACATTCGAAAACAGAAAAGTGGCGTTAATTGCTGACGAAGCACATCACAGTAACGCCTCAACGCGTAAAAAATCAAGGAATAACGCTATAGACGATGGAACTTGGGAAAACACAATTGAATTAATTTATAGGAAAAACCCAAATAATGTTCTGCTCGAGTTCACTGCCTCATTTGAGGACACTAATGAAAGTATAATAAATGAATATTCTAATAAGATTATTTACAATTATGATTTAAAACATTTTAGGAATGACAAATATTCAAAAGAAATAGATATGGTAAGAACTGACTTGGAAGTGATGGACAAATGTATACTTGCCATGGTTTTTAGTCAGTACAGATTAAAACTTTTTCAAGACAATAAAATAAATGTGAAACCATGCATACTTTTTAAAGCTCACCAAACAATTAAAGAGTGCGAAGAAAACATGCAACAGTTTATTAATATGATTCACAATTTGACAGGAGATCAGATAAAGAGAGTTTGTGAAAGTATAGACGATCAAGATGGTAAAGTCGACGCTGTCATGGAATATTTTAAAGACAAGGGCATATCGTATGATAGTCTAGCATCAGAATTGAGAGATGCATTTAACGAAAATCATATAATATCTGCTAATGATAGTGATGTAGAGAAAAACCAGCTGTTACTTAATTCTCTTGAAGACGATAATAATCCATATAGAGCAATTTTTGAGGTTAGAAAATTAGATGAAGGTTGGGATGTACTAAATCTTTTTGACATAGTTAGAATGTATTCTTCACGAGAAGGGGGAAAAACAACTGTGTCCCCTGCAACTATGTCGGAGGCACAATTGATAGGGCGCGGTGCTAGGTATTACCCATTTAAATTAAAAGATGATGATGACTTGTATAGAAGAAAATTCGATGAAGATATTGATAATCCTTTGAGAATATGTGAAACATTATTGTACCATTGTCAGACAGACAGTAAGTATATATCAGAAATTAGAAAAGCACTTGTAGAAACAGGTGCAATAGACGACAAAAAATATGAATGTTATTATAAAATAAAAGATCAATTTAAGGAACAAGATCTTTGGAAAAAAGGTGTGGTCTACTCTAATGAAAGATTAGAAAAAGATATAAACTCAATCGATGGAATAGATGAAAAGTTAAGAAACAAAGTTTTTGAGATAAACATTGACACTGGTCTTTTTGCCTATAATACCCTTTTGGACAATGATGAAAGTGGGTTAGATGCAAGTAAAATCAAGTCAAAAGAGTTTTGCATAAAGGAGATTGCAGGAATTAATTATTTTTTAGTTCGTAAAGCATTAATGAGATTCCCTGCACTATCATTTAACAAGCTCAAAGTGAAATATCCAAACCTCAAAAGTACTCATGAATTTATAACATCTGAAAAGTATATGGCAAATATTAGAGTGATAATCAATAGTAGAAAAGAGACTATAGATAATCAGATGCTTTACAAGGCAGTTTTAAAGGTTGTTAGTGAATTATCTTCTTATGTTGACGAGATAGGAATTAGATATATTGGTTCAAATGTATTTAAGCCAAAATCTATCAAGAGTGTATTCTCAGATAAGAGAGTAGAATATAATTCAATTGTTTCTAACGGTAGGGGTGAGGCGCAGAAAGATAGTTCTGATATGGCGATTAAGATTGATTTGAGTAAAGAAGATTGGTTCGTATATGAAGAAAATTACGGAACAAATGAAGAAAAGGCATTTGTTGCATATTTTAAGAAAAAATACGATGAGTTTAAATCACAATACGATTTTGTATACTTAATAAGAAATGAAAGACAGCTTGCAATATATTCGTTTGAAGATGGTAATAGGTTTGAACCAGACTATGTATTATTTTTACAGAAGAAAAATGCCAAAGACTCATATGATCAACTTCAAGTATTTATAGAACCAAAAGGCGATCACTTATTAATTGAGGACGAATGGAAAGAGAAATTTTTGTTACAATTGCAAAGCAGCTCAAATTATAATATAAGCAAAGTGGCTGATGATAATGAGTATAGGGTATGGGGCGTGCATTTCTTCAATAAAAAAAGAAATCTAGAAGAGAAAGACTTTGATACTGATATGGATAAACTATTGAAGAAAAAGACAAGCGAAAAGGCGAGACTCAATAAGAAAAATTCACCTCTGGAAAAAAGTTTAGCTGCGGGCATTTATTTTGGAACAAACGGTAAAGAAAACGAAGAATAAAGAATAAGGCAAGGAGATGCGAGAAACAAATTTTGCGAAACCTTGTAAAAGAGGCGTGGAGACAAGTGGAGTGTTAACGACACTTGGCTCTCCGCCGTCCAAGTGAGACCGCCTTGCACCAATATAGTGCAAGGCGAGGCTCACGCAGGGCTTTTACCGGTTGAGCAAAATTTCTGTTTCCGCATCTCCTTGTCGTATATTATCTTAATCATTGCAACTATGCTTATTAATCTTGACAATAATATTTATCAAATAGTATAATAAATAGGCATTTTAAGTTGCTGGTGTGGCGGAACTGGTAGACGCCCAGGACTTAAAATCCTGTGGGT
>CAMJPD010000025.1 GCA_946407765.1 uncultured Lachnospiraceae bacterium
AGAAAGATAGTAAAAGGACCTAGCGATAAAAGTTATGGTATAGCAGTAGCAAAACTTGCCGGTCTTCCTGAAGAGATAATAAATAGAGCCAAGATAATATTAGATGAAAAATCAAAACAGAACAATTTATAATCTATAGTCTTGTTAAATCTCATAAAATAATATATAATATAAATCCAGTATATAAGGAGGATTTATTTTTATGAAATTGAAAGAGCATGAATTTGAAGCAGAAGATAAAAAGATTGATGAGATAAATCCAGAACTTATTGAAAAGCAAGATCCAACTAAAGATATTATTGCTATTATTGAAGGCAAGAACACTGACGAAGAGATAAAAAAGCAATTGGATGAGTATCATGATAATGATATTGCCAATGCGATACAAGAGCTATCACCATCATCTCGTAAGAAGTTATATAAGATATTAGGCGTAGAACGCGTTTCTGATATATTTGCATATATTGATGATGTTTCACCATATCTTGAAGAATTATCTATGGAGAAGGCAGCTGACGTACTTGAAAACATGGACTCAGATGATGCAGCTGCAGCACTTGAAAATGTAGAAAGTAAAGAAAAGAAAGAAAAACTTCTTTCTCTCATGGATAAGGAAGTATCTGAAGACGTAAGGCTTATTGCATCTTATGATGAAGGTACGGTTGGTAGCAAGATGACTACTAACTATGTTTCTGTAAAAAATAGTGACTCTGTTAAGATGGCTATGAAGTCTGTAATTAAGCAATCAGAAGAAAACGATAATATAAGCACTATCTATGTTACTGACAAGGATGGTATATATTGTGGAGCAATGGACTTAAGAGATTTGATACTTGCACGAGAAGGAACTAAGCTTGAAGATGTATATAGTAAGAACTATCCATATTTGATGGCAGATCAGAAGATTAGCGATTGCATAGAAGATGTTAAGGATTATGCAGAAGACTCTCTCCCTGTATTAGACAATGATAAAAAAATAATTGGTGTAATTACTTCGCAAGACATAGTAGAAGTGGTAGATGAAGAACTTGGAGAAGACTATGCAAAGCTTGCAGGTCTTACTGAACAAGAAGATTTAAAAGAAACTTTACTTGATAGTATGAAGAAAAGAATCCCATGGTTAGTTCTTTTATTGTTTTTAGGTCTTGGAGTTTCAAGTGTGGTAGGAATCTTTGAGCCTATAGTTGCTCAAATTTCAATCGTAATATGTTTCCAATCATTAATATTAGATATGGCAGGAAACGTTGGTACACAATCACTTGCAGTTACAATTAGAGTTTTGATGGATGAGAATGTATCTGGCAAGGAAAAGCTTTTATTCATATTAAAAGAGATGAAAGTTGGTGCAGCTAATGGCTTGCTTCTTGGTAGTTTAACTTTTGTATTTACTGGAGTATACTTACATTATTTCAAACATTACCCTTGGATATCCGCTACACAGATTTCTGGTTGTATAGGTACAGCTCTATTTTGTGCAATGGTAATTTCTAGTTTAGTTGGAACTATAATCCCAATGTTTTTCCATAAAATTAAAGTTGATCCTGCTGTTGCATCTGGTCCACTAATAACAACTATTAATGATTTAGTAGCCGTTATTACTTATTATGGTCTTTCTTGGGCATTACTTCTTGGTCGTATTTGATTTTTGTTTTTAATTAATGTACAATAAAAAAATAAATATAAAGGAGATTTATTATGGCAGATTTAAAATATGTAAATTCAAATGAAGCACCTGCAGCAATTGGACCTTACAGCCAAGGTATTATCGCAGGTAATTTTGCATTTCTTTCTGGAGCAATTCCAGTAGATCCAAAAGATGGAAATGTTGTAGGTAGTGATATTAAATCACAAGCTGAACAATCATGTAAGAATGTAGGAGCTTTACTTAAGAGCCTAAATACAGATTTTTCTAAAGTAGTTAAGACTACATGTTTCCTTGCTGACATGGGAGATTTTGCAGCATTCAATGAAGTTTATGGCAAATATTTTACAGGTAAGCCAGCAAGAAGCTGCGTTGCAGTAAAGACACTTCCAAAGAATGTTCTTTGTGAAATTGAAGCTATAGTAGCTCTATAATTTAATTTAAAATTCATTCTATTTTAAAGCCAGCAGTAAATTGCTGGCTTTTATATTCCTGCCATAATATTCATATTTCTTAAATCATTATTTGTTATATGGTCAGTAAGGGAATACGCATGAGTATCTAGATTGTTACAAGTCGCCTTAGTTATATTTTGATCAATGAACACATTTATAACTTTATTTGCAATTATTTCTATAAGTTCTTGGTTTTGCTTTTCGTTCAATATGGAATCGCTATTATAATTTAATGATAACAATTCATCGGATATGTTGCTAAGTATATCTAAATCTTTAATTCCTCTATACGCCCATTTATAAAATGGCTCATATTTATTGTTTAATAAATAAACTATTGAAATTATTTTTTTAGAAAACTCATTAAGGGATAGTATCGCCCCGCCGATATCTTTTCTACTTACAAGCCTTTGATAATTATATTGACCCGCTTGAGCAGCAAGAATTGTATTTGCAGCAATTTTTTTAATTCTTATATCTTCTGGGTAGCCTAGCTTAATTGTATTTCTTATCTTAGTAAATGCCCCTAGATCATCTCTAAATACTTTTCCATTAGTTACATTAAGAAACATACAAGAAGGAGTGTATAACCATTTATCAATTGTATCTGGTGCTGTGTTATATCCTAAGTATTTATTGTAAAAATTAGAAATACTAATAACTCCATGCCTTGCTCCACCAACCGGATTGACTAGATTTCTTTTATATCCATTAAACTCTTTAGGAAGACTGGCATATGCTCTTTGAAGTTTAAATCCAAAATTTTCTTCATCTTCATCTGTAAGAAATAGACAAAATCCAGGTTCAAAATCATGATCTTTTGATGTATCATCATCATATCCTAGGCATTCAGAACCTTCGCCAACAAGACCAACTGCAATTCTATTTTCTAGTATATTAAAATTCTCAGCAATCATGTTCTTGCCGTAAGTTTCGTAATAAAGTTCTGATAACTCTAATCCTTTCATTATTATTTGTTTGAATTATAAAAATTTGTAATTTCAGACTGGAACTTATTTGCGATTTCTGTATACCCTCTTTCTTTAAAAGGTTCAACACATTTAGATAGTTCAAAATAATAATTACCATCTTTATTATTTGATTCGTCAATCAGATATTTGTATGCTTTATCCATACATTTGCTAATGCTATTTTTGTCATTTAGATAATCATATACATAACTTATATTTATGTAAGATATTGCAGTTTCAGGCTTAGCATTTGGAAGACTTTCCATTATAGATATAGCTTTTAGATAAGTATCTCTTGCTTCTTCAAATCTGCCAGTGTTAGCAAGAGCAGATGCATAATTATTGTAAAAGCTACCAAATAGCTTATCATTTTGATCTAAGTTTTGTTTATATATTTCAAGGGTTTTTAGATAAAAGTTAAGTGACTTTTCTGCGTTATCAAATGAATTTATATTTGTTGCAATATTTAAAAATATAGTAGCAGTTGATAAATTATTTTCTATACCAAGTTCATTAATAATTTTTATTGCCTTATCTATTACTTCATCACTTTTTTTTGAATCTTTCGTTCTTCTATATAAGCCAACTAATTCATTTAAAATAGTAAGCTCGCCTTTTTTATCATTTAGATTTATTGCTTCTCCTTGCCAGAATTTCAATAATCTTTCAGCCTCAAATAAATCATTTTTATCAAATATTTGATCGAGTTTTGAGAGCATTCTTTCTGTATCTATATGACCATGTGGCTCTTTATATCCACAAGAAGCACAACCAAAATTAAACTTTAAATCATCATTATTTAATTCCATAAAAACTCCATTACTTACTAATATTTTATCATTAAATTCCTTAATATTACAATACATATATCAAATATATGATATAATAATTTAGAGGTATTATATGAAATATAATAAATTAGTCCGCGATAAAATTCCAGAGCAAATTAGTGCAAGTGGAAAACTTGCAAAGTTCCGTATTCTAGATGATGATGAATATCTAAAATATCTTGATAAGAAGTTAGAAGAAGAAGTATATGAATATATGGATTCTAAGGATATTGAAGAACTGTCTGATATATTAGAAGTCGTATTTGCAATTGCTAAGGCAAGAAATATTTCTGATGAAGACTTATTTGAGTATAGAGAAACCAAGGCAAGAAAACGCGGACGTTATTCTAATAAAATTCTTCTCGAGAGGGTAGAAGATAAGAAATAAAATTTTAATTGGAGGTTTATTATGAAGATGAAGAAGTTTTTATTAATTCTAATGGTTGTATCAATATTATGCATTTCTAATGCGACTGTTGCATCTGCTGTATGGTTCCAAGATCCTGCAGTTGGAACAGTTTGGATTCACCCAGATGGCACAAGAGCCTTTGGCGGTTGGTATTGGCTTGATCCAGATCAAAATGGTATTAGTGAAAAATATTATTTTGATTTAAATGGAGCTTTATTCGTAAATAGGGGAACCCCAGACTATTGTGTAGTTAATGAACAGGGCCAGTGGTACGATCCAGGTACAGGAAGAATTTATATATCAACTAATAAAGTAGTTGAGTCAGCACATATTGGACCAAATCCAAACCAAGCTCCAATTATTAATGAAGTTCAGCAGTTAACAGCATCTGATTTAAATCAATAAGTTTAAATGCAATAATCATATAGGTTATTGCATTAATTTTAGGAGATAAGTGAATATAAAACTAGGATATGGGAGCTCTTATCAAAATATAGAAGTCCCTGATAATAATATATTGGATATTTTACATGCAAATGAGGTTCATCATGAGTATGTTGGAGTTGATGCAATAAAGTATGCTATAAAAAATCCTATAGGTGATGAACGCTTATCAACTAAAATTAATAAATTAAATAACAAAAATCTAAAAATATGTATTATCACATCTGATATAACAAGACCTATGCCAAGTAAGATTGTTCTTCCATTAATATTGGATGAATTAGATATTGCAGGCATTAAATCAGAAAATATCAAAATTATATTTGCCTTAGGTTCTCATAGGCATCAAACTAAAAATGAGATGATAAGTCTTGTGGGAGAAGATATTTATAATAAATATAAATGTGAAGATAGTACTCCTGAAGATGTAATAAATTTTGGAACCACATCTAATAATACGCCTATAGAAATATCAAGAAATGTTGCATCCTCAGATTTTATTATATGTCTTGGAAATGTTGACTTTCATTATTTTGCTGGCTACTCAGGTGGTGCCAAGGCACTCTTTCCTGGTTGTTCAAGTAAAAATTCAATTGAACATAATCATAAATTTATGTTAGATGATAGAGCTCATCCAGGAAATATATTTAATAACCCTATAAGAAATGATATAGAAGAAGTAGTAAAATTTAAAAATATTGACTATATATTAAATGTTGTATTAGATGAACACAAAAATATAGTATATGCTGTATCTGGAGATTATATAAAAGCACATAGAAAGTGTTGTGAGTATATTGATAAGATGTATGTAAAACACCTAGATACTAAAGCAGATATTGTTATTGTATCTCAAGGGGGACTACCTAAAGATACAAATTTATATCAACTACAAAAAGCTCTTGATAATGCATCATATGCAGTAAGAAATGGAGGAATTATTATTCTAGTAGGGGAGTGTAAGGATGGTCTTGGAAATGAGACTTTTGAAAAATATTTTTTAGAATCAAAAACAAGTAATGAAATTATAGATAAAATTAAAAATAAATTTGAACTTGGTGGGCATAAAGCTGCAGCAATTGCTAAGGTGCTAAAATATTCTAGTATATATATGGTTTCTTCACTTGATAAAAATTTAGTTAATAAATTATATATGTTGCCTTTTGATGATGTTCAATCAGCATTTGATAAGGCAATGGATAAGCTTGGTAAAGATTCTAAAGTTATAATTATGCCTTATGGCGGTTCGACTTTTCCAATAATTAAATAATAACTGGAGGTTTTATGAATAAAAAAGAAATGGAAATATTTGCCCAAAAGATTCGAGTTGCTACTATTGAATGTATTGCTTCAAGAGGATTTGGACATGTAGGTGGTAGCTTATCAATTTCAGACTTACTTGCTGTTTTATATGGCGAAGTTATGAATGTATCGCCTGAGAAAAAAGATGATCCAAATAGAGATAAATTAGTGTGTTCCAAAGGACATGCAGGACCTGCGATTTATGCAACACTTGCTCTTAAGGGTTTTTTCCCTTATGAAAAACTATTTACTTTAAATCAGCCAGGTACTACACTTCCTAGCCATTGCGATAAGAATAAAACTGAAGGTGTAGATATGACAACTGGTTCTCTTGGACAAGGAACATCACTTGCTGTAGGCCTTGCTTTGGCAGATAAATTGTCAAATCGAAATGCTAAAACATATTTAATAGTAGGTGATGGTGAGCAAGACGAGGGACAAGTTTGGGAAGCGGCAAGTTTTACTGCTGCTAAAAATATAACAAATTTAATATGGATTATTGACTGGAATAAAAAGCAACTTGATGGTTATAACAAAGACATACTTGATCCTCAAAATCTGGAAGAAAAATTTAAATCATTTGGCTTTGATGCAATCACAGTAAATGGACATAATGTAGAAGAAATTTATAATGCACTTACAAATTTAAAAAAGAATAAGCCAAGAGCTATTATTTTAGATACAGTAAAAGGTCATGGATTAAAAGAAGTAGAAGAAACATTTTCTAATCATAGCATGACCGTTGGTAAGGAAGTATGGGATAAGTGGATTAAAATTTTAAAAGATGAGTTAACTAGTATGGGAGGTGCAATGTAATGTCAATTATATATGATGGAAATAAGGACGAAGTTCAATTTAAATCTGCTATAAGTGAAACTATAAAAAACTTGCTTGATAATGATAAAACTGTAGTTTATCTTGATAGTGATTTATCAAGTTGTATAGGTTGCAATAAATTAATTAATGAATATGATAGAGCAATAAATTGTGGAATAGCTGAAGCAAATATGGCAGGAATCGCAGGCGGTCTATCAAGTGGTGGTATGAAACCAATTATTCATACATTTGGACCATTTGCATCAAGAAGATGTTATGACCAAATATTTTTATCAGGTGGATATGCTGGAAATAGTATTACTATAATAGGAACTGACCCAGGTGTAACGGCTGCATTTAATGGCGGAACTCATATGCCATTTGAAGATACTGGTTTATATAGACTTATTCCAGGTGCAATAATTTGTGATGTAACAGATATCGCAATGCTTAAATGTCTTATGACAAAATCAATAAATCATAAAGGTATAAAATATTTCAGAGTTCCAAGAAAAGATTCATATAAAGTATATTCTAATGATACTGATTTTGAATTTGGCAAAGGAAAAATTATTAAAGAATTGGGCACCGATGGCTTAATAATTGCATCAGGAATTATGGTTTATGAAGCAATGAAAGCAGCAGAAGAATTGGCAAATAAAAATTTTAAAGTTACGGTTATTGACCCAGTAACAATTAAACCTCTAGATGAAGAATTAATAAAGCAATATGCTTTAAAATGTAAGAAAATTATAGTTGCTGAAAACCATAATAAGATTGGCGGGCTCGTGAGTGCAGTAAAGGAACTTTTGTGTGGCCAGAATGTTAAAGTTTCTCACGTTGCAGTTGAAGATAAGTTTGGTGAAGTAGGTCCACAAAATTATCTTCAAGAACAATTTGGACTTACTAGTAAAGAAATTGTATCTAAAATGATATCTTTATAATAAATGGACTTTAAATTATACAGTGATTATAAACCTTTTGGGGACCAACCAAAAGCAATAGATGAACTTGTATCAGGATTTAAATCAGGAAGACAGTTCCAAACTTTACTAGGAGCAACAGGGTCTGGTAAAACTTTTACTATGGCCAATATAATAGAAAAACTTAATAAACCGACTCTTGTAATTGCTCACAATAAAACTCTTGCAGCACAGCTATATTCTGAATTCAAGGATTTTTTCCCTGAAAATGCAGTAGAGTATTTTGTTTCATATTATGATTATTATCAACCTGAAGCATATGTTCCAAGTTCTGATACTTATATAGCCAAGGATTCTTCTATCAATGATGAAATAGATAAGTTACGTCATAGTGCAACTGCGTCTCTAACTGAAAGAAGAGATTGTATTGTTGTTGCATCTGTATCCTGTATATATGGACTTGGATCTCCAATAGATTATAAAGAAATGTGTCTTTCACTTAGGCCAAGTAGCAAGATTAAATATGATGATGTAGTTAGAAAGCTTGTTGATATGCAATATAATAGAAATGAGATTGATTTTAAGAGAGGCACATTTAGAGTTAAAGGTGAAACTATAGATGTTTATCCAGTATCAAGTCAGCAAGAAGCATATCGAATTTGTTTTGATTTTGATGAAATTGATAAAATTCAAAAAATTGATACACTAACTGGCAAAGTAATATCAACTATGAAACATATAGTAGTTTTCCCGGCTACCCAATATGTAGTTTCTAAGGAAAAAATGGAGCTTGCATGCAATAATATACTTGCAGAAATGGATGAACAGATAAAATACTTTGAATCTCAGAAAAAATATATTGAAGCCCAGCGTATTTCAGAAAGGACTAGATATGATGTTGAATTATTAAGAGAATTAGGCTCTTGTTCTGGTATAGAAAATTACTCTAGGCATTTAAATTTTGCAAAGCCTGGAGTTCCCCCATATACATTAATGGATTATTTCCCTGATGATTTTCTCATAATAGTAGATGAGTCTCATATAACCATACCACAAATAGGTGCTATGTATGCAGGTGATAGATCTAGAAAAACAACGTTAGTAGAATATGGTTTTAGACTCCCATCAGCACTTGATAACAGGCCTTTAAATTTTGCAGAGTTTGAAGGAAAAATTGATCAAATGTTATTCGTATCTGCAACACCAAGTGAGTATGAAACTGTGCATGAGCAATTTAGAAGTGAACAAATAATAAGACCTACAGGTCTTGTAGACCCAGAAATATTTGTTAAGCCAACTAAAAATCAGATAGATGATTTAATTGTAGAAATTAATAAGGTAACAAAAAATAATGAAAAGGTATTAGTTACAACTCTAACTAAAAAAATGGCAGAAGAATTAACCACATATCTTAAGGAAGCAGGGATTAGAGTTGAATATCTTCATTCTGATATCAAAACTTTAGAAAGAGCTGCAATTATAAGAAACATGCGTCTTGATAAATTTGATGTTCTAGTTGGAATTAATTTGCTTAGAGAGGGGCTTGATATTCCAGAGATAAGTTTAGTTGCAATACTTGATGCAGATAAAGAAGGATTTTTAAGAAGTGAAACTTCTTTAATACAAACAGTTGGAAGAGCAGCTAGAAATGTAAATGGACATGTAATAATGTATGCTGATACTGTAACAGATAGTATGAAAGCGTGTATAGATGAAACAAAGCGTAGGAGAGAAATTCAGATAAAATATAATGAAGATCATGGTATAACTCCTCAGACAATAAAAAAATCTGTCCACGAATTAATTGCTATTGAGAATGCTTATGAAGATGCAGTATATGGAATACAAAAAGACCCTGAATCAATGAGCGATAATGAAATAAAGAAAATAGTTAATGAATTAACGAAGCGAATGCATAAGGCTGCAGTTGAACTAAATTTTGAAGAAGCTGCTAAGCTTAGAGATAAAATCGCAAAGTATGATAAAAAATTATCTAAAAAGTAGTATTAAAATATGTTAGAATAAATAAAAATATATAAAGGATGTTTTATGAGTTACAAAATTGCTATTGATGGCCCAGCAGGTGCAGGGAAGAGCACTGTTGCCAAAATAATTTCTAAAGAGCTTGGATATGTTTATATTGATACAGGTGCTATGTATAGGGCATTTGGTTTGTTTTTAGTTAATAATAATATAGATGTAAATAATGAAGAAGAAATATCTAAAGTTGTTGATAAAGTGAACATATCTATCAAATTTGTTCAAAATGAGCAACATATTTATCTAAATGGTGAAGATGTTACTGATATGATTAGAACTCCAATTATAAGTGAGGCAGCAAGTAGTTGTAGTGTCCATGCATGTGTGCGTACTAAACTTGTTAGTATGCAACAAGAACTTGCTAGATCTACATCAGTTGTTATGGATGGAAGAGACATTGGATCTGTTGTTCTTCCTGATGCTAATCTTAAAATTTTTCTTACTGCAAGCGTTGAAGTTAGAGCAAAACGTAGAATTAAAGATTACGAAGAAAAAGGAATTAAAAAAAATTTGGATGAGGTCATGAAAGAAATTGAAGAAAGAGATTATAGAGATACACATAGGGATAATTCTCCACTCACACAAGTTAAAGACGCAATTTTAATTGATTCATCTAATATGAATATAGATGAGGTTGTTGATAAAATAATTTCACTAGCTGATGGTGGCAGTAGCAGATAATATATGGAAGTAATTCTTGCCCAAAATTCTGGATTCTGTTTTGGAGTAAAACGTGCAATTGAAATTGCTTTAAACGAAGCTGATAAACATAAAAATTCTACTAAAAAAATTTTTACTTATGGTCCAATTATTCACAATGACATTGTAATTAGTGAATTGAAATCTAAAGGAATAGAAGACTATAATTCTATAAATTCATGTCCAAATAATTCTGAAACAATTGTAATTATTAGGTCGCATGGTGTTGGCCCTTTGGTTTATGACGAACTTAAAAATAAAAATATAGAAGTAATTGATGCAACTTGTCCTTTTGTTACTAAGATTCATGAGCTTGCACATGAATATTCTAAAACAGAATGTACAATAATAATATTTGGTGACAAAAATCATAGTGAAGTAAAGGGAATTGTAGGATGGGCAGGTAATAATTGTCATGTAGTGGCATCTATAGAAGATCTTGAAAATCTTAACCTTAAAAAAGATAGTAAATATGTAATATTTTCACAGACAACATTTGATGTTTCAACTTTTAAAATTTTAGTTGAATTTTTAACGAAAAATGGTTATAATTTTAAGGTATTTGATACGATTTGTCCGAGCACAAAATTGAGGCAGGATGAGGTTTTTGAGATTTCTAGGAAAGTAAGCATCATGCTTATTATAGGAAGTAAAAATTCATCCAATACTAAAAAGCTTTTTAATATTGCTAGTGCAAATTGTTCAAAAACCTATTTAATAGAAAATTTGTCTGATCTTGAGAAAATAAATTTTTTAGATGTAGATATCAAAACTAGTAAAATAGGCATTGGAGCAGGGGCATCTGCACCAGAGAAAATTATTCAAGAGGTTGTAGAATATGTCAGAAATGAATTTTGAAGAAATGCTTGAAAAATCGTTTAAGAGTATTTCGCAAGGCGAGCGAGTTAAGGGTACAGTCATTGCTGTAACAAAGGATTATATTGCTCTCAATATTGGTTATAAAGCAGATGGAATTATAAAGAAAGAAAATTATAGTTTTGATGAAAATGTTGACCTAACTAAGGAAGTTAAAGTTGGAGATGAGATAGAAGCTGTAGTATTAAGAGTTAATGATGGTGAAGGACAGGTTGCTCTTTCATATAAAGAAATAATCTCTGACATGTTTAATGATAAAATCAGAAAGTGGGTAGAAGACAAAACTATCCTAACTGGTAAAGTAAGTAAAGTTGTGAAGGGTGGACTCAGTTGTATCGTAGAAAATGGTATCAGAGTATTCATCCCAGCATCACTTGTTTCAGAAAATTTTGAAAGAGATTTAAGTAAGTATCAAGATCAAAATTTAGATTTTACTATTATCGAATTTGATCCAAGTAAGAATAGAACTATTGGTGACAGGAAAACTTTACTTAAGAAGATAAGAGAAGAAAAGTGGAACGCTCTTATGTCTCAAATCAACGAAGGTGATATAGTAGAAGGAACTGTTAAGAATATTACTGACTTTGGTGCTTTTGTTGATATAGGTGGAGCTGATGGATTATTACATGTGAGCGAAATCAGTTGGGGCAAGATGAAGAATCCTAAGAAAGTTTTCAATGTTGGCGATAAGATTAAAGTTATGATTAAGCAGATTAGTGATAATAAAATTTCACTTACTGCAAAATTCCCAGAAGATAATCCATGGATAGCTGCAAGTGTAAATTATGCTAAGGGTAAGGTAGTTAAGGGTAAGGTAGAAAGAATAACTGATTATGGTGCATTTATCTCACTTGATGAAAATATAGATGGACTATTACATATTTCTGAAATATCATATGATAAAGTTAAGAAGGTTGATGACTGTATAAAGATTGGCGATATAATTGATGTCAAAGTAATTGATATTGACCCTGAGAACAAAAAGATATCGCTAAGTATGAAAGCACTTTTACCACCTCCTGTTAAGGAGCCAGATCTAGCTAATTCTGATATTGTAGACGTTAATATAGAAGAGTATGGTAAGAAACTTGAAGAAGAAGCAGACAAGCAAGAAAATAATAATCAATAAATAAAAATGGCTTTCTAAGCCATTTTTTATTTGATAAAAGTTTTATATAATGATATTATAATATTATGTTAGAATCATTTTCTAAGTTTTTAATGAGATTTGCTAAAAAGGTTTTATTCTTTTCGGTTATTGTTATAATAACTTATTTTTTAGGAATGAAGCTCTTTTCTATGGGAAGACAATTATTTTATGAATATTCTGTAGATTCTAAGCCAGGTGTAGATATTGAATTTACGATAGAAAAGGGAGATACATTAGATGATATAGCAAATAACTTATATGATGTAGGGCTAATTGATAATACAACAATATTTAAATTCAGGGCCAGAGGGTATAAGATTAATTTTACTCCTAATACATATAAATTAAATACTTCTATGACCATTAAGAATATGTTAACTATTTTTGATAAGAATTTAGCTGTTGAAAATGGTGATCAGTAATATCTATATTTTATGGATGCATCAAGAATAGAAAATTTTATATCTGTATATTCTTATGATGAAAATGATATTGTAAAATATCTTCTTGATTATGCAGTAAAAAATAATGTACCAGTTATAAGAAGCGATACTAAAAGCTTTATTAGAGCAATTATTAATTTGAAAAAACCACGAAAAGTCCTTGAAATTGGGACTGCAATAGGATATTCAGCGATAATAATGTATGATGAAATGGTCAAATATTGCAATGCACCTATTTTGTACACAATAGAGGACTATCCAGAAAGAATTAAAATAGCTAAAGAAAATTTTAAGAAGTTCAAATATAACAATATACAATTACTTGAAGGAGATGCGAGCATTCATATAGAAAAATTATTGAGTGATAACGAAAGTTTCGATTTAATATTTTTAGATGCAGCTAAAGCCCAGTATCCAATATGGCTTGATAGTATTATAAAATTACTTAACAAAGATGGTGTATTGATTGCAGATAATATATTTAAGGATGGCGAAATTTTAGAATCTAGATATGCTATAGAAAAAAGAGATAGGACAATACATCATAGAATGAGAGAATATTTACATAAAATTTATGATAATAAAGATTTGATTCAATATATTTTTCCAATTGGTGATGGAATTTCAATGACAATTAAAAATGGATAATATTAATAGTAAAATCAAAAAGCCCGAACTGTTAGCTCCTGCCTCAGGGATGGATGAACTTTTAGTTGCATTAAAATATGGTGCAGATGCTGTTTATATAGGTGGTGAAACATTTTCGTTAAGAGCTAAGGCTCAAAATTTTACTAATGAAGAAATTGAATATGCAATAAAATATGCACACAATTTAGGAAAGAAAGTTTATATTGCAATAAATATTTTTGCACATAATTCTGATATTGAAGATGCAATTAGTTATTTTAAATTTCTTAGTAGAATTAATCCAGATGGTGCAATTATATCTGATCCAGGTATGGTATCTCTTGCTAAGGAACATATGCCAAACGTTCCTATTCATATATCAACTCAATCTAATACTACAAATTATATGACATGTAAGTTTTGGTATGACCAGGGTGTAAGAAGAGTTGTTCTTGCAAGAGAATTATCTATTAATGAAATTAAAGATATAAAATCTAAAATGCCTAGTGATTTTGAAATTGAAACTTTTATTCATGGTGCAATGTGCATATCTTATTCAGGTAGGTGCCTTCTTTCTGCAATGTTTACTAATAAAAGTGCAAATCTAGGAGCTTGCACTCATCCTTGTAGGTGGAAGTACACACTGATGGATAAGAAAGAAAATTTTAATTTTGAAAATTCTAGTCTTGTATTAGAAGAGAGTGAAAGAAAAGGCGAATATTTCCCAGTTTTCGAAAATGATAGAGGAACATATATAATGAACTCCAAGGATCTATGCATGATTGAACATATAGATGATTTGGTTGATGCAAGAATTGATTCATACAAAATTGAAGGTCGCATGAAGACACCATTGTATGTTGCAACCATTGTTAGAGCATATAGAAAAGCAATAGACGATTATTTTGAGGATAATGATAAATATAACAGTAACATGGATTTTTATAAATCTGAAATATTGAAATGCACATATAGAAAATATTCTACAGGATTTTTTTATTCTAAACCTGATGAAAATTCACAAATTTATACTGACAATACATATGTTATAGGCAGTGTATATTATGGAACAGTTGAAGATATTGAGTCAGGATATATTATACTAACTCAGAAGAATAAATTTTCAGTTGGTGATGAAATTGAAATAATGAAAAGTGGATCTGAAAATATTATTACTAAAGTTGAAGAAATATTAGATTACGAAACTGGCGCAAGGCAAGATTCTTGTCCTCATTCAAAACAAAAATTGAAAGTTAAATTATCTGTAATGCCAGAAAAGTTAGATATATTAAGAAGTCATAACAGTTAAGGAGTAAAATGTATAACAATTATAAAATACTAAAATCAAAATTCATTAAAGAAGTTGACAGTGAGTGCACGGTACTTGAACATGATAAAACTAAGTGTAAAATTATATTACTTATTAATAGCGATAAAAATAAAGTATTTAATATAGCATTCAGAACTCCCGTTAGCGATAATACAGGTGTTCCACATATTTTAGAACACAGTGTTTTATGCGGTTCTAAAAAATATCCAATTAAAGACCCATTTGTTGAACTTGCCAAGAGCTCGTTTAATACATTTTTAAATGCAATGACTTTCCCTGATAAAACTTGCTATCCAGTTGCATCTTGTAATTATAAAGACTTTAGGAATTTAATGGACGTATATTTAGATGCTGTATTTAATCCAAATATATATAAAAATAAACAAATATTTATGCAGGAAGGATGGCATTATGAAGTAAATGAGAATAATGATTTATTTTATAATGGTGTAGTCTTTAATGAAATGAAGGGAGTA
>CAMJPD010000026.1 GCA_946407765.1 uncultured Lachnospiraceae bacterium
TTAAAGAAGAATATGACAATTTAATTAATACAATTAATAAACAAAAAATTAATTTAATTGAAAACTCATATTATGATTATAATGACAATATTAGAATTTATTCTCTAACGCTAGATTATAAATATTACAAATTAAAATTACAAATATTTAAAGACGGAGAGTTTGATGAAGATAATTATATAGAATCTAGACTTGGTAAACTTGATAATACAAAATATAACATATTACTGTTACATAACCCTGATTTTGCTAAAGTATGTATAGATTATGGATTTGATTTAATTCTATCTGGTCACTACCATGGCGGACTCGTATATATGCCTTTTGGATTAAATTTTATAAGTCCTAATCTAAAAATGTTTCCAAAATATATTAAGGGAACATATCATATTAAAAATAAAGATGGGATTGCTAAAACTTTAATTGTATCAAGTGGTCTTGGAACTCATACAGTTAATGCAAGAATAAATAATATACCTCAACTATTAAACATAGCACTTAAAAACAAAACCACAACTGTTAACAATAATGACACCGATAATAATTTATCAACATCATCAGATGATATAAATCTTGATTATGAAGATAATGATAATAAACAAAATTTAGATAATTCACAAGAGCTAAAGCCACATGCAGAATTTAAAAATGGTCAGATAAATTATAAATTAGAAATTTTTGAAGGTCCACTTGATTTATTACTTCAACTTATAGAGAGAAATAAAATAGATATTTATGACATACCTATTTCTGAAATTACTAATCAGTACATGGAGTATATGGCTAAAATGTCTGAACTAAATATGGAAATCTCTTCAGAGTTTATTGTAATGGCAGCAAATTTACTTGAAATTAAATCTAAGATGCTATTGCCAGTCGAAACTAATGAGAATGGAGAAGATTTAGATCCACGAACTGAACTAGTAGAAAGATTACTTGAACATAAACGATATATAAGTTATGGAAACATGCTCAAGCAAAATGATGATGTAAAAAGCTTATATAGAAATGAAAATATTCCAAAAGAAGTAGCCAATTATATTCCACCAGTTGATATAGATGCATTATTCCAGAATATAGACATACAAAAATTAAATAGCATATTTAAGGAAGTATTAGAACGTAAAGAAAATTCTATTAACATAAGAAATGTTGGCTTTGGTAAAATATATAAAGAAAGAATACCACTTAAAACCAAAATTATGGATATACTTGAATACTCAAGTAATGTTAAACAATTTTCTTTCAGAAAAATGCTTGAAGATTCACAGTCAAAAACTGAAGTCATTGTCACCTTCCTTGCAATATTAGAGCTGATTAAGATGGGGAAATTAATAGTTTCTCAAGAGAATCTATTTGGTGACATTAATATTAATTACGTAGAAACTAGTACAGCAGTTGATTTAAGTAGTGTAGAGGATGAATAATAAATTTATGGAACAAAATATTAACGAAAATTTTAAAGAAGAAAGTATTATAGAATCTGTATTATTTACTATGGGCGATGCTGTTGAATTAGATTCTCTTTCATTAGCATTATCTAAAGATAAAGAATATACTAAAGAAGTATGTGAAAGATTATTCAAAAGATATGATGAAAATGAATATGGCATGAAGATAATAAGACTTAATGAAAAATATCAGATGGTATCTAATGAAAAGTATTTTGAAAATTTAATTAAAGTCGCATCTCACCCAAGTAAGCCTGTACTTACAGTTCCTATACTTGAAACATTATCTATAATTGCATATAAACAACCATGTTCTAAAGCTGATATAGAAAAAATTAGAGGATATAGTCCTGATTATGCAATTAATAAATTATTAGAATATGGTCTTATAGAAGAAAGCGGAAGACTTGAAACACCTGGCAGACCTATAGTATTTTCAACTACTGAAGATTTCCTTAGAAGATTTAGATTAGAAAGTCTAGATATGCTCCCTAAAATTGATTCTGATAGAGAAGCACAGATAGAAGAAGAAGTAAAGTTAGAAGTTAGAGAAGCATTTGATAAAAATAAAATTGATATTGAAAATGATTCTATTTCTGATGAGATTACATCATCAAGTCTTGACAAGATAGAAGAAGAAAATCTATCTGATAACAATGAAGATTCTGATGATAATCAAGAAGAAGATCAAAATTTTGATAATGATACTAAGGAAGATAATTAATATTAATGAATACATTTTTTGAAAAAGTTTCATATAATAATTTTAAAGATGCTATGTTAGATTTTAATAAAAACTTAAATGAATCTGACATACAAAATGTTTATAATGAAATTAAGATCCCAAAAAGAGCCACAAAATCATCTGCTGGTTATGATTTTTCTTCAACTATAGACTTTGTATTAAATCCAGGAGAAGAAATTAAAATTCCTACAGGAATTAGAGCTAAAATGAAATCTGATCAAGTTTTATTAATTTTCCCAAGATCTTCTCTAGGTTTTAAATATAGATTTCAGCTTAATAATTCAACAGGTGTAATAGATGCCGATTATTATGATAGTGAAAATGAAGGACATATTTTTATAAAAATGTTCAACGGTGGTACTAAAAGAATAGAAATTACAAGAGGAAACGCATTTGCCCAAGGAATATTTATTAATTATATATTAACTGATGATGATAATGTATCAAATATAAGAAATGGTGGTTTAGGTAGCACTAATGTATAAGAAATTTAAAATCTTAATAATACTATATTTATTACTATTGCTTACATCTTGTAGTGCCTTATCTATATCACATTATAAAAATCAAGGTATAGATTTTTTAAATGATGGTTATTATCAAGATGCACTTGATTCTTTCGATAGAGCACTTTTTATAAGTGATGGTGCAGTAGGAACAACTCAGTATGATATATTATTATATAAAGCTGAGTGTCATTTCTTACTAAGTGAATATGATAAAGCCAATCATATATATGATGTCTTACTTAAAATAGATAAGAACAATAAAACTTACGAGGAATTATATAATAAGTCTAGTGCATATCTTAAGATTATAGAATTAAGAGATGCTCTCAATAATAATGAAGTTGAAAAAGCAGAAGTATTAATTGATGAAATAAAAAAGCTAGGACTTGCAACAGATAAAGCTGTAGAATTTAATGAAGCTGTTTTTCTAGAAAAAAGTGGTGACTGGGAAAAGGCAAGAGAAGCATTTGCAGATTATTTTATAAAATATTCAAGTGACAAAAATGCAGAGCGAGAACTAGATTTTCTTAATACAAGAGTAAGCAATACAAGAAAGCGTTAATTATTAAATATTTGACTATGATAGTAAAAAAATGTAAAATATATATTTAGGTAAAATAAATGGGATTAAGTGATGTAATTAGAAACCTATTTGCTTCATCTGATGAACTAGAATATTTCGAAGATGAACAAGCTCAATACATAGAAGAAGACAATACTCCTAAAAAGAGTCTTCTTGACATATTTAAGAAAAATAAAGGTCAGAATGATCAAAATGTCCCAACTCAGAATCCTTTCCTTAGACCAACTCATAACCCACAATACAATAACAATGGAATAATTAAATCTATTGCTCCAACAGATTTTAATACTGCATCAAGAAATATTGTTTCAGACCTTAAAAGTGGTTTTGTTTTAATATTAAATCTTGAAGGTTCGCCAATTGAACTACAAAATAGAATATTAGATTTTACATATGGATGTGTATGTTCCTTAGGTGGTAACCTCAAAAAGATTTCAAATTCAATATATATTACTGGAATTGATGTTGATCTTTCTGCATTTGCTTCTTCATTTTCTAATTCTGTTTATAATAATATGAATAGCAATTATGACAATTCCAATATGAGTAATAATTTTAATAATATATTCCATAATGCAGGACAAAATAATAGTGCGCCAAATCCTTCAGTAAGCAATAATCAAGGTCCAGAACAAAATCAATATCCACAAAATGATTCTAATAATTTCTGGAATAATTTTAGTAGTATGGGACAAAACCAAAATGCTCCTCGCTCAAGCAGCCCTAATTTTAGTAATAATTATTTTAATAACAATTTTAATAACTTTGCTAATCCAAATTCTGTCCAAAAACCTAACTTCTTTAAAAGATAATTGATGAAAACTATTTTTAAAAAATTTTTATTAATAGTTATTCCATCTGCAATATTAATATTTCTAGACCAATATACTAAAATATATGCTGCATCTAATTATAAAACTAATAAATTAATTATAATTAATGATGTATTAGAATTCACATACCATGAAAATAAAGGAGCAGCATTTGGAATATTACAAAATCAATATATAATTTTTTATATACTTACTATTGTAATTATGATTTTCTTATTATATTTTATTAATAAATTAGAGTTAAGTAAGAAAAATATACCTTTATTTATATGTATTATATTAATAATATCTGGTGCAATAGGAAATTTTATTAATAGATTATTTGATAAATATGTAATAGATTTTATATATTTTAAACCAATAGACTTTCCAGTGTTCAACCTTGCAGATACATATATAACAATAGCTTGCTTTTTATTTTTATTCCTTTCAATTTTTGTTTATAAAGATAAGGAAATATTATAATGGATGAAGTATTTGTTGTTACATCTGATTATGATATTAGTGATAGAGCAGATATATTTTTATCCAAAATATATAGTGAATATTCACGTTCATACTTCACTAATGCTATAAATGATAATAGAATTTTAGTTAACGATAAAACAATTAAACCGAGTTACAAATTTAAAATTGGTGATGAAATTAGTATAGATTTTAGTTTGGCAGAGCTGTTAGAAATAGTAGGAGAGGACATACATCTTGATATTATATATGAAGATGATGATATATTAGTAATAAATAAGGATAAAAATATGGTTGTTCATCCAGCACCGGGGCATACTAAAGGCACTATAGTTAATGGGATAATTAATCATTGTAAGAATAACTTATCTGGAATTAACGGCAAGATAAGACCTGGCATAGTTCATAGAATCGATAAAGACACATCTGGTGTTTTACTAATCTGTAAAAATGATTATAGCCACAATATTATTTCCAATCAGTTCAAAGAACATACTGTATTTAAAAAATATATATGTATAACACATGGAAATTTTGATAATGATAATTTTATTATAAATAGACCAATAGGAAGAGATAAAAAAGATAGAAAAAAGATGGCTATAGTAGACGGTGGAAGAGAAGCAATTACAGAATTTAAAGTAATAAAACAATATAAACAATATTCAATACTAGAATGTATTTTAAAAACTGGAAGGACTCACCAAATTAGAGTCCACCTTGCAAGTATACACAGACCAATTATATGCGATAATATATATGGTAAAGTTGATAAAGAATTTAATATAGATGGTCAATGTCTTCATGCAAGTACTCTTGGTATCATACATCCAAGGACTAATGAATATATAGAATTTACTGCACCACTTCCTGAATATTTTCAAAATGCAATAAATTACTTAGATAATAATTATGTTTAATATTTTCAAGAATAAAAAAAATATCTATCCAATATTTGCATCATGTATAATGATTATATTTTTGATATTAACATGTATTTTTTCATTTGTAATTAAAAACACTAAGACCGAATCGTATGAATATTATTCAAGTTCGGAAAATACATATGAATTTAAAAATAAAATAGATTCATTATTTTTAAAACTTAGAGATTTATATAAAAATAAAAATTTATCAGTATCAAGTGATAAGTTTAATTTTGCCAATATATATTCAAGAACAGATCCTTCTATAACTTATGGTGAAAAACTATACAATGACATTAAATCTAAAAATGATAGTTTGATTTATGAAATATCTGCCAAGGGACAAACTTCACCTATTGACTTACTTCGCGAAATAGGAAAGGCCAAGAGTTTATATGCATTATATAATCCTGAAGATTCTTCACATATAAAAAACAAACAAACATCATGGCGTATCAATGATTTTACTATGGTTAATATAAATTTTTTTGACAATGACGGAAATGAGATAGAATACTATCAAAACATATTTGATATATTATCTATGGCTAATCTTTATACTTATTATCATAACATTTATGATTACAATGCCTTTGAAGAATATTGCAATAAATTAGTTGTTGATTCATATACAGTAAATTTTGATATAAGTGATGTGTACTTTTGCAGTGGATGCATGAAGTATGAAGAAAAAGAAAAAAGTAATAATGAATATGCAATTAAGTTTAAGGAATTAATAAACTCAGAAAATCCAGATTCATACTTAAATGCCTTCCCTAAACCAAAACACGAACACAATAAAATATATAGATATGAAAAAATAGAAGATTTAAATCAAGAGCCTATAGGAGATATAGACGAAGATGACAATACTGATATAGATAATATACCTAATAACGAACTTATCAATAACATAAATAACACTAATAATTTAGTAAGCATTGTTCCTACACCTAATCAAAATGATTCATATAAGGAAATATATGTTCCAAATTCAGAAATTAACCAACAAACACTTTCTGAATATTTAGATGCTATTAAGGATGGTACATATTTATATGATCCAAAATATAAATGTATTGATTTGAATTATTGTCCTGGTCATATAGATCTTAATGCCAATGTAATAATTACTGGTTTAAATAATAAGAAAAGTCTTGCATCACTTGATACAATAGGAAATGATGAGACAAACTTTAATGAAAATTGGCATGGATGGAACTTGCATACAATTAAAAAAGCAAATATTTTATCAAATAGTGATTGGTTTACTGATTATGGCATTAACGTTTCAAAAATTCAATTAATAGAGCCATTATCAATAGAAGAAATCAATTATTATATTCGCAAACTTCCAGAAAATATATCAAGAAATAGATATAAAATTATAAAAACATCCTTAGAGTCTGTTGGCAAAATTCCTTATTATTATGGTGGCAAGCCATATGGTCCATATTATTCAATTAATAAATTTGGAAGAATTGTGCAGAGAGCAGACCATAAGGGAAGAATACTTAGAGGACTAGATTGCTCTGGATGGGTTTCATGGGTATATGAGACAGCAATAGGTAAGGACCTAAATGCTGAAGGAACTCCTCACCTTGCAAGTACGGGTGTGGGTATTAAGAGAAAAAATCTAGAGCCAGGTGATGTAGCTGTTAAAGTTAAAGACGGCTCACATGTTGTAATTTTCCTTGCTTGGGCAAATGATGGCAAGATGTATGCAATACATGAAAATGCATCTGCAAATAATGTAAGCACTGGTGAAATAGAAGCATATTATCCATATTATAGAAATTTGCTATTGACACAGCCCTAGGATTATGTTAAATTAAGCTTATACAACTTTTCGCAAAATCCGTGTTTAACGAATTAAAAATGGTAATATTATGAATGAACAAGAGCTTTTATCAGCTGTAAGAAAAGGCATAGATAGCTATAATTTAATTGAAAATAACGATAAAATTGCTATAGGTATATCTGGAGGCAAAGATTCATTATCTTTAGCATTTGCCTTAAAGGCCCTAAAACGCTTCTATCCGCGTTCTTTTGATCTAGTTGCTATAACTGTCGATGTTGGCTTTAAAAACGTTGATTTTGGCCCGATTTCGGCCTATTTTGACCAATTAGAGATACCATATTACATAGTAAAAACTGATATTTATGATATAGTCTTTGAAACCCGTAAAGACCCTAATCCATGCAGTTTATGCTCTAAAATGCGCAAAGGAGCCTTAAATACTAAGGCCAAAGAGCTTTCTTGCAATAAAGTTGCATATGCACACAATAAGGATGATTTAATTGAAACAGCCCTTATGACCCTATTTTTTGAGGGCCAATTTCACCCATTTAAGCCAAATACATACTTAGATAGAACTGACCTTCATGTAATAAGGCCTATGCTTTATGTAGATGAACCAGATATTATAAAATTTGCAAATAATTACTCTCTTCCTGTACTTAAATCACCCTGTCCAGTTGATGGCAAAACTAAGCGTGAATATATTAAAAATATGATAAATGAGCTATCTAAGGACAATAAATTCTTAAGAGAAAATCTCTTTTCTTCATGTATTAAATATTTTAAAGATGGTTTATGTCAATGAAAAACCAATACAATGAGGAACAAAGAATCAAGAATATGAAGAAAGTCAGGGAAATTTGTAAAAATAATTTACCTGAATATTGTAATAATTTTTTTAGAAGTATAGAGCTTAGAACTACAGCCAAAACTATGCTTGCATATGCATATGACCTAAATGTTTTTTTCAGATTCCTTAAAAATGAATCAAAATATGATATGTCCAATGAATATCCTACTCTTAATGAAATTGAAAACTTAAAACTAAGTGATTTTGATGATTATATGGATTATTTAAGATACCATAAATTTGAAGATAATGTAAATAATAAAAATAATCAAGAAAAAGTAAATAATGAAGCAACAATAAAAAGAAAACTATCTGCTATCAAATCTTTTTATGGCTACCTTTATAAGAATGAATTAATAAATAAAGATCCATCAACTAAAATAACTATGCCAAAACTTAGGCAGAAAACAATAACAAGATTAGAAGTTGATGAAGTGGCAAAATTATTAAACTATGTAGAAAATCCAGGAGATAATTTAACGAAATCTGCAAAAGCATTCTATAATAAAACAAGAATTAGAGATCTTGCTATCCTAACTCTCTTTCTAGGGACTGGGATTCGTGTTTCCGAATGTGTTGGTATTGATATAAATGATATTGATTTCGAAGAATGTAGAATCAAAATAATAAGAAAAGGCCAAAAAGAAGCAATTATATATTTTAGTGAAGAAGTTAAAACAGCACTTCTTAATTATCTCGAAGAAAGAAAAAAGATTATAACTAATGATAACTCTAATGCATTTTTCTTATCATTACAAAATAAAAGAATTTCTACAAGAACAGTAGAAATTCTAGTATCAAAATATGCATCACAAATAACCCAATTAAAAAGAATTACTCCTCATAAACTAAGAAGCACTTATGGAACTAATTTATATAATGAAACAGGTGATATATATTTAGTAGCTGATGTACTTGGTCACTCAGATGTTAATACTACAATCAAACATTATGCCGAGATAGATAAAGACAGGAAAAGAGCTGCAAGAAATATTGTAAAGCTTAGAGAAAATGATGAAAAAAATAATGATTAATTATTAAATTCTACTATCCTGCCATCTGCCCATACTTTTTCTAAATTATAAAATAATCTTTTTTCTTCTGTGAAAAAATGAACTATAATATCTCCAAAATCAATTAATATCCAATCTGTATTTAAGCCTTCTATTCTATATGGTTTAATATTTGATTCTAATAATTTTTCAAGGAACTCATCAGACATAGAATTATTCTGCCTTAAATTATCTGTAGATACAATTATAAAATAATCTGAAAAACTACTTACATTAGATATATCTATTGTTTTTAAACTTATAAATTTCTTTTCTGAAATTATATCAATCATTAACTTTAATGTGTTTTCAATGTTCATACTTGCCCCACGTTTATATTTTTATAATATTCATAAGTTTCTAACATCTTTGGATGTATAAAAGTATTTACTTTTTTTAAGTGATCAATACTAGATTCAATAATTAAAACTATACATTTATTAATATCAATAAAAGCCATCTTTCTTATGTAAGACATATTAGATCTATTTTTACGAAGTGGTTCGATATAGTCGGCAACAAAAATTATTTTTTCTAAGTTGCTCATATTTGCTCTTCCAAGTGTATGATTGTATATTGAATTAAGTATATCTTCATTGGTAATATTTAATTCATTCCTTGCAATGTAAGCTCCAAGATAAGAATGTAATACAGGAATTGATTTTAAATCATCTTCTGAAAGAGAAATATTATTCTTATTACATAAATATACTATCTCATCATTATTGTTTCTTTTAGCAATATCATGGAGTATACCTGCAACTAATGCATCTTCTAACTTAACATCATATCTCATTGCAAGCGACATCGCACAATTTGCAACAGAAATTGAATGAGCATATCTAAATCCAGAAATATACTTTTTAAGTATATCCTGATACTTATTCATTAATGACTCTATTAAGTTTTGATTGTTATTCTTACTCATTTATATTTCTTATATCAGTTGACGATACGTCAATCCTATCCATATTTAATAAAATAATTTTTGCATTATATTTTTTATTAAGATAGTCAATATGTTTAATCAAATCATCTTTAGTTTTATTCTCAAATTTCCTATCTCCTACTGCTATAACATTATTTTCAAGTAGGTCTTTAAAATTTATCCAGGTTTCAATATTATATAATGAATCAGCACCTAATAAAAAATAAAAGTCAACGTCTTCATATGTTTTTTTAAGTTCAGATAAGCAGTAATTGGTTCCATATTTTTCTAAATTTTCTTTATTTTTATTAAAAAGTTCAATTTCAAATTTTGAGAGTTTTATATTAATTTCACTATTATTGCTAATTAAATCCTCTATGTTTTTTAAGACCTTTTCTTCATCATAATTTAAATCTATATTTTTATAATATGTAATTTTGGTCGGCATTATCCATACTTCATCTAGTGCCAATTCATTAATTGCAGACTTAATTAGAGCAAGATGTCCATTATGTATAGGATTAAATGTTCCTCCTAGTATACCTATCTTCTTAGTCATAATATTCAAACTCTATATCATTAATTTTAACTGTTGAGCCTTCTTTAAGGCCTTTTTGTTTAAGCTTTTCAATTATCTTTTCTTTCTTAAGGAAGTCTTGGAAGAAATTGAATCCTTTTTCTGTATCAATATTAGTATATCCAAGCATCCTATCAATTTTTTCACCAGAAATTTCAAAAGTGTCCGCATCTATTTTATTAATAATTATTAAATCATCTTGTTTAATATTTTCATATACATCATATTCTTTATCAAATATTTTAAGTTCTGTTTTTTCATGTTCTAATATATCAAATAAACTATTTTTAAGTTCTTCTGTATTCTTACCAGATAGAGCTGAAATTAAGAATAACTTTTCTCCTTTAAAATGTTCGTTAAATTTATCAACTTGCATTAAAAGAGTTTCTTCATCAAGACAGTCTATTTTATTGGCAATATAGATCATCTTTTTATTAATTCCATATTTTTTAAGCTCATTATTAATTATATTAATATCATCAACAAAATCTCTGTTTTCAGTTTCAGCAATATCAAATACATGTGCAAGAATCTTAGTTCTTTCTATATGTCTTAAGAATTCAAATCCAAGTCCTACGCCCTCGCTTGCACCTTCTATAATACCTGGAATATCTGCCATTACAAAACTTTTATCATACTTTTCTACGACGCCGAGTATTGGAGTAAGTGTTGTAAAATGATAGTTTGCTATCTCTGGTCTGGCATTTGAAATTTTACTGATTAATGAAGATTTACCAACATTGGGATATCCTACAAGACCAACATCAGCTATAACTTTTAATTCTAAAATAACTTCAAGCTGTATTCCCTTTTCACCAGGTTTTGCATAACGAGGAGCCTGCATTACACTTGTTACAAATCTTGCATTACCAAGACCACCTTTGCCACCTTTTAAAATAATTTCTCTTAAGTTATCACCACTCATATCAGTTATAACTTTATTAGTTTTAAAATCCTTGACAACAGTTCCATATGGTACTTTAACAACTAGATCTTCTCCACTTCTGCCTTTACAATTTTTCTTATCACCTTCTAAACCACTTTCGGCAATATATTTTGTCTTATGTCTGAATGGAAGTAAATTATTTAATCCTTTATCAACTTCAAAAATTAAGTCACCACCTTTACCACCATCACCACCATCGGGTCCACCATTTTGTACATAAAGTTCACGTCTAAATGAGACGTGTCCATTACCGCCACTACCACTTGCTATTAAAATTTTGGCTAAATCTACAAACATAAAACAAAAGCGACCATTTAGGTCGCTTTTAAAATTAATTTGCCTTTGGAATTACTGATACTTGTTGTCTATCTCTCCCAAGTCTTCCAAACTTTACTACACCGTCAGTTTTTGCAAATAATGTATAGTCATTACCAAGACCTACATTCTTGCCAGGATGGATTTTAGTTCCATTTTGTTTATATAGAATATTTCCTGCAAGTACAAACTGACCATCTGCTCTCTTAGCACCTAAACGTTTACTATTCGAGTCTCTACCATTCTTGGTCGAACCCGCACCTTTCTTATGAGCCATTGTTATCTCCTATTAAATCAATATTTAAAATTGTATTATGCTATCTTTTGAATCTTTACTTCTGTATAAGGCTGTCTGTGTCCATTCTTTTTATGGTAACCAGATTTTCTTTTATACCTATATACAATTACCTTTTTAGCTCTTCCACACTTTACAACAGTTGCACTAACGCTATGTCCACTTAAATATGGTGTTCCAACTTCAAGCGATTGATTAGATATAGCATTTACTTTATCAAATGTGATAGAATCGCCTTCTTTAGCTTCAAGCTTTTCAATCTTGATGATATCGCCTTCGCTAACTTTATATTGCTTTCCACCAGTAGTAATTATTGCGTACATAAAGAACCTCCTTCTTTATTATTCGCTATTGTGGTATTTTTTCACAAAAAAAAATTTAAATAGACCACTTCTATGCGTCTTTGTTATTCTACCAAAACCGCTTATTTTTGTCAATTATAATATAGTTAGAAAATATGTGATATTTACTAATAAATTTAGCCATTTTATAGAAAAATAATTACTCTTATGATAATATTATAAATGAAAAGTACATACTGATATAGTAAATTAATCCGGGGTATTATGATAGAAAATATTAGTAATTTATTTAGTTTCTTTGGTGGTATAGGGCTATTTTTTTATGGAATGAATGTCATGGGCGAAAACCTTCAAAGGGTTGCTGGTCAAAAATTATCTAATATTTTAAAAGCTCTTACAAGCAATAAATTTATTGCACTCTTACTTGGAACATTTGTTACTGCAATAATTCAAAGCTCTGCTGCCACTATAATAATGGTAGTAGGTTTTGTTAATGCTGGTATTATGCAACTTGCGCAAGCTGTTCCAGTAATCATGGGGGCAAATATTGGAACTACAATAACAGCATGGATCGTATCACTTTCTCAACTTG
This sequence comes from uncultured Lachnospiraceae bacterium, assembly GCA_946407765.1. GTDB lineage: Bacteria > Bacillota > Clostridia > Lachnospirales > Lachnospiraceae > UBA3633. Next base: position 13,171 of record CAMJPD010000026.1, read on the forward strand.
GTTCAATTTTTAAATTTTTAAACCCAAGTTTTTGGGCTCCATTATTAATTGGTATTTGCGGAACAATTGTTGTTATTTCTAACAATGAAACTCATAAAACTAAAGCAAAAATCTTCGTTGGTCTTTCACTTATATTTATAGGTCTTGAGCTCATGCAAACTGGTGTTAAGCCATATTCTCATTCTCAAATCCTTCTAGATTGTTTTACTAAATTTGGTAACAACCCATTCCTCGGCGTGATTGTTGGATGTATAGTAACAATATTAGTACAAAGCTCTTCAGTTTCTATTTCAATTTTACAAATGCTTGCATTAACTGGACTTGTTAATAGAGAAGCAGCAATTTATATTACACTAGGACAAAACTTAGGATCTGTTTCTACTGTTCTGCTCTCTACTGCTGGTGCCAACACTAATGGTAAAAGAGCAGCTATGATCCATCTTGTTTATAATATATTTAAATTCCTTCCATTTTTTATAATTTCTTTATTCCTTAGAAATATATTTAAAGATTTTCTTGTACTAACGACTTCACCTGTTGAAATATCTCTTTTTCATACAATATTTAATATTTGCAATGCTGTTATTCAATATCCATTTACGAATTTAATTGTTAATATTAGTACTAAACTTGTAAAAGGCAGTATTGAATCTGAAGATGATGATGTTGCTACAAAAGTAATCCACCACTTAGATGATCGTCTATTTGAATCTCCTGCTGTTGCAATTGAAGCTACGCACCATGAAATCAAAAGAATGACAGGACTCGTAAAAGGAAATTTATATGATGCAATTGATTCTGTCTATGGAAACGGTGGTACTCAGCTAATTCAAAAGATTAAAGAGAAAGAACAAAAGATTAACAGAATTAACAGAGCATTAATCAACTACCTAGTTAAGATTAATGCACTCCATATATCTGTTGAACAAAGAAATACAGTTACTACATATTTAAATATATTAACTGATCTTGAAAGAATTGGTGACCATGCTGAAAATATTTCTGAAAGTGCACAGTCTCTTATTGATGCTGGAATAAAATTATCTGATGAATCTAAAAATGCATTAGATGGTATGATAGACCTAGTGAAAAGTTCTCTTAATGAATTATATATAGTTATTGATACATTTTCTATTGATTCTGCACATAAAATAAAAGAATATGAAAAGCAAGTTGATATAACAGAAGAAAAATTGAAATCAATAGAATTAAAACGTCTTGCATATGGAATTAACAAAACTGAAGAAGGT
>CAMJPD010000027.1 GCA_946407765.1 uncultured Lachnospiraceae bacterium
GTTCTGTGTAGCATTGATAGTGGTAGATGCCATATTTGCTGTTGATGTAGTATTAGTATTATTTTGTGGCATTGTATTTTGAGGCAAAGTAGTTTCAACAGGTGAATTATCAGATATAACTGTTGATGATTGAGTAAGTCCTGGCCCAGCTGCATTATCACCAAGTCCAGTGCCTGTAGTTGTTATAACATTCGAATTTAGAACTCCTGATTTTATTGAAGAGCCAACAGGTTTATTGTTAAGAACTATACTATCATTTGATGCATAACAAATATAGGGACTTAGTATAGATATAATTAATGTTAGTGCTATATACTTGTTAAATCTTTGTAACATCATCTTCACTCTCCAAATCTATTTTAGCCTTTTTAGTATGTGATTTTATATTATTATTTTTATTGTGTTTATTATCATGTTTAATCTCTTCTATTCTTGATTTTTCTTCAGGAACAATACCAGTAATTCTTGTGAATATTTCCATGAATTCTTTACCAGTAATTGTTTCTTTATCTATTAGATAATTAGCAAGTTCATCAAGAGCTTTTCTGTGTTTCGTTAATAATTTTTTAGCTTGTGAGTATGCTTCATCAAGCATTCTTTTAATTTCGTCATCAACCATTGCTGCCGTCTTATCACCACAATTAAGAACTGATTCATTAGAAAGATATATGTCTCTCTTGGTAGCAAGACCCATAACTCCAAATTTCTTACTCATACCAAATTGTGTAACCATTGCTCTTGCAAGTTTTGTTGCCTCTTCAATATCATTAGATGCACCTGTTGTAACAGTATCAAATACAATTTCTTCTGCAGCTCTACCTGCAAGTGAAGTAACAAGTCTTGCTTCTAATTCTTTTTTTGTATTAAGGAACTTTTCTTCCTCAGGTGTCTGCATTACATAACCGAGAGCTCCCATTGTTCTTGGAACAATAGTAATTTTCTGAACTGGCTCAGAATGCTTTTGAAGAGCAGAAACAAGTGCATGACCAATTTCATGATATGAAACAATTTTTCTTTCTTCTTTAGATAAAACTCTATCTTTTTTTTCTTTACCTACAAGTACAACTTCTACTGCATCAAATAAATCTTTTTGAGATACACTTGCTAGACCTCTTTTAGCAGCATTTATTGCTGCTTCATTAATCATATTAGCAAGATCTGCGCCTACTGCACCAGATGTATTAAGTGCAATCTCATCAAAATCAACATCATCAGCAAGCTTTACATCCTTAGCATGAACCTTTAATATACTAACTCTGCCTTTGAGATCTGGTTTATCAACTATTATTCTTCTATCAAATCTTCCTGGACGAAGAAGTGCTGGATCTAAAACTTCCGGTCTATTAGTTGCTGCAAGAATCATAATTCCTTTATTAGTTGCAAAACCATCCATTTCAGAAAGTAATTGATTAAGAGTTTGTTCTCTTTCACCATCAGCACCTGATATTGCTCTTGCATCACGTGATCTTCCTATTGCATCAATTTCATCTATAAAAACTATACAAGGTGCTGCAGCTTGAGCTTGCTTAAATAAATCTCTAACTCTTGATGCACCAACACCTGCATACATTTCAACAAAGTCAGAACCTGTAAGTGAAAAGAATGGAACTTTAGCTTCTCCTGCAACTGCTTTAGCAAGAAGTGTTTTTCCAGTTCCTGGAGGACCAACAAGAAGTGCTCCTTTTGGAAGTTTTGCTCCGACTCCTGTGTATTTACCTGGATTATGTAAGAAGTCTACAATTTCAGTAAGACTTTCTATTGCTTCATCTTCTCCTGCTACATCTTTAAATGTTACACCAGTTTCTTTTTGCATATACATTTTGGCAGTTGAACGACCTATTCCACCGATTCCAGGAAGGCCACCACCTCCAAGACGTCTAGTAAATAAATTGAACAGAAGCATTAAGAATAAAAATGGAAGAACCCATCCTATAAATAATTCTTGTAAGAAACTTTCCTTTAGGCCAATAATTTTAATATTTTCTTTTTCTAATAATCTCTTAACAAGTTCAGTATTAGATTCAAGCTTTTCTACTTTATATCTGTTCGTTACTGATGCTAGATATGCACTTAAGCTCTCATTATCAAGATTATCTAATTTTGGTAATTGATTATTTTGTTTTGTATATACAATTAGAGAATCACCGATTTCAACTTTTTCTACCTCGCCAGCCTCAACTTTTTGTATAAATTCATCATAAGTAAGCTCACCCATAAGGTTAGAAGTAAGAAAACCTGAAAGCATGAAATTAATAAAATATATAAATACAAGTGAAATTAAGATGCCAAATATTGTTTGTAGTATATTTCCGCCATTTTTATTGTTTCTATTATCATTTTGCTTATTATTGTTGTTATTATTCTCGTTCATCAAGACTCCTTTTTAAGAATATATGACCATAAATATATATATTATTATAATAAAAATAGTATTAAAAGACAAGAAATCACTAAATAAGTAGTTTTTATATGCTTAAAAAAATAAAAAAGCAACTATATGTTGCTTGAATAAAAAACGGAGAGGGTGGGATTCGAACCCACGTGACCTTACGGTCAAACGGTTTTCAAGACCGCCTCGTTATGACCACTTCGATACCTCTCCACACAATAGGTAATTTTACTAAAATATAAAAATTATGTCAAGTAAAATTTATTCTTCATCCATTATTACATATGTTTTGCCAGTTTTTAAATCTTTATATACTTTACCACTTTGCTTATATTCTGAGTTAGATTCAATATTTTCAATAACATCAGATTTTTCAAGCATTTCATATTCTATTTCTGTTAACTGCTCTTGATTAATTTCTTCCATAGTTTGTGTCTTTTTTTCTGTATACTTAATATCAATTTTCCAATTTATTACAAGGGCAAGCATAATTCCAACGGCAAGAACAAGCATAGCATCTGACATATTAGATACTCCATCCATTGGATTTGCTTCTGAGAAAGCAAAATCATCATCTAATCTTTGTTTAAATTTTGACTTAATCATAGATTATTCTCTGCCTCCAATAAACTTTCCATAATTGTTGACATCATTGACATATCATTGGCATACCATTTTTTTCTTATTGTAGTAATTACTGTATTAACAGTTGCACATAAAAGTCCAACAATTGTTGTGTCAAATGCAATTAATAAAGATTGAGATAAAGTTTGTGTATCACCACTTGATAGTGCAATTATTCCAGGACCAAGTGGAATAAGTGTTCCCATAAGACCAAATGCTGGTGCAAGTTTAGTAATTAAGTCAGATAGCTTAACTCTCATATCTAATTTTGATTTATATTCATCTAGTAAACGTAATGCAAGAGTTTCTCTAATTTCTGGACTTAATTCTTTATGTACAGATACTTCATATAAAAGTTCCTTTTGCTTTTTAAGAAGTCCAGACTTATAAATAACAGCCATAGGTTCTTTATTATTTTTCTTAATAGCATCTAAAACTTTAGGAACTTTAATATTTAGATATCTTCTCTCTAGCCACTCACCAATTAGCCCGCCTATAGTATATAAAGTAAACACTACCATTATTACAAGTACAAGTAATACTGGTTGTTCTAAAACTGCTGAAATTCTTCTTAAAATACTTCCTAACATATAAAACCTCTTATTTAATTTTTAAGCTTTGTTTCTTTTCAAGTTGGAATCTTATAAATGTTCTTAAGAATCCAAAAAATAATATTCCAGAAATGAGTAACAAAAATACATTAACTTTAATCATCTTGCTAGAACCACCGCCACCTATTCCAAATCCACCATCTTGATTAAGTAAAAATATCTTTTTGCCTTTAAATGATTTACCATCATCTCTGTTTTGAACTGAATTGATAAATGTTTCATCATTTACAGTTGCTTTCTCATTATTCATTACATCATTTCTTAGTTCATTAGTTTCGGCATTAATATTTTCAACATTTTGTAATGTCTCTGTGTTATCCATAAACCTTTCAGTTGTTTCAGCTTCTGGTATAGTTTCATCTACTGGCTTTGAAGTTTCTTCTTGAGCAGTTGACTCAGCATATGTCTCTTTATTGGTCTCTTCATTAATCTCACTTGCATCAGCAGTTTGTTTTGTCTCTTCAGAAATGACAGTTTCAGTTCTTGTTTTTTTATTACCTTTTACGGCCTTCATTCCAGTATTAGATTGATTAGACTTTGATGAATCAGGATTACCACCACTTGACTTACCAGAACCTGTTGACTTGTTAGAAGAAGATCCACCTCCCATTCCACCATCTGCACCAAGTTTTATACCAACTTTATCTCCTGCAGTTATGGTTCCTTCTTCTCTAACTTTATGAGTTATTGGCATAGTACTTTCACCAAGTATTGCATCTTCAGCTTCTTCATATCTACTAGTACCACCAGGTCCCATTGCATATGTAAATGTATATGAAAAAATAATTATTAATATAATTACTAAATAATATATAAAATTTTTATTTTTAATTATTTTCATAAATTTATAATATCATTCTACTTAGTCTTTTTCATTAATTTATTATTAATTAATATAATAAAATATCAAAATAATACAGTAAATGGCAGGTGCAGTAAAAATAATACTATCAAATCTATCTAAGATTCCACCATGACCTGGAATTAATTCGCCATAATCTTTTAAATCAAAATCTCTTTTTATTCCACTTGCAACAAGATCGCCAAGTTGAGAAATCATACTGCATGCCATACATAAAAACACACAAAGAGGAATTGATACATTTATTGCAACAAGTCTTCTATTTACTAAAATCGCATATATAAATCCAAGGATACCAGAGCCTATAATCCCGCCGATTGCACCTTCTATAGACTTATTGGGTGATAATTTTTTAAATAATTTATTCTTACCCAATAACATTCCTATACAGTAGGCAGATGTATCAGAACCCCAAGATGAAATTAACATAAGCCATATATAATATTTGCCATAAACAGGAAATTGTCTAACAAGATACATGAAACTAAATAATACAGTTACATATAAAAATCCAAATATTGCCCTAAGTACTTCATTGATTTTATATTTTGGATAAGATACAACATAACAAATTAAATTAGACATAGTGGCAATAATAATCAACATTATAACAGTATATCCACTTGCTCTATATAATAAAATATAATATAAGAGTGAAAGCATATAGTTTAAATATGCAAAGTAACTATTTTGAAGTTTCATAGCTCTATATAATTCAAATAAACCAATTATTGAAATAATTGCAGTTACATTTAATAATAATAAATCACCTTTATATAAAGAAACCAAAATACAACTAAGTAGAATTATTCCACTTACAAGTCTTTTAATGAATGTTGAAATTTTAGCTTCTTTATTTGCCATTATTTTCTGCCACCAAACCTTCTATCTCTTTTGTTATAGCTTTCTATTGCTTTAACTAATTCTTCTTTGTGAAAATCAGGCCATAATGTTTCTGGCATATAAAATTCTGTATATGCGAGTTGCCATGGCATAAAATTTGATAATCTCATCTCACCAGATGTTCTAATAAGTAAATCTGGGTCAGGTATTATATTAGTATCTAGATAATTCTTAAAACTATCTTCTGTAATATCTAAATTATCTAATTCTTTCTTAGTCCATTCTTTATTATTGTGTTCAGTAATTTTAGCAATGAATAACTTATTTATGGCTCTTATTATTTCATCTCTACCGCCATAGTTAAGTGCCATAGTAAATACCATATTAGTTCCAGATTTTGTTTCTTCCATAAGCATCTTACATGTATCTTGCATTTCTTTAGAAAATCTAGATAAATCACCTATTATATAGCACCTTGAATTATTTTTGTGCGCATTATCAATAATTATTGGGACATATAATTTAAATAATCTAAATAATGCATCAATTTCTTCTTTGGAGCGTTTCCAATTTTCAGTTGAAAATGCATATACAGTTAGATATTTAATTCCAATCTTAGATGCATAGTCAATAATTTCTTCTAGCGTATCACATCCAGCTTTATGACCTAATTCTCTTGGAAGATTTCTTTTCTGTGCCCATCTGCCATTACCATCAAGAATTATTGCAACAGAATTAGGAATTTTTAAATCTTTTAATCTGTCATAGAATTCTAGATCACTCGTCATACTGTCATAATTTCCTTAGACTTATCTTCTACTGCCTTATCAATTTTATTAGTGAAGTTATCAACTTTCTTCTGTATTTCATCATTAAGATTTTTAGCATCATCTTCAGTTGCTTCACCATCTTTTTCCATTTTCTTAACTACTTCCATACAATCACGTCTTATATTTCTAATTGCAACCTTGGCATCTTCACCACGTTTTTTAACATCTTTAGTTAATTCTTTTCTTCTTTCTTCATTGAGTTCAGGAAATACAAGTCTTATACATGCACCATCATTAGTTGGATTAATTCCAATATCTGACATATTAATTGCTTTCTCAATTTCTTTTAAAATTGATGTGTCCCATGGTTTTATCATAATTAATCTTGCTTCTGGAACACTTATAGCTGCAACTTGAGATAATGGTGTAGAATTTCCATAATAATCTACAGATACTTTATCTAATATTTTAGGATTTGCTCTACCTGCTCTTATTGTAGTTAAATCATTAAATAATGCATCATAAGATTTTTCCATTTTTTCATATAATTCGCTTAAGTTACTCATATATCCTCCAATAAAATAAATTATTAAACTGTAATTTTGGTTCCTATATCTTTTCCTGTGAGGGCATCTTGTATGCTGTTTTTATCATTAAGAGAAAAAATTCTAAAAGGTAATTTATTTTCCATACATAATATACTACAAGACATATCAACTACACCAAGCTTTTTATCAACCATTTCATTAATCTTAATAGTTTTATATTTTTTAGCATTTTTATTCTTTTTAGGATCAGAGTCATATACTCCATCTATTGATTTTGCAAGTAACATTTCATCACATTCAAGTTCAAGAGCTCTAAGAGCAACTGCAGTATCTGTTGTAAAATATGGATGGCCTGTCCCCCCAGCACAAAATACTACTTTTTTATTTTTAAGATCGCAAATTGCACTATCTTTATTAAAAAGCTTAACCATATCTCCACATTCAAATGAGCAATATATACTAGATTCAATCTTTTCTTCTTTTAAAAATCCTGCTAGATATAAACAATTCATTATAGTTGCAAGCATACCTATCTGGTCTGCTTTATATCTATCTATAATATTATTTTGTCGTCCTCTCCAAAAATTTCCTCCACCACAACAAATTGCAACCTGAACTCCTTTAGAAACTGCAGATTTAATCTGTTTTGCAACGCTCATACACTTCTTATCATCAAATCCACATCCGTCACTTGAAGATAATCCTTCACCCGTAATCTTAATCATAACTCTACGTACTGACTTCATAACATCTCCTTATTAATTTTCTATTCCAAATTCTTCAAGCTTGTCACTTGTCATATCAACAGATACAATAGTAGTAACACCTTTTTCTTGCATTGTTACACCATATAATTTATCAACTCGCTCCATTGTTCCTCTTCTGTGAGTAATTAATATAAATTGAGTAACATTAGATAGTTTTTGTAAATATTCAGCAAATCTATCTACATTAGATTCATCAAGTGCAGCATCTATTTCATCTAAGAAACAGAATGGTGATGGTTTAAAGTTTTGTATAGCAAAAAGTAATGAAATGGCTGTAAATGCTTTTTCTCCACCAGATAGAGGTGATAAATTAGATAATTTCTTACCAGGTGGATGTACCATTATGTCAATTCCTGCATCTAAAATATCTACACCTTCTTCTTCTACTATTTTAAGTTTGGCATTGCCACCACCAAAAAATTCCTGGAATACTTTATTGAATTCTTTATTAATAATTTCAAAGTTTTCAGTAAATTGTTTTCTCATTGATTCATCTAGATTCTTAATTTCATCAACAATTTCTTTTTCAGCACTAGCTAAGTCATTCTTTTGTTTTAATATATTCTCATATCTTTCTGATTCTTCTGCATATTCTTCAATTGCATCTAGATTTATAGGACCGAGATCATGTATTTCTTTATTTTTTTCTTTAGAAATTTTTTCTAAATTTTCAATATCATTATATTGTTCATCATATTTATCATTAGCATCTTTAAGTGTTAAACCATATGAATCATAATATTTTGTTGTAGTTTCAACAATTTTTTCATTAATTCTATCAATTCTTGAAGCAAGAGTTGCTATATTACTTGTTAAATCATTTTCTTTAATTCTCAACGACTCGTCTTCATCTGTATAGCTAGATCTTTCGTTTTTTAAATTATCTTTTTGAGTTGTTTTTTCTTTAGAAAGATTAGACTTTTCATTCATTAATTCATCAAGTTTAGATATTTCTTCATTATAATTAGTAACAACTGAAGATTTTTCCTGAATTATTTTATTAGAACCAGAATTTTCTTTTTCTTCATTTTCTTTCTCAACAAATAATTTTTGTGTTTCAAAAAATAAACGCTTTAAGTTTTCAAATGTAGATTGAGATTTTTCTGACAATGAAGTATATTGAAGGTCAATTTCCTTTACAATATTTAAAGTATATGTAGTCTTATCAATTTCTAATTGTTTTAAATCTTCCTTAAGGTTGTCAATTCTAGATGTAGCATTTGCAAGGTCTGATTTTAATTTATCTCTTTCATTAGTAAGATTAGTTAATTGATTTTTACTCTGTGCAAGCATTAAAGATAATTCATCTATTTCTCTTCTCCTACTGAGAAGGTTAGATTGGTCTTTAAAAGCACCGCCAGAAATACTTCCGCCAGGAAGGAATAATTCACCAGATAAAGTAACTATTTTGAGATTAAAATTATATTTTTTATGTAAGTTATATGCCTTATCATAATCTTCAACAACTACACATCTACCAAGTAAATATTTAAATATATCAGTATATTCTCTATCGCCTCTAACAAAATCAGATGCAAGACCAAGTACATTAACTTCATTACTAGCTCTTAAGTATTTTTCTTCTTCTCTTGGCTTAATTGAATTAAGTGGAAGGAATGTAATTCTACCCAATTTGTTTTCTTTGAGGTAATTAATTAGAGATTTTGCGGTAACTTCATTATCAACAACAACATTTTGTATATTGGTTCCAAGTGCAACTTCTATTGCAATTTCATATTTTTTATCAGTTGAAATTAAATCTGCTACAATACCTCTAACACTCTTATTTCCAGAAGAAAATTCCATAAGTGACTTTATAGTATTGCCAAAACCTTCATATCTCTCCATTAAATTTTTAATGGTTTCTAATTTGCTTAAATTGGCAGAATGAGTTGAAGTCTTAGATGTGATTTCTTCATCTAATTCATTAAGTCTTTCATTGGCATAAAGTATACTATTATTTAATTGTAAGATTTCATTATTTAGGCCAATAAACTTATCTTCCATTATTTTAAGATTTTTACGCTTCTCTTCTAATTCATTGAAAACTTCATCATTTTCACTATTTTCTATATCTGATAAGTTTAGCTCATAGTCATCACCATAAAGCTTATGAATAAAATCCATACTATCTGATATAGATGAATTAATAGATTCAAGGTCTGTTTCAAGTTGATCTTGTGATATAGAGCTTTCAGTATTACCTTTAATAAATTCTATTTGTGACTTTATTGTAGTTAAGAATGACATTCTATTCTTAATATCATTTATATGTGAATTAATATTATCAGCAATTGACTGTATGCGATTTTCTCTCTTCTGTTTATCAACATTTACATTAGAAATTTCATTATTAACTAAATTTATCTTACCAAGTATTTCAGTTCTCTTATTTTTGATATCAGAGATTTCATTAGTAAGATTTATAACTTCTTGATCAATAACAGTAATTTTTTCTTCTACTTCTTTATGCTTTTCTCTAAATTCTTTAATTTTGTCTTGAACTGATTTTAATTCAGTTTCTGAATTTTCTTTCTTATTCTCAGATTCTTTTAGTTCATTTTCAAATTGAGCCATTTTGCGTACAAATAAATTAGAATCAATAATTAATAATTCATCATGAAGAACTTTATATTTATCAGCTGATTCTGCTTGTTTTTTAAGTGGGCCTATGCGTCTTTCAAGTTCTTTAAAAACAAGATTTACTTTTTGTAAATTATCATGTTCACTATCTAATTTTCTAATTGCTGCAGCCTTTCTTTTCTTAAACTTATATATACCAACTGCTTCATCAAAAAGCTGTCTTCTATCTTCAGGTTTATTAGATAGAATCATTCCTATCTGACCTTGACCTATAATAGAATAACCATCTTTACCTATACCTGTATCGTAAAATAATTCATTAACATCTTTAAGTCTACTTGCTGCGCCATTAATTTCATATTTAGATTCGCCAGATGAAAATAATTTTCTTGAAACACTAACTTCATCAAAATCTAGAGCAATCTTTCTATCTGAATTATCAAATGTAATACATACATATGCAAAATTAAGAGCTTTTCTAAATTCAGTTCCATTAAAGATTACATCTTGCATAGATTTGCTTCCACGTAGTTGTTTTACGCTTTGCTCACCAAGAACCCATCTTATTGCGTCAACGATATTAGATTTTCCTGAACCATTTGGGCCAACAATACCAATAGTGTTCTTGGAAAAATCAAGAACAGTCCTATTTGCAAATGATTTAAAACCTTGTATTTCGATTGACTTTAAATACATAAATTATTTACTAGTTATCTCATTAATTTTTTTAATTGCATCTCCAACAGTCTTTAAGTTTTGAACTTCTTCTGTTGGTATTTCTATATCAAGCTCTTCTTCAATAGCCATAATAATTTGGAATAGATCTAGTGAGTCACAATTTAAATCTGATATAAAATTAGAACTTTCATTAATTTTATCTGGCTCTATTGAAAGAACATTTGCTATGATAGATTTTAACTTTTCTAATTCCATATTCACTCCTTAATATTATTAATTATTCTATCGTTAACATTATTTTGTACAAAATCTTGAGCTTGATTTATTGCATACACTATCTCTTCTCCATCTGTATTGCCATGGACTTTAATAATAATTTTATTAAGACCAAGTATTGGAGCTCCCCCATGTTTCTTATAGTCAAATTTATTAATTAAACCTTTAAAGTTACTCTTAATTAATAAATATCCTAAAATTGTAAATATATTTTTCTTAAAAACTTGCTTTAAATTTTTAAGTATAAACTTTGCTGTGCCTTCAAATGTTTTTAAGAAAATATTTCCTGAAAAGCCGTCAGATACTAATACGTCACAACTTCCAAATATAGCATCTCTTGATTCTGCATACCCTTTATAATTAATATTAGTATTTTGTTTTAATAAGTCATTAGCTTCTTTAATTAATAAATTACCTTTTTCTTCTTCTGTTCCAATATTTAATAATTTAACTACAGGATTTTCTTTATTAAACATTTCTCTATAATATACTGAGCCGATTAATGCAAATTGATTTATGTAATTTGGCTTACAATCTGCATTAGCACCACAGTCTATAAGTAAAAAATTTCCCATTTCACTTGGAACAATTATTCCAAAAGCTGGTCTTTCAATACCTTTAATTCTTCCAACAATCAATGTGCCACATACAAGTAATGCACCAGAACTTCCAGCAGATACAATAGCATCAACTTTGCCTTGTTTTAAATCATTACATGCAACTACAATAGATGAATCTTTTTTAGTCTTAATTGCTACAGTTGGAGACTCATCAAAACCTATTACTTCACTGCAGTTTATTATATTAATCCTTTTAATTATATCACTACTTACATTATCATTTTTAATTGCTTTATCAATCAAATCTTTTTTACCATAAAGGTAAATTTCTATATTATTATTTAATTTTAATGCTTTTGTGGTTCCTCTTATAATTGCATCTGGTGCATTATCACCACCCATAGCATCTATTGCAATTTTAATCATTAACTTAGTTTTGCCACCCCAGCTTCTATTCTATTTATGCTCTCTTTCTTACCTAGTATTTCAAGAATCTCAGTTGCACCACATGGAGTACTTTCTTTACCTGAGAGAGCTACGCGAATAGGCCACATTAGTAAATTAGTTTTTATATTATTTTCTTTACCATATGTAGATAGTAAATTAAATAATTCATCATTATTAAATTGTGAATCATCAATATTATTAAGGATAGGTAAAATATCTGATAATATTTGTTTTGAAATAACAGGATCGCATTTTGATTTTTTATTATTATAAAGGTCAATATCATATTCTGGTACTTTATTAAAAAAATCAACTAAGTCATTTATATCACTGAATAATTCTATTCTTGATTGAACCATAGTTGCAATTTTATGAATATGATTTGAATTTTTTATGCTAGGAAGAGCATCTACAATATACTTTTCTGCCATATTATAAAATGTATCAATATCTAACTTTTTGATATATTCAGAGTTCATCCATTTAAGTTTTGTAATATCAAAAACTGCTGATGACTTAGATATTCTTTTATAATTAAAATTTTTAATCATATAATCTAAATCAAATATTTCATCAAATTGCTCTCCTGGAGTCCAGCCAAGTAGAGCAACAAAATTGATAACACAGTCAGATAAAAATCCTTGCTCAAGAAGATCTTGATATGATGAGTGTCCAGATCTCTTACTTAATTTTTTATGTGTTTCATCTGTAATATGTGGACAGTGTATATACTTTGGTATTTCCCAACCAAATGCTTTATATAATAAATCATATTTTGGTGTTGAAGATAAATATTCACATCCTCTAACAACATGTGTAATTCCCATAAGGTGATCATCTATTACATTAGCAAAATTATATGTTGGATATCCATCAGACTTAATTAAAATCATGTCATCAAGAGTTGCATTTTCAACAGTTATGTCGCCATATATTTCATCATGAAAAGTTGTAGTACCTTCTGTTGGAACATTTTGTCTAATTACATATGGCATACCTGATGCTAAATTTTTATCTATTTCATCTTTTGATAAATTAAGACAATGCTTATCATACATATGAATTTCTTCACCATTAATAACTTGTTTAAGTGAATCTAATCTTTCATCAGAGCAAAAACAATAATAAGCTTTATTTTCTTCAACAAGTTGTTTTGCATATTTCATATATATTCCAAGACCAACTCTTTCTGATTGTACATATGGACCACATGGACCACCTATATCTGGTCCTTCATCATGTTTTAGATTTGCTAATTTAAGTGAATCGTAAATTATATCAACTGCACCTTCAAGTTCTCTTTTAGTATCTGTATCTTCAATGCGTAATAAAAAATCTCCACCTTCATGTTTTGCAATTAGGTAGGCATATAGGGCAGTTCTTAAATTTCCAATATGCATCCTCCCTGTTGGAGAAGGAGCAAATCTAGTTCTAATTTTCATATTAATTTTTATTAATATCAGATGGTCTTATAGATAAATTAATTCTTCCCATATTATCTACTTCAATAATCTTAGCAACTACTTTATCCCCAATCTTAACTACATCTTCTACTTTTTCTACTCTTTCATCTTTAAGTTTAGAAATATGTATCATACCTTCTTTATCATAGCCAAATGAGACAAAGGCACCAAAATTCATAATACGAGAAACTGTTCCATTTACAATTTGACCTGCAGATGGATCAGTAGTTATATCTTTAATAATTGATATTGCTTTTCTAATATTTTCAATATTATTGTCTGCAACAGAAACAAGTCCATCTTCAGAAATATCTATCTTTACACCGCCACAAGTTTCAATAATTTCATTAATTGTCTTACCTTGCTTACCAATAACATCACCAATTTTATCAGCAGGAATCTTAACCATTTCAATCTTAGGTGCATAAGGAGATAATTCTTTCCTTGGTTCACTAAGTACAGGAGCCATAATTTCATCCATAATATACATTCTTGCTTTTCTGCAAGATTCTATTGCACCCTCAACAATCTGTCTTGTAAGGCCATGAATTTTAATATCCATTTGGATTGCAGTAATACCTTTATGTGTTCCTGCTACTTTAAAATCCATATCACCAAAGAAATCTTCAAG
>CAMJPD010000028.1 GCA_946407765.1 uncultured Lachnospiraceae bacterium
AAGTCCTTGTCTTACTGTCTTCCATGCATTTTCAGTAGCTTCTACAAAATTTTCTACGACAGGTGCAAATTGATATAATACATTTCCTTTCTTATCCTGTGTCTTTTCTATTATACTTAATTTATAAACTGTTCCGCTGTTTGCAAGTGCAACTGTATATTTTGCAAGTTGCGCATTATTAAATGCGTGAGTACCTTGACCCATGGCACTACGTTCTGTATCCATAGTAGATATTCTTGGCATTGATTCATCAAGCTCTACACCAGATTTTGTAGATAGGCCAAGCATGCTCGCATACTTTTGTATAAGTCCCATACCTCGATTCATAGAATATGTACTAGGGTCAAGTCCTTCAAGTCCTAATCTATGTCCATATTCCGCAAAACACATATTGCAAGAATTTTTAATCGCACCAACGATATTTAATTTTCCATGTGAATATGGCCAAGCCCAACACTTAATAGGCGTATCTATATCTTTATACTCGCCTGTACATTCATATAATTCTGTATCAGTAACTTTTCCTTCATTCAATACAGCAAGAGCTGTTACTGGTTTAAATGATGAACCAGGAGCAAGCTGCTGCTGAGTAGTAACAGAAACAAGTGGTCTTGATTGATCAACATTACATTTATCAAGATAGCCTCTTTCTGTCACCCTGTTGTTGTCAAATGATGGATAAGATACAAGTGCCTTAACCTTTCCTGAGTGGATATCAGTTATTACAACTGAACCTGTACATGGATCAAGTGAAAGCTGTGCTGGAGTTATCTCTATCCTTTGTATTTTATCTATAAGGAAGGTATATGCATAATTGTCATCTGAATTCATCAATTTTCTATATGCAACTTCATCTTCTTTCAAAATTCCTTGCTCATAAAGAGCCATACAGAGGTGAGTTCTCTTAATTCTTTTATTCTTTATTTCAAATTTATATATTAACTTATCAAATTCTGGATCTCTACGTATAGACATAATAATATGATTAACCATTGCTTGATAAATAGTATCTGCATTAATATATTTTTCTTCAGTATATATTTTAGTTATGTCTATCCAGTTTTGTTCTATACCTTTAAGAAGATAATTTCTAAGACTTATATTATTTTCTTTCCACAATGCATACTCTGCTGAGTCCTTATCAACGTTGGCCTGTATAAAAATTCCTGTATCCTTAGATCTCAAGTATTCAAAAATATAAACAAGGTAGTTTTGTTCATCTCTTGGAAGATTTTTGAGAACTGGCGTCATAGGGTCCATGAGATCTTTATAAACTCTATCTAATACATCTGCCTTTCCTCTTGTAAATGCCTGATAAATTTCCTTCTGGGCAAATGGCGCATTAGAATAGCTAAATTTAGTATAATCAAGAACGTTATTGGCAATCAATTGATAGAATGCATCACTTGCTGCAATGAGCATGGCAGATGAAGAAAGTTTACTATTGTCTGGTTCTTCATTTACAATCTTGGATGCAATAATACCTGCAAGTTGTTGTTCTAATAAGTGATATACTGCAATCTGATCATATATAGAAATTGTTGTATAAACATCATTACCTGCAGATGCATTAGCTTCATTGGTTATATCCAATATACTTCCTGACGAATTAACATACATTTGCCTGTAGCCACTCTTACCACGAAGCGTGCTTTCCATACTCTTTTCTAATCCCCAAACTCCTATTTTATCACTGAGTCTATAATTATACTCTGGGTCTGTTTCTTTCATATATTCAAGTTTTTCCGCTGTCATTGCACTAACATAGCCAACTATATGAGCAAAATATTTTGAATAATTATATCTGCGGACACTTGTTTCTTCTACATCGACACCTTTAAGTGTAGAACTTGATTCAACTATTTCTACTGCACACTCTCTGCTAACTCCTGTCGCGATAGTTGTTGTCTGGTATTTCTGATATGAAGTAAGTCTCATAGTATAGTGTATTCCTATCATATCAAGCATTGTTTTCTCACTAACTACTATAGGATTGCCATATTCGTCTTTCATTTTATTGAAAGCATATCTATTCTTAGAATATTCAAAAGCTTCCCTTGCAGTTATATTAGATGGATATTTTGGACGATCACCCTTATCAAGGTCAGATACATTTCTTCCATAGACATTTGCAATAAAACTTCTGTGATTTCTCTGAGATGTTGTTGAAAATCTCATTTCACCATATTCATCAAGCACAACTCCATACTTACTATCTACAGAAAAACCATACTTTTCTATAATTCTTGCAAGAGTAAGATACATAATATTTCTTGCATTGATTCCTTGTGTGTTGGCAGGATAGGCGTCAACATCAGTTATAGTAATATTGTATGCAAGTTCGTTGTATGCAAGAAGGTTACCATTGATATCATATATATCACCACGAGAACCTTGAGTACTAACTTCCTTGAGTATACTTTGTTTATATTCATCTAAGTATTGTTTCCCACCTAGAACTTGTAATCTAAAAAGTCTAACAACAATTACACCAAATAACACAGCAAAAACAAAGCCGACGAAGAATACTCTCGACCTAGCAAGTTTTATAAAAAATAATTGAGGCAAATATAATATAGCTTTTAACATCAAATAACCTCTATATCCTTCTTAACTTTCAATTTGTTAATCTTATGTGCATCATAATTTTCTAAATCTACTTGTTTCTTTACATACATAAAATACCTACTTAGTAGCAAGGCAAATATACAAGTAAATATAACGCGGGGAAATATTATGCTGAAAAAATAATAAATAAAATTAAAATTAGATCTAAATACAAAAATTATTAAATATATCATAAGATTGAATGCAAGCTCACTGAATGCAGTTATATATATTCTAAACATAATATTATCTTCATACACCCTATGACCAAAATATCCATTAGAAAAACCTATTGATGAATATGCCATAGTAAATATTCCAAAATGCTCTGAATGAAATGAATCTAGAAGTAGTCCTGCAATTATTCCAAGTATCATTCCTCTTCTTTCTCCATATACTAGTGCATAGCCTGAGACAAGAACAAGAAGTAAATTAGGGATACAATTAAATACAGGTATTATTGGAAGCACTGATGTCTGCATGACAAATGCAATAAAAATAAACACTACTTGCAATAAGAATGCTAATACCTTTTTAATTTTAAGAGCTCGTGTCATATCTTATTCATTACCTAAAAAAATAATCCACTAAATTATCAATTTAGTTAATTAAATTAAAATTAATTCACACCTTCATAGACAGTTCTGTCCTTAAAACTGTCTTCTTTCTTAGTTTTTATTACCACAACTTCGAAAAGATTCAAGAAATTAGCAACTGGAATTACATATCCAGAAGAAGTTAAATCATTTTCATCAATTGAAACGCCGCTAGCGTATCCTATTAAAATATTAGGAAGATATTTTGTAGATATATTACTTGTTACTATCTTGTCTCCATCAACTACGACCGTTCCCTTATCAAGTCCAGAAATCTTGGCAACACCATTATCATATAAGTCTATATCTCCCTCTACTATACACTGTGCACCTGAATGTTGAACCATGGCTGCAACCCTACTATTATCATCTATTATAGAAGTTACTGTTGCATAATTAAGGCCTACACTAGTAACAATTCCGCATAATCCACTGCCAGATAATACATTCATATCAACTGATATTCCATCAAGTATTCCTTTATCTATTCTGAAAACTTGAAACCAGTTCTCTGAATCCTTTGCAATAACACGCGCTGCAACTGTTTCATAATCTGCATAATCACTTGTTAACTTTAATAAATCCCTTGTCCTTTCAAGTTCATATGTATCTGCCTTCAATCTATTATTTTCTGAAAGAAGGGTGTCTATCTGCTCTTCAAGTGTCTTAATCCTTTCGTTGGCTGCATCTAAATCCTTCTGTTTTTGAAGATTAGTTGTTATTCTTGCTCCCATTCTGTTTACGCCAGATTCAATAGGAACTAGAATTATTCCAGCAATATTTCGGATTCGTGAAAAGAAGTTATTGTTAATAATAGAAGAAAATAGTATGGCTATTGCGCACACTATCATAAGAACTATGAATATAATTTTAGTTATATTTCTTCTCAAATTACTTTATTTTCTCTGAACGAATAATATTTATTATCACCAATTATAATGTGGTCTATAAAACTAACTTCCATAAGCTTAGCTGAACGTGCAAGTTTAAGTGTAACTTTTACATCTTCTGCAGATGGATTGCTATTCCCTGTTGGGTGGTTATGGATGAGGACAAATCCTGAACACTTCTGTTTCAATACTTCCCAGAAAATCTCCCTGATTGAAACTATAGATGCATCCATAGTTCCCTTACATAAACACTTTGTAACTGTAAGTTGCATCGCAGAGTCAAAACAAGCAATATGGACTTCTTCATGCGTAACACCCTTAAAATCTTGGAGAAAATAATCTGCAATCTGGCTTGCTTTAGTAAATTGAACTTTGTTGGTCCTATTGGTCCTTCTCCAAATTCGTTTTGCAATCTCACTTACGCATGATAATTGCATTGCCTTTACAGGGCCTATGCCCTCAAATCCTTCATATTCCTCGATATCGGAATGAAGTAGCCATACTAGCCCATCATAATTTTCATTCTGCCTTATAATGTCACTTGCAACTTCAAGAGAAGATTTATTCTTGGTGCCCGATGAAAGCAAAACTGCAAGTAATTCAGTATCACTTAAAGAGCTAACACCTTTCTCTTTAATCTTCTCTCTAGGCATGTCACACTTTGGTAAGCTTTTTATATTGTTTCGCATAAAACCTCGTTCCCCAAGTATATATGTGAGAAATTATGCATTTTTATCATATCATATCAGTTTATTTATTGCAATTAAGAACATATGTGGTATAATTCCACCATGTCAATAGCGACTAAAAAAATTACTTTTTGTGGATTATCAATAGCTCTAGCATTCATATGTAGTTATATAAAAGTATTTAGTATGCCAACAAGCGGCTCAGTAACTTTACTATCAATGTTTTTTATATGCATGCCAGGATTAATATATGGTGGCTATGTAGGAATTGTATCTTCATTTGCATTTGCCTGTATTACTTATGTTGTGTCAGGATACTATGTTAGTATTCCACAAATAATTTGTGATTACTTTCTTGCATTCGGACTCATGGGTGCTTGTGGTTTTCTTACAGAAAATAAAATTGATATATCAATTGCATTTTGTTTCGGATGCTTTATAAGATTCGTTTTTTCTACTATCTCTGGAATAATGTTTTTTGCAGATTATGCACCAGAAAATATAAACCCTATAATTTACAGCATTACATATAATGGATTATATATATTTGCTGAGATGGCGATAACTTTAATATTACTAAACATTCCAAGTACAAGAAGACTACTAAATAATATAAGGCAGATGAGTAAGTAAAATCTATTATTTTTTCTTCCTACTATCCATACTTACATTATAATCATTTTTTATAAATGTAATAATTTTATTCTTTTTATCAGCGGTTATATTGCATGGTAAATCTATGTGGCCACCAGCTTCTTTCTTGATCATATTTATACAATCACCAAAATGTTTCTTACTCCAATCCTTCTTATTAACTTTCAATATATCGAATATCGCATAAGATAAAATATAATAAATCTTGATATCACTATATTTTTTTATATCGTTAATTTCTATACTAACTATATTCTTATTATTACCACCTACTGATAATATTTTAGATGACTCTTTATATGCAAAATCGTAATAATCTTTATCAATATCACATGCAAGTTTTGAAAGTTCACT
Organism: uncultured Lachnospiraceae bacterium; assembly: GCA_946407765.1. Taxonomy (GTDB): domain Bacteria; phylum Bacillota; class Clostridia; order Lachnospirales; family Lachnospiraceae; genus UBA3633. Next base: position 5,791 of record CAMJPD010000028.1, read on the forward strand.
AATATGTTCTGTTACTTTAGAATTCAGCTTTTCCATACTAGGTATTATATTAAGCCTAATATAATTTCTTGCATAATTATCATCAAAATTTGTTATGTCTGTTGCATATTTGATTTTTTTATTTTTAAGATATTCTTCTATTGTTTCTTTACTTACTTCTATAAATGGCCTATTTATGTTCAGTACTTTGGCAGTTTTATCATATTCAAATTTTCCTTGTATACACTTATTAAATATATTTTCATCTATATTAAATTCAGCTTCTTGCTGCATAGCACTCTTCATTCCGCATAGTCCCTTAAGTCCTGAACCTCTAATTATATTTTGTATTATTGTCTCAGCTTGGTCATTCATATGATGAGCAAGGAAAATTATATCATTGCCACAAATTTTCTTATAAATATTATATCTGCAAATTCTTGCTCCTTCTTCTAAACCTACATGAGATAATTTACTAAATTTTGGAACATCAATTTTAACTGGGATGTAATTGATATTATTTTGTATACAAAAATTCATGCAAAACTTTTCGTCTAACGCTGCATCCTTTTTTCTAATCATATGATTTACATGGATGGCAATTAAATTATATTCAGAAAAATCCGGATTTGTTTTTATTAATTTATTAAGTATATATAATAGGCAGGTTGAATCAGCACCGCCAGAAAAGCCTACATAAATATCTTTCATATCTTAATCGAGCATGCTCAAGCGTCTTAAATGATTTTCGGCGCTTGATTCCTTAGCTTCAATAAAGCTGTCAACTATTTCAGATGCTATCACATTTCCTATAATTCTTGCACCAAGACAAATTATATTGGCATGATTATGTTCTCTTGCAAGTTTAGCTTCTGTGGTATTGTTTACCTTGGCAGCTCTTATACCCTTAACTTTATTAGCTGCTATGCTTATACCTATTCCTGTTCCGCAGATTAATATACCAAAGTCTACATTCTTATCAATAACTTCCCCTGCAACTTTTTTAGCATAAACAGGATAGTCGCAACTATCTGTAGTATCTGTTCCTACATTAACTACTTCTATGTTCTTCTTCTTAAGATAATCTATAAGATAATTTTTAAGTTCTACTCCTGCATGGTCATTGCCAATTGCTACTTTCATATTAACTCCTTATAAATTTTGTACAAAATGCTTACCTAAAATCATACTTGTTACAACCCCTACTCCTCCTGGAACTGGAGTTATAGCACTAGCTTTTGTTACCATTGATTCATAATCACAATCACCACAAAGCTTGCCGTTTTCATCTTGATTAATTGAAACATCAATAACTACAGCGCCTTCCTTTATATAAGTAGAATCAAATTTCTTAGGACTTCCTATGGCAAATATCACTATATCTGCCTTGCTTGTAATTTCCTTCAAATTCTGTGTCTTAGAGTGGCATATTGTGACAGTGCAATCTTCTTTAAGAAGCAACATCGCAAGGCTCTTTCCTACAACTAGAGACCTATTGACTATAACAGCATTTTTACCTTTAAGCTCTATATTATACCCTTTTAATATTTCAAGAACTGCCACAGGAGTACAAGGAAGATTTCCTTCCTTACCTTGGCATGCCTTATAAAAATTATATGGTGATATGCCATCTAAATCCTTTCTAGGATTTATTGTTTCTGCTATTCTTATCTCATCTATATTAGAAGGAAGGGGCTTAAGCAATAATATTCCCTTAACATTCTCGTTAGAATTAATCTGTTTAAAGTTTTCATAGAATTCATCATTTGATATATTGCCATCAAAGCTATATGATTGAACATTAATTCCAGCTTCTGATAATTTCTTCTTGGCACTGTTTTCATATGTAACCTGGTCATTATTATCACCGATTCTAATTATTGCAAGTTCATAAGAAGAAGGTGCCTTTTCTAGCTTAGATGACACTTCCTCTTTAATTCTATCTGCGATAAGTTTTCCCTTAAGCTCGACCATTATTTCTTCATTGATGACTCAAATTTCTTGATGAATTCTTCGTTGTTCTTAGTTTGTTCAAATGCATCTGACACTTTATCAAAAATTTCCTCATCCTTTTCAGCAAGACGCTTGATCATATCAACACAAGCCTTTTCTACTGGAGAATGAAGTAATTCATCTCTTCTTGTTCCTGTTCTTATTAAATCTATATTTGGGAAATATGGGCCATCAAGTATCCTCTTATTGATAACAAATTCCATATTACCTGTTCCCTCAAATTCTTCATATATAGCATCATCCATCTTAGAGCCAGTTTCTACAAGACAGGTAGCAAGTATAGTTACACTTCCACCTTCTTGAAGATTTCTTGCACTACCAAAAATCTTCTTAGGGCTATGGAATGCTGCTGCATCAAGGCCACCTGCAAATGTTCTTCCACTTGTTGGCTCTATGAGATTATATGCTCTTGTAAGCCTTGTTAAATCATCAAGCAATATAACTACATCTTGTTTTGATTCTGCAAGACGTTTTGCTCTTTCTACTACCATTTCTGTTACTCTCTTGTGACGATCTGGCTCCTCGTCAAATGTAGAATAAATTATTTCTACATTCTCACTTGCAAGTTCGCTCTTCATATCACTTACATCTTCTGGCCTTGCATCAATAAGAAGTAACATAAGATGTAAATCATTATTCTTAAGTATTGCACTTGCAAGATCCTTAAGCATAGAATATCTTCCTGATTTTGGACGACATACAAGAAGTCCTCTCTGTCCCTTACCCACAGGGGCAAAAAAGTCAATTGCTCTCACAACCATCTTGTCATTTTCTGTTCCCTCAAGAAGTTTTAGTCTTTCATTAGGATAGATAGGGGTTAACTTATCGAAAGGAACTCTCTTAGTTAATTCATCTACAGATAAACCATTTACTGTATTGATTCCAAGAAGTGCTGCAAACTTTTCCTTATCAACCTTTACTTTACTATAACCATCAATGACATCTCCAGTCTTAAGACCATATCTCTTAATTCCTATAGGAGAAACATATACATCATTAGGAGATGGCAGATAATTTTCATTACGAAGAAAACCAAATCCTGTATCTGGAACAATTTCAAGTATTCCATGTACATCTTCTCCACGCTGAGCTCTTGTATCATCTGTGAGCCATTCTGGATGCTCAGGATGAAGACCAGTTACTCTGTGTGTTGGTTCCTTTGGCTGATAGCCACCACCTGGTGTATATGCGCTGATAGCGCTTGAATGATTTTTGATGTGGTAGCTCGCACCTTGAGACTGCCTTGCAACTTGCGTTTCAATCGCATGAGTTCTCTTCTGAGTAGTTTCATTAAGTTCACACAAAATATCAACTATCTCTTCTTTCTTCTTGCCAGCAACAGAAAGGCCTTGTGACTTTGCAAGTTCCTTAAGTTCGGTAATTGGCAGTGTAGATAATTTTTCTCTCATTTTTTGCTCCTTGTAATTTATATATTACTTTGTTATAATGACTAAATAAATAAATCAATTGGAAGATAATGGTTAAATATAGATCAAACTACGAACACACCTATAAGCGTGCCAAGAATGCAGACTTATATAAGTTGGATGAAAGAAAAAAGCATCCTCATTTTTTAACTTTCGTTTTAAAATATGTTCTTCCATATCTTATTATAAATACTTTGATCTTTTTATTTGTGATTGCTACACCAAAGATTATTATGAACGAGACTGAAACCGATGATTATGTATTATCAGATATTTCTTTTACTGTAGAATCTTACCTTCCTATTCAAAACGTTAGCGTTACTAGCAACGATATTCCTCTAGATTATACCAAGAACGGAAGTAAATATCAAGTAAAAGTTGAGAACAATGGTTCAATTAGAATTGATGTTACTTCTATTAATAATATGACTTCAACCCAATTTGTTTCGATAAATATATTAGACGATACAGCCCCAGTTATTGATGTAGAAAACGCTCTCCTAGTTGCAGATACTCTTACATTCACAGTATCAGATACACAGTCTGGAATAGATTACAATAAAATATATGCTACAGATGCTAACGGGGAACAAATACAGCCCCTCTTTGTTGATCAACTTGCAGGAACACTCCAATTTAGTATGAAAAGTGGAGGAATCACTGTTAGCATTGCGGATATAATAGGAAATACAACAACTACCTCATTTGGTAATATTAAAAATTAATCAATACCTCTTTTTATATGACCTCTAGTAAATTTATGAGGTCTTTCTTCATTAACTAGAATTTTTATCATACTTTGTCCATCTTCAAACGTGAAGTCATACCTTTCGTACTCATAATTAATTTTAGATAGTTCATCTCTCATATCACATAAAAATATTGGCTCTGGATTGAAAATCTGGTTATAACAAAATTTGCAATATGTTTTCACATTAACTTTTTCTTTCTTTCTATCAATAATATAAGTATGGGCAGCCGTGAATATATTATCATTTTCATATAATTCTATATCATCATAATTTCTGTCTGGATATATACACTTATCTGTAGATTTTAATATACAATTACTTGTTGCCATCACAGGAACGTAGCCATAAAATACTAACTCATCCATATCAAGTAGTTTCAATTCATTAGTATTTTGTTCTAAGTTATATGTAAATTTTATACGTTCCTCACTTATATAATTATTAAGATTAGAAATAAGAAATTTTCTTGTTTCGTTATTGTATACATTAAGAGACCAGTCTATACATATAGTGAACTTACATTCTTCTTTATTAAATTTAAAATTACTATTAGTAATTTTTTTAAGTAAGCTTGATGCAAATGATAATTGGTCTATATTTCTTACCATAATACTATTATATAATAGTGCATTAGACTTAGGCTTTTTGTTAAGCTGTGCATCTTTTATATCATAAAAAAATGATTTTATACTCTGTTCATCTGTACCTAGTCTTGATAATCTTATTCCTATATTAATATTATTTTCTGTTAACTTATTAAGGTTTGTGAATATTTTTTCGTTGTCTTCATTTATAGTATCTGATGTTATATATACAGTATCAATATTAAGTTTATTCAAATCAATACTAGATAAGGTCTCTAATTGTTCTATAGTTTCTATACATATAATTTTCTTCTTAGAATAAGACATTATTTTATATTAACCATATTTTTACTGTTGTGTTTATATAAATAATTAGCAAAACCACCTTTTTTATGAAGCTGATACAAAAAATTTTCATCATTTGCCTTTGCTTTTTTTAGTTCGTCATAATACTTTTTCTCATCTTCAAGGAATAGATCAATGTATTTTCTATATGTCTGAACGACACCGCACACATAATCCTTGGATCTAAGGCGTCCTTCAATTTTGAAAGACGATACTCCACTATTTATCAAATTTGCTATATCAGCAATAGATGACATATCCTTCATACTCAATATATTAACTTCTTTATTTGAATTCTCATCAAGAAAATATGGATGTCTGCAAGGGCCTGCGCAGCGTCCTCTATTGCCTGAGCGACCGCCTATGTAAGATGACATAAGACACTGGCCTGAAATGCAATAGCACATAGAGCCGTGTATGAAAGCTTCTATCTCCAAATTAATTTTCTTAGCATATGAACATAGTCCCTTAATCTTTCTTAGAGATAATTCTCTCATAAGAATAACTCTAGAAAAGCCAAGTTCTTTCATTAAATCAAGTGAATATATATCACCTACGCAAACTTGTGTCGATGAATGAATTTCAAATTTATCATTTCGAAAATCTTTATTGCCAGTTATATATCTATCTCTTATTAATTTTGCAATTCCTAGATCTTGAATTATAAAACTATCTGCTCCCATCTCATAATAAGAATCTGCATAATTTAAAAATTCATCTATTTCTTTTTCTTTACATAATGTATTAAGTGTTATGTAGACCTTCTTACTATTATCATGGGCAAAATCAATTAAATTTTTAATTTTATTAGATTCATCTTTAGATGTAGAAACCGCACTTGCTCTTGCGCCAAATTTCTCGCCGCCTATATAAACTGCATCGGCTCCCATTTTCAAAGCTGCAATTCCAATTTCGCTACTTCCTGCTGGTGCAAGTAATTCTATATTTTTAAATTTATTACTCATTAATATTATTATAATATATTTATAAAAAATAATCCTAAAAAAAGTCAGGAGCTAGTCCTGACTTTTTATTTTTCATATATTTATTATTATGATTTACTTTTTGTAAAATGGAGTATTAATCCAAGTACAAGTCCTATTGCTGCAGGAACTACCCATCCAAATCCTAAACTTGCAAATGGCAAGAAGCCTTTAACATTTGCAAGTATCGCATCAAGGTTAAGTGCAGCTTTAAATCCATCTGGCGCTGCAGAAAGTCCATCAACGATAGATGGAATGAGTGTAAGAACAGTTACACATAAATATACTTTACCATCATGATTAAACGCCTTTCCAAAAAGTGCAAGAAGGATAAGTGTAATTGTAAGTGGATAAATAAACATAAGAACTGGAATTGAGAAACTAATAATTGTATCTAGACCAAAATTTGCAATTATAAATGATACGATAGTAATTATATAAACCCAAGCTGTTCTTGAAAGTTTAAGACCTGGGAATAATTTTGCAAATGTACTTGAGCAACTTGATACAAGACCTATTGATGTTTTAAGGCAGGCAAATGTTACTATTGCTGCAAGAAGTAGCGCGCCATATGTTCCAAAATAATGTTCTGAAATTTGAGAGAGAGCTATACCACCATTTGCTGATGTATCAAAAACACCACGGCTATTAGCACCCATCACAGAACTTAATAAGTAGATTATTGCCATGAGAGCGCAGGCAAATATTCCAGAAAATATTGTATTGCTCATTATTGATTCATTATCGCTGATTCCGAAACTTTTTACTGCATCTATAACAATAATACCAAAAGCAAGACCTGCAAGAGCATCCATTGTATTATATCCTTCAAGGATACCATTTAAAAGAGACTGTGTTGCATAAGTATCTGTTGGAGCTATTTCTCTAAATGAACCTGCCGGATTTATGAATGCAGCAACAATTAATATTCCATAAAATAATAAGAACAATGGATTGATAACTTTTCCTATCCATGTAAGTAATTCTGTTTCTTTAAGTGAGAAATATAATACTATTAAGAAGAAAATAAGTGAAAAGATAAATAATACTAAAGAATTGTTTGTATTATGTGCTATAGGTTCAATTCCAACTGTAAATGATGTTGTTGCACATCTTGGGATAGCAAATGCTGGTCCAATAGTAAGATATAGTAATGTTGTAAAGAATACTCCATATCCCTTTCCTACTTTAGAACTAAGTTCTTGAAGTCCTGCACTTCCTGTAATACCAAATGCAGCAACTGCAAGAAGTGGAAGTCCTACACCTGTAATAATAAATCCAATTGATGCTGGGATAACATTGCTACCTGCAATTTGTCCCATGTGGATAGGGAAAATTAAATTTCCTGCACCAAAGAACATACCAAAGAGCATGCTCGCTATGATGATAATCTCATTCAACTTTAAACTTTTTCTAGTTCCCATAAATTTTCAGTGCTAATCGCACCCCTCCCTTTTAAAGTAAAAAAAGATTATACAATATTTTCCTCGAAATCTCAACTAATAAAAAAGATGCACAAGGCGTGCATCTTTTTTATTTCTATTATCTTTCGCAAAATTATGCAGACACAGCCCTGCCATCGGATCCTATTACATATCCATCTGGAGTAGTCCCTCCGATTTGCAAAGAGCCATCAGGATTAAAATAATATCTTTCGTTTTGAATTTGCTTCCAGCCAACTACCATCTTTCCTTCATTTTCCGTCTTTTCATCATCAAAGAAGTAAATTTTTCCATCTACTGAAATGAGCCATCCTGTTAACATTGTTCCATCTTCATTGAAAAAGTACCAATCGTTTTGTATTTTTTTCCATCCGGTTACCATCTTACCTTCATCCATTGTCTTAGCTGTTTCAAAGAAGTATGTCTTGTTATCTAATGTTTTAACCCAACCTGTCACCATATTGCCTGCATTATCAAAATAATATGTATATTGCGTAAGAATTGGCATCGCAATTCCATCTATCAAAGTTGATATTACCATATTTATTGTTACGAATCCGTTC
>CAMJPD010000029.1 GCA_946407765.1 uncultured Lachnospiraceae bacterium
TTTTTAGATCCGCAGCATCCACCACCACAGTTACATCCATCACCTTCACTATGTCCCTTGCATCCACAAGAATCTTTATCACTATTATGATCACCACAATTACATAAGTGATCGCCATCACATGAATGATCATGGTGACCACCACAGCCGCAATCTTCATCTGACTCGTAAGACATATTTTCTGCTAAGGTATATAAAATTTCTCTCTCAAGTGATTTTGGTACAGTAGAATTTATGCCAAACATAGAAAGCATGTCTCCTCCAAAAGTTCCAAAACCAAGTGCAATTTCTGAAAGATCGCTTGTGCCAACAACGAAAGAATTTGTATCGTTGGCAATATCAAGAAGAATTTGAGTTCTTTCTCTTGCCTGAGCATTTTCATAAGTTGTATTTCTATTATCTAGATCATGTGATATATCTTTAAGGTGAAGCTTAACTGATTCTCTTATATCAATAATTCTCTTATCAACTCCAAGAATATCGCACATTTTTTCTGCTCTCTCAAATGTAGCTTTAGTAGTTCCGAATGAAGGCATAAGAATTACATGCATATTCTTCTTATCATAATGCATTAATTCAAATGCTTTATTACATACAAGTAGCGCTAGTGTAGAATCTATTCCTCCGCTAAGGCCAAGCACGATTCCTTTATTTCCAAGTCTAGACATATTGCCAAGCTTATTACATAATCCTGCAACGAGTATATTGAACACAGACTCAATGCCCTCTTCATAATCTTCGCTATCTTTTGTTACTTCATACACAAACGGATTGTTAAATATTTCTAGATCATCAGAATCATAGCAGAAATTTTCATCATGGATAATATATTTCGAATCCTTTTCTTTATAGTCAATATATAAAGATTTGTCGCCTGCTCTTCTTGTGCGGAGAGTTAATACATCACAAGTTGCCGATAAAATATTTTCATCACCATCAAATGACGAATCTAGTGGCTCAAAACCATCTTCGTAAATATATGGGAGGCTTGAATAAACATAATCACTTGATGACTCACCTATTGGCGCAGATGATACAATAATATTATGATAGGTATTACTTATAGATTTAAGTTTATTTTCAATTATATTAGAATTTGCCGACATTATATTGATCATGGGATTTAATATTATGTCTGCATTATCAAAAAAATTGTCTCCATATAAAATATCATCACCTATACAAACTTTAAAATTAAAATGATCAGTTTTGATTAATCCCCCATGTGATGGGATAATGAAATCGTCATCAGTAAAGTCTTCTGAAAAAAACAAAATTTTATTATCTTCTAAATCTTTATAATCTATATCGATAGAACTTGCAAAATAATTTTCATCATAAATATCAAAATAATTATTTTTTTGTTTTATCTCTATATGATAAGTAATACCCTTATACAAAACAACACATGCATTATAAATTTTATTATCAAGTAAAAGAGGAAGGCCTACAGTAAATATAACATCACGATTTTTTGTTTCTTTTCTGATTTCACCGAAGGCATGCATAGCTGCAGAAACAAAATGTTTAGATTTAAACATATCCTTGCAACTGCAACCCGTAAGACATAGTTCTGGGAACACAGCAATTTTAGCCCCTAGGGACTCAGCCTTTGCCACATAATCGATTATCATTTTTTTGTTTGTTTCTATATCACACACAAAAACATGAGGTGCTATAGATACAAATTTAATAAATCCCTTCATTAAATCGTGCTCCTCTAATATCGATATTATATCACAAAATAAGGCTTCTTTCCCTCCCCCTCAAAAGATACGAGAATAAATAAGATTTAATATATATGGTATTAGCTTTCTTTAATAAGACCTACTTCATAAGCATATAATAAGTCTTTAAGATTTTCAATTTGCTCTCTTAACTCATTGCCCTTATCTACTTCAGAAACTAAAACTCTTTCTTCTGTGTGTTCTACTGAAGTTGTTTCAGGCGAATCACTCACTCCTTTTTCAAAAGGCATGTGGGTAGCAAGTGTAAGATTAAGTGAATCAGATATCAATGTATATCCTGCAATTCCAGTTTTTTTTCTATAACCCTTAGATATACCACCATCTATTACAAATATCTTTCCACCCGCTCTTATTGGAGACTCTCCTTTTTTTACTGGCACATGACCATTAATAATATGTCCTCTATCTTCATTAAGTCCAAATTCTTTAAGAATCATTCTCGCTATTTTTTCATCCTTAGATAATTCATAATATGCATTAGATATTTCTTTATAGACATCTTTATTTTCTGTCTTGATAAAATATATTTCAAAAGTCTTCATGCAATTCTTGCCAAATACCGGAGACTTAGGACCGCACCAGAGATACCACATTCTATCTAATGCTCTTTTATATTTTGTCATATCATATCTCGCATATCTTGCTTCATAAATTCTATCTTGGAAGTAATCCATTAACTCTTTACCTTCATAGAATTTTGTGTCGCCTTTAGGATTATGTTTTAAGAAAGTGCCGTCTTCATTTAGAGGGATACATCCATGAAACATTAAATTGCCATTGTAAATTTTATAAAGGCTTCCACATGAATAAATAAAGTCTATATGTTTCTGAAGCTTTTCAGAATTAAGAAAACTATGCTTTAAAGTATAAACTAGCTTTTCTTCTTCTTCCGTTAGCTTATATGGATTATTTCTATCTATGGTTGGAAAATTTTTATCTAGCATCTCATAGGTTGTTCCTTCATATGTATATGTCCACTTATCAAAATCAACCCTATCCAGTACAAGTCTATCATCCATTTCATATTCTGGATGATTCTTAATAAGATTTCCTTCAAGCTTAACTTGTATTATATATAGAGCCTTCTGCATCTTAGCAGCAAGGTTCTTATCAACCTTATCATATTTATTTTCATCATATATCTGTGGCATGAATAGTTCACATGGATCATCTCTATACACTTGCTCTGCAAACATTGAAAGAGCTCTTATATTGATACCATACCCATCTTCAAGAAGATCAAAATTATTATAACGTACTGCAATGCGAAGACAGTTGCATATAAGTGCTTCATTTCCACATGCTGCGCCCATCCATTCTATATCGTGGTTGCCCCACTCAAAATCTATGTCGTCAAATTTCATAAGTTCATCTATTACATAATCAGCACGAGGACCCCTATCAAAAGCATCGCCTATAATATGTATAGTTCCGATTGCAAGTTTTCTTATAAGATCAACAACTATGCATATGAAATTTTCTGCTTCACCAAGTGATATAATTGTCTCTATAATTTCATCATGATAGCGCTTTCTTTTATCATCTATACCGTCGACAACATAAAACAATTCTTCAAGAATATAAGAGTATGCATCAGGCATCATCTTTCTAACTTTAGATCTTGTATATTTGGTATTTACAAATCTCGCAAATGTTATAAGTCTATTAATTATTTTTCTATAAAACTCATCATCTTTCTCAATCTTAGAAAGTTCTTCTTCTGGGTAGTATATAATCTTAGAAAGATTTTCTTGTTCTTCTTCACTTAGCTCGGAAGCAAATTTAGTTCTTATTTTATTTCTGATCATGCCAGATGCAGAATGGAGCAAATAAATAAAGCTTTCATATTCCCCATGTATATCAGAAAAAAAGTATTCCGTTTCTTTAGGTAGAGACAAAATCGCAGAAAGATTAATGATCTCAGCAGATGTGAGAGTTTTATTTTTAAAATTTTTAGATAATAATTCTAAATATTTTAATTTATTTTCATCTAAATTTCTTTTTTCCATACATAGAATTACCTTAAATCTATATTATTAGTTTATCATTTGCATAAGATTTTTTCAATTATGCACAATACTTGTTTATCTTAAACTTTAAGTCATATTATGTACAGCTTTACTGATACATGATTAGTTATTTTTTAGTGACCTTTGAAGTTACAACATCCTCATCTTTTTCATATATATTATTAACTAATTCGTGTATTGTTCTTATAAGTCTCATATCATGATATGTTGCATTATTCTTAGAATCGCTACTTATAGTACTACTTGCCTCTATTAGATATTTTTCGTCTCCTAATTCACACAAAACGTACTTTTTACTCACTAAATTATCGTCCTTGTCACTGCCTATTATATTAAATATAGGAAGGGAAGTATTAGACTGATATGGAATTTCACCATTTATACTGTCATAAACTTCATCGAACAAGCCATCATTTATAAAATAATCTATAGTAGCATCAGAAAACTCTTCATTGATATGTGCATCTCCAAAATTCTTAGTATCTGCAGTAACATCATACACATTAACCTTAATTGATTCTGTATGTTTTCCTATGTATGAATTCGTCTGTATGCTTGAATCTATATTATTTACGTATGCGTCTCCCCATGTTGATGGAAAAGTTGCATAGAAGCACAAATTGTCATCTCCTGGAATCTCAAATGCAAATGAATTTGTTACATCAAAATCATACTTGCCACCGTATATATCTTCTGCATTATATGCAAAATATACACTTTGATATTCTAGATAGCCTCTTGTTACTTTAAGGTCTTTGGTCTGAATTTCATCCTCACTTATAAAAGAAATTGTCTTGTTTGTATTAAAATCTTCAAAATTAGCAATGAGCAAAATATTATCGCCTGGCTTAAACTCTTCTAAGTCTTTGGCAGACATATTAGATATCTGATCATATCTAGTAAAACCAATTATATGAGCATCAGAATTTTTACCACTAAACTCAACATGGATCTGAATTACATTATCTTCTGGATCATCATTTTCATATCTCTTTAATACCGCTGGGATAAAACCTTTGATAGGTTTATCAAATAAATAGTTAAGTGTTTTGTTTTCATTTTCATCATCATAGTCAGTAAGTACAAATTCTACAAGATATTCTATATCTCCTGAATTTATCTTAAACCACCTATCTTCTTCTGGTGTAATTGCCCAATTTACTACTCCATTAGCTACAGTTTCTACTCTAGGAACTGGTACTTGTCCAAGGCTTAAAACTTTTCCATCAATATCATATGTTCTAGCTGTTGCATTAGGCGTATAAAGTAACCACGCTATATCTTCATTAAACTGAAGATCAAATGAAATCTTATTATCATTAACATTTCTTGTAAAGCTTATGTTACCGTTATCACCACTTCTTAGTCTATTGCCTGCAAGCATAGGAACAATGTTGGTTTTTATATTATCTATATAATTTTTAGGGATTTGATATTTTTCTCTTGCTCTATCGCAGAGAGCATCTAATGATGCTATGACTTCATTATCATTACTTTCAAATGTATTGTAAACAAGTTCTTGAACCAGTGATTTTCTAAGAAAAGCGAGCTTATACATAAGTCTATATTCTGCATTCAAACTTTCAGGATAATTTTTCATAGATAATATTGCATTATCATATTCATCACCATCACTGTAATAAACTTCTTCTATGGGAAATACAAAATTTACACCACCAGTTTTCTCGCTTCCGTCCTCATTTTTTGGCTTGTGGGTTCTATAATATATGATAAATTGTTCTACATCTTCCCAAAGTTTTCTAGCACTAACCCTTAGTTCTGTTTTCAACTCTGAGTTATCTAAATTTTCAACCCAGTCTAGAAAATCTCTTAGATCCTTAATGTCAGAAATATCTTGATACCCTAAACCCATAGTCATTCTCAATATATCATATAGGTTAATTAGATAATTATCTGTAGATAAATATTCATTCATACTATGGGCAAATGCTGTCAAACTTTCTGATACCTTATCACTAAAACCTCTTAGTGAATATACACCTAGTGAATTAGCTACTATGTAAGTCTTGTCCATAAAATCATCTACAATTTTTATTCCAAGCTCCTTTGCATCTATACTCGGATTATTATTAACAAGATCAAGGAAAGAATAATCCCAATCACCAAAAGATGTTTCTTCTGCAGCTACAAGATAATTTGCATATGGAGACAGTACATTCATAAGTTCAAATGAAGCCATAAGGCAGGCGTCAAAACCTACCATATCAAATTGAAGTCCTGTGCTACTAAATGCATCATCTAAATCTCTTAGAGTAACTGCATCTCTATCATCTGTATACCTTGTGTCAGTTCCAAATGCATAGAGCCCTGCGCCACCATGGTCCGAAAAAATGATATCGTATTTTTTTGATGGATAGTTCTTTTTTACATACTCAAGAAACTTTTTCAGGGTTTTAACATCAGTCATATTTTCCTTGCCAAAGTTTTCTTCCACTACCTTAAGCCCATCTCTAACTTCCCAGATCTGATTTATTTCCCAATTAATTTTGTAGTATTCGCTATATAAATTCTTAAAATCTTCATCTTCTCTAGATAGGTTAACATTTTCTGCTACAGAACCGCCTGTCATAAATATATAATTTACACTTTCTGGATTTTTATATTTGCACACTTCTGCAATACATTCTGTAGCTGCCATAGAGTTTTCCTCAAGATCCGAACCTATCATATAAAACATTATAGTTCTATCATAAATGCCATCCTGATTTATATTTGAGGTATCTTCAAAATGATCTATTCTATTTTCGGTACTCTCGCTGGCACCTACTTCATTATTAATATTTTTACTACCATCCGTAGAATCGCACGAAAACAATAATGATATGCTTATTATTACTAGATATGTTAAGAAAAATCTTTTTAAAACAAACTTCATAATTCACCCTTATGATTATATATAAACATTAATGCCCAAAATTATTAAATTAATTTTATTGTATTAGACTTAAAAAGTCAATTAATATAAAACTACTAACTCTGTGTAAATAAAATTATTAATTAGTGCATGACATTATTTATATACTTCATTGTAATTTTATTTTGACCATCTATTGTTATTTGTCCAGAAGCTGCAGTTGTAAGTACTGGAATACCATTTCCTTCTAAGATTTCTAATACTTCTGTATGTGGATGTCCATATTGATTATTTTTGCCATATGAAAGGATTACCAATTTGGGGCCTACATACTCTATAAACTCTTTACCAGATGATGTTGATGATCCATGGTGACCTGCTTTAAGAATAGAGCCTCTAACATCTTTATTCATATATTTTGAATTATCAATCATTGCCATCTCTTCATTTATTCCTGCATCTCCCATAAATAAAAACTTACTATTTTCTTTTTCCAGTAGTAAAATTAGTGAATGTGCATTTGCATTTTCAATAAATGAATTATCTATTGGATAGAGACAGCTTATCTTCATGTCATCGTTCAATATTACTTCATCACCCATTTTCATATATCTTATATTGCAATTTCTTGAAATTGCTGAGCTTATTATATCATTGTATCTGTAATCATTAATTGCAGATACTGGAAGAATTAACGATCCGATATTAATTTCATCACTACTATCTAGTATATATTTTATTCCATTAGTATGGTCAGAGTCTGCATGAGTTATGAATGCAATATCTATATAATTTTTAGCATGTGATAAAATAAATGGCTCTAAAATATATTTGCCATTAGACTTATTTGAAGTAGAGCCTCCATCTATAGTAATTAATATATCATTGTTCTTTACTACTATTGCATCACCCTGTCCTATATTCAGATAATTCACTTCAAGGTTAGGATTAAATTTATATGTAAGGAAAACTATAAGAATTAAAGAACAAGCAAAGTACTTACTTGCCAAGCTATATATTTTAAGTCTACTAAGTTTATTATCTCTAATACTTTTTATTAATCTATCTGCTCTTATGGAATCAATGCTCAATAATACAACAAGTATCAAATAGTATATAACTATCTGCATATACGATGGCCTTCCTAATGTAATTTTATATAATGGAAGCTTTTGGTCTACTGCTATTAAAAATCTATAGAACATAAATATATAATGGACAGAACCTGCAAGGAAGTATGCACATGGAATAAAAATAAAACTAAATGCTATACTCAATAGTCCTATACACAAAACGTATACCATAAGTGGTATAACTATAAAATTTAATAATATAGAGTAAGTTGGATATTTAAAATAATGGAATATTGTTATAGGGAGTATAAAAAGTTGAAGTACAATAGATGGAATAAGAATTTTTAATATTTTATTATTTATATTAGAAGTATCATAAAGATTTAGCGCATATATTGCGATGAATGAGAATTGAAACCCTGCGTTGAATAATACATAAGGATTATAAAAAAGTAACATTATGGCAGCTAGTGCAAGTGCATTCTTAGTATCATATGTCCTACCAATAGATAGTGAAATGAATCTGAGAAGAAGCATAAATATAGCTCTAACACTAGTTGCCGATGCATCTATTAAAATTCCATAAAATATTATAAATATAGTAGTTACTACTGCACTCGTCTTGATTGATATTTTCTTTCTCAGTAATTCAAATAAGCCAAGTCCTAATATCGATAAGTGGAGACCAGATATAGCAAGAATATGGGATATGCCACTATCACTAAACATTTTTCTTATTTTCTGAGATAAATTGCTTTTATCTCCAGTAGTCATCGCAGAAAGCAGCCCTGCATCTTCGTCATTATACAGTAGGAATATTTTTTCATTTATTTTATTTTTAATTTCCTGTATAAAATTGGCAAAATGGTCTCTTGTATCATCTATTACAAGAGGAATAGACTCACTGTAAAATGCTTCGGTTATAAATATTCCCCTATTATAAGTTTTAAAATCAAATTCACCATCATTTGTTGGATAATCAGACTGGCTCACATAACAGGTAAACGATATCCTATTCCCTATGTATAATTTTAGATTTTGATATATTGGATCCTCTAAAAAGTCTTTCTTGATGTATATTTTTACTTTCCCTATAGGCTGATTATATTTATGAGCATACTTTATTTTATTATCATCTGAGAGCAACTCGTAATTTCCATATGCGCTTGATATAGTTGAATCGCCCAAAACATAATAAATTGAATTATCTGACATCCCTGTTTTTTCAAGTCTTCCTTCAACCTTAATATCCATGTCTTCAAAACTAGCAATGGTTTTGTCATAACTACTGTACAAAAAATTCGCATATCTAGTTCTCACTCCAAATATAATAAACATTACTAGTAAAGATAATAAAAACTTGTAATTTATATGATCGTTTTTTATTTCTCTATATATTAATATTCCTACTATAACAAGTAGGATAATAAGCGTAGGTGCGCTTATATAATTAACTGCAAATATGACTCCTAATATACTTGCAAAAGCTAAAGCAAGTATTGGCCTTTCCATATTCCTCCTAGATTATTATTAATAGATATGTTTAACTTAAGATAATGGCTTACACATTGCACATGCAATAGCACCAGGTCCAATATGACAAGCAACAACAAGTGGCAATTCATGTATCTCAACATCTTTCTTTAGTGAAAAATATGATTTAATTTCTTCTGCAAACTCCTTAGCAAGACTCTCATTTTGTATATGAACAGAATAAAATACTAATTCATTATAATCTGTGCATTTTAATTCCTTGTCTATAAAGTCTTTTGTAAGTTCAAGAATGACTTGCTTTCCACTACTTAAGGTCCTTGTCTTAGATACAAGTTCAAACTTATTTCCTGACGAAGCGAGTATTGGCTTTACTGACAAAATATTCCCTATAAAGGCAGCTGCATTATTTAATCTACCGCCTTTAGCCAAATAATCAAGTGTATCTAACTGAATTGTATATCTTGATTTACACTTATCTTGTTCTATTATATTTCTAATTTCTATGCAGCTCTTTCCATTATCTACCATGGCCTTAGCATCTTTAAGACAATTTACTAAACATCCCGTGATTCTTTTATGGTCAACTACAAAAATTTTATTTCTATACTTTTCATCTTCTGCAAGTGTCATTGCCGTTGAATAAGAAGATGAAAGTCCAGATGTAATAGGGAAATATAGTATTTCATCGTAGATTTTAAGAAGTTCATCCCATTTATTGAGAACTTCATCTGGAGAAGGTTGGCTTGTAGAAAAGCTTGCTCCTTCATTAAGTACCTTAAAAAAGTCTTCCTTACTTATATTTTTTTCTTCATAGCATTCTTTTTCATTTACTAAAAATGGCATAGGTAGGTTATGTATACCTATTTCTTCACACTGTTTTATATTAAGACCACTACTTGAATCTGTTAATATGCCAATTTTTTTCATATCGCTTATTCTATCATAAATATTAATTATAGTCTATACAAGCAATGAAGTTCCTGTCATTGATTTGGGCTTATCGATATTCATTATATCTAATATCGTTGGCGCAATGTCACATAAGCTACCGCCATCTTTCAATTTTGTTTTCTTCAAGTCACCATCATAGTTAACTAAAATAAAAGGAACTTTGTTGGTTGTATGTGCCGTCCATGGCTTACCATCTTCTGTCAGCATTTTCTCGCTGTTTCCATGATCTGCAATTATAATCATAGTAGAATTTGTTTCTTCCAATACCTTATCTATCTTACCTAGGCATTCATCAACGGCTTTAACTGCTTTGATTGCAGCATCTAAATTTCCTGTGTGTCCTACCATATCAGGATTTGCAAAATTTACTATTATAACTTTATGGATGTCATCATTTATTGCATCAACAACTGCGCTGCATACTGCATAAGCGCTCATCTCTGGTTTTTGATCATAAGTCTTAACTTCCTTAGGAGACGGAATCAATATCCTATCTTCTCCTTCATATGGTTCTTCTTTCCCACCATTAAAAAAGAATGTAACATGAGCATATTTTTCTGTCTCAGCAACTCTTAATTGTTTAATTCCCTTTTTTGATAAAACCTCGCCAAGAGTATCAACTATATCAATATCTTCAAATGCTACTAATTTATTCTTAATTGTAGGGTCATAATCTGTCATGCATACAAAGCATGTTTTAATTCTATTTCCCCTATCAAAAAATGTAAATTCATCATCACAAAAGCACCTAGTGATCTGCCTTGCCCTATCAGGTCTAAAATTAATAAAAACTACGGAACTATTTTCACCTATAATTCCATCTCTACAAAATAGTGCTGGCTTAATAAACTCATCTGTTGTTTTATTCTTATAACTTTCTTCTATATATTCTACTGGTGATATATTACATAAATTAGTTTCCTTTGTCAGCAGGTCATAATACATTTTAGTTCTGTCGTAATTCTTGTCCCTATCCATTGCATAATATCTACCGCAAATAGTTGCAATAACACCAGGTAGGCTATCTTTTTCTAATTTAGATTTAAGTTCTAGTATAAAATCTTTTGAACTTGTAGGAGGAACATCTCTACCATCACTTATAACATGTATAAAAACATTAGCTATATTGTGTTTTTTTGCTAGTAAGCACACTGCAAGCAAATGTTCTATATGAGAATGAACTCCCCCATCAGATAACAATCCCATTACATGTAATGGAGAATTATTCTTAATGCAATTTTCAATTGCACAAAGTAATGATTTATTTTCAAAAAACGATTTGTCATCTATAGCATCTGTAATTCTTGTTAAATCCTGAACTACTTTTCTACCAGATCCTATATTAAGATGACCAACCTCACTATTTCCCATCTGTCCATCTGGAAGGCCAACGAATCTTCCTGATGCATTCCCACTTACAAATGAAAATTTTTGACACAGCCTATCAAAATTTTTAGTATCTGCTAAATATACACTGTTTCCATTTTTCTCATCAGATAATCCGAATCCATCTAATATACATAACACTATCTTTTTCATATTAACCTACTTTAAAATTTGTTGAACAGATTCATTATCTTGTAACACATCTATTGTGTTATGACTTGGAACCTGTTTATCTTTAGGAGGCAATTTCATATATTCTCCATAGAGTTCTTTAAGTACATTATCGTATCCTACTGGTGAATATAATTTTACATCTTCAAAATCTACAAGAATATTTTCTTCTATATCTTCAGGTTTTAATTTACACTCTAGCCAGCCTGCTTCATAATTAGGATAATAATATATACAATCTTTTTTACTTGAATCATAATTACTATCCAGATCGGTGAAATTATCTTTATGCATCTTATATAATTTATTAAGAGTAAAAAATTTTCCTACATGGCTTAATATAAATATAGCAATTTTATTGAATAATGAATATTTACTATAAATAATTTTATACCTTTTAGACATTGCGAGACCGTATATCAACTTTTGTTTGAGTATCAGTCTGCTTAAGTTCTTCTTGCTCACCTTAGCTCTTATAAATAAGTCGCAGGATGCATATCTAAGCATCCCACTATAATAATTCTTAAATTCATCACTATCATTTAGAATAATAGATTTATCAATTATCCTAGGAACAAAGTCATAAAACTTAGTTCCATTTTCATAATCAACTGGAAGAACTAATTCTATATTATCTCCAAGTGGATGAGAGCCATTTTTAAAATAAGCTGCAAGCTTTTCAAATTCTATATC
>CAMJPD010000030.1 GCA_946407765.1 uncultured Lachnospiraceae bacterium
TGTTATATCAGACTATAAAAAAGATGAGAAAAACAATATTGCCATATTATCTAATACACATATATATGATGAAAATGTAAATATAGGTGACACACTAGGTGATGGACAGATTGCAACAAGATTTAAATTATTATCTAAGTCCGATTTATATTTTATGATAGAGGCAATGCTCTATACTGGAAAATCTCATCAGATTAGATCTCAGTTATACGATATAGGACTCCCAATTATAGGTGAGAGTAAGTATATAAATTTAAATGATAAGAAAATAAATAATATAAAAGAAAAGTATTTTAACAAGATAAAATACCAGGTTTTATTTTCTAATAGAGTAATTCTTGGTGATTTTGATGATGAAGAATTTTCTTACTTAAGTAGAAAGAAGTTTGAAATTGATTGTGAGAGAATAAAACTAATTACATAAGAATAAATAATTAATTGACGTCTTATGGTTATCAGTTATCTTATATAATATATTTGGTTTATTTTGTTGTGTTATAAAAAAATATACGTGAATTTGTTATCAAATTCAAATAGGAGTATTTATGGAAAAATCAAGACGTAAACATAAAATCACAACATTTAAAACTTTAAGAAATCAATTTGGTTATTCAATAGAGGGCATGAGAAGGGAGCTAGAAAAGTATGGATATTTTTATTCATTATCAACTATATATAAGTGGGATATAGGCCATAGATTTCCAGACATAGAAACACTGAAAGTTCTTGCTAAAATATTTCGCGTCCCTATTGAAACCTTATTGCAAAATACTGAAGAAACTAAAAGATTAATTACCAATAAAACATTTACACTAGAAGATAAACTTTGTGCAGAGATAAGAAAATCATCTTCGTTTTACCAAAAATGTTTGAATCTGTATATAGATTATTTAAAAGATAATACAAGGAAATAAAAAAGAAATGATTTGAGGCATTTCTTTTTTATTATTATTATTTTATTTTATTTACGGCTTTAGCTATTCTAGAAACTTTTCTTGCTGCATTCTTCTTGTGGTATACACCCTTAGACTTAGCTTTGTTGATATGCTTTGTTGCTTCCTTGAGTAACTTTGTAGCTGTCTCTCTATCGCCTGTAGCAGCAGCAGCTTCTACCTTCTTGATGTAAGTTTTAACTTTAGACTTTGTTGCTTTGTTTCTAGTTTCATTTCTCTTAGCAACCTTGATTCTCTTTTTAGCTGATTTAATATTTGCCATTATTATCTCCTTTATGGAATATGTTCTAATATTCTTAAAATGTACTTTCGTTATAATACAAAAAATTGACTAACTTGTCAAGTTAGCATTTATTGAAATACCCTTGTAAATATAATATAATACACTTAAATTAATTTTGGCAGATAAAGTAGATGTATGATTTAAATAAAATTAGAAATTTTTGTATCATAGCTCATATAGATCATGGTAAGAGTACTCTGGCCGACAGAATAATTGAGATGACAGGTGTGCTTACAAGTCGTGAGATGCAGTCTCAAGTCCTTGACAATATGGACATAGAAAGAGAGCGAGGCATTACGATAAAGTCTCAAACTGTTCGTATAAGTTATAAGGCAAAAAACGGTGAGGACTATATCTTTAATCTAATTGATACACCAGGACATGTTGACTTTACTTATGAAGTAAGTAGGTCACTTGCTGCATGCGAGGGTGCAATACTTATAGTTGATGCTGCACAAGGTGTTGAAGCTCAAACACTTGCCAATGTATATCTTGCTCTTGATCACAATCTTGAAATTATTCCTGTCATTAATAAGATAGATCTTCCTAATGCTAATCCCGATCAAGTAGCTAAGGAAATAGAGGATATTATAGGAATAGATTGCTCGGACGCACCAAGAATATCTGCCAAAAATGGACTTAATGTAGTAGATGTTTTAGAAGCAATAGTAAATAAAATTCCTCCACCAAGTGGTGATAAGGATGGTCCACTAAAAGCACTTATATTTGACTCTCTCTATGATGCATATAAAGGAGTTATAGTATTTTGCAGAGTTTTCGAAGGCACAGTAAAAAAGGGAACTAAAATTAAACTCATGGCAACAGATGCAAATTTTGAAGTTGTAGAAGTTGGTTTTTTTGGAGCAGGCAAATTCTTACCTACCAATGAACTGCGTGCGGGAGAAGTTGGCTACATATGTGCATCAATAAAGAATGTAAAAGATACAAGAGTTGGAGATACAATAACAGATTTTGATAATCCATGTGATAAAGCTCTTCCAGGATATAAAAAAGTAACACCAGTTGTTTACTGCGGACTATATCCATCGGATGGTGCAAAATATGGAGATTTAAGAGATGCACTAGAAAAATTGCAGCTTAATGATGCATCACTTTCTTATGAAGCTGAAACATCAATTGCACTTGGATTTGGATTTAGATGTGGCTTCTTAGGTCTTCTTCACCTTGATGTAATAGAAGAAAGATTAGAGAGAGAATACAACTTAGACCTTGTTACAACAGCACCAAGCGTTATCTATCATGTATATAAAAAGAATGGAGAAAAAATTATACTCACAAATCCAAGTAATCTCCCAGATCCATCTGAAATAGATCATATAGAAGAACCTATCGTTTCAGCTCAGATTATGACCAATGATGAATTTGTTGGTAATGTTATGTCACTATGTCAAGAAAGGAGAGGAGTTCTTCAAGGGATAGATTACATTGAAAAAACAAGAGTACAAATTAAGTATGACCTTCCACTTAACGAAATTATATATGACTTTTTTGATGTATTAAAATCAAGATCTAAAGGTTATGCTTCACTTGATTATGAATTTGCAAGATATGAAGAATCAAAACTTGTAAAACTTGATATATTAGTTAATAAAGAAAATATTGATGCTCTTTCATTCATAGTTCATAAGGACAGTGCAGAAAAAAGAGGACGCCGCATGTGCGAAAAGCTTAAGGATGAGATTCCTCGTCAGCTTTTTGAAATACCTATACAAGCTGCAATAGGTAGTAAAGTTATTGCAAGAGAAACTGTAAAAGCACTTAGAAAAGATGTTCTTGCAAAATGTTATGGTGGCGATGTATCTCGTAAGAAAAAACTTCTTGAAAAACAAAAAGAAGGTAAGAAACGTATGAGAACCTTCGGTACTGTAGAAATACCTCAATCTGCATTTATGAGCGTTCTTAAATTAGAAGAAGAATAATATGTTTAAAATAAGCAAAATTATTAAAATTGCTATTTATATAACAATTCTAAGTTTGTTCTTATCATCATGTTTTAATATGCATCCTAATAGCGAAAATATTTTATATGTTTATAACTGGGGACTTTATATTGATGAAGAAGTAATAGACATATTTGAAAGAGAGACTGGAATTAAAGTTGTATATGATATGTTCGATACTAATGAAGAGATGTATACCAAAGTGAAATCAGGAAATATCATATATGACTGTGCATGTCCATCAGATTATATGATAGAAAGAATGGCTGCTGAAGGATTATTACATTCTTATAATCTGTCAGACTTAGAATATTATAATAATATCGATAATAAAATTTTAGAATTATCAAAATCATTTGATTATAATAATACATATGCTGTTCCTTATGTTTATTCAACTATAGGAATTTCATACAATAAAACTTTACTTGATGAAAAAAATCTATCTTATCCAAAATCATGGAATGACTTATGGAATAAAGAATATGACGGTGAGATAATGATGCAAGATGCAGTCCGCGACCTACTTATGGTAGGACTTAAGAAGAATAATTATTCACTTAATACTAAAAATATAGATGAAATTAATAAGGCTTGTAACGATTTAATAAACCAAAAGGATTTATCTGTATCTTATGTTATAGATGAAGTTAGAGATCTTATGGTATCTGGATCAAAATCTATAGGAGTTACTTATTCAGGTGAGATGGAATATATGAGAACTTCTAATCCTGATAATGAATATGTATATGTTATTCCAAGTGAAGGAACCAATATGACAATTGATTCTTGGGTAATATTTAATAATTCAAAAAATATTGATGCAGCAAAAAAATGGATTAATTTTTTACTAAGGAAAGATATATCCAAGAAGAATTATGACTATATGCATTATGGTTCGCCTAATATAAAAGTTATGGAAGACTTAAGTAAACAAGAGTTAGATGATGAGTCAATATTTCCAAAATTAGATGATGCAAATCTTAAAAAATATGAAATATATAAATATCTAGGTGGTGATACAGAAGATATCTATCTTAATTCTTGGAAGAAGATACACAATTCTTAATAGTAAATTAATATAACATTTGATATAATTTAGAAAGAAATATAAAACTTGGAGCAATAATGATTAATTTTGATGAGGAAATTAAAAAATTTAAACCAAGCGTAGATATAGGTAATATACAAAACGAAGTTGAAAAGAGAAGTGAGTTAGACCTATATGAATTTCTAACAGATTATGTTAAGGGGATGAAGAAGAAATCTCCTCTTGATGATTTAGGGTAAAGCATTTTTGGATATAGAGTTAACATTAAAACAATTATCTAATTATTTTTACAACGAAGGTCTAAAATATGCTAAGTCAAGAGATTTAACTAATGCTATCAAGTCGTTAAGTAATTCACTACGTTGTAATAAGTACAATAAGCACGCAAGGAATTTATATGGCCTTGTTCTTTTTGAGCGAGGTGAAGTATCAGAAGCGATCATAGAATGGACCATCTCATATAATGATAGTACGAATCGAAATGTTGCCATAGAATATATCAATAATCTATTCAACGATAAAGAAAATCTTTTTAATTTTAGCGAGAGCATAAAGCAATACAATGAAGCACTCTACAGAATCAACAAGGGACAGGTTGATTGGGCGATGCAGCTTTTATATAAAGCTACATCTCTAAATCCTAAATTCATTAAGGCAAATGCGCTCCTTGCACTTCTTCTTATGCAGAGGGACTTATATGTTAGAGCGGGTTCATTTATTTTAAATTCACTTAAAGTTGATAAGTATAATCCTAAACTTAATTATTATATGGATGTAATTAAGAAGAACACTAAGAAGTCAGACCTTGATGAGAAAGTGCTCACAAGTATTTATTCTACTAAGGACTTATCATCTAATGATAGGATAGTTCCTAAGATTATTAAGCAACTTTCTTCAAGACAGAAGTTTTTATATGTATCGCTTGGAATTATCATGTGCATACTTGGATATGCATATGTTGTCTATCCTATGCAGAGGAAGAGTCTTATTACATCATTAAATAGAGATGTGGTAATTTATTCTGAGCAAGTAGATTCACAAAATAAAATCATTCTTGATTTAAGAAATTCTAATGAATCACTAGCAAGTGAAGCCAATTCTGCTGTATCAAAACTCCAAGCATATCAAGAAGAAAACAGATTGTTCTCAGAGCAATATGAAAAATTAAATAGTATAATATCTGATTATGAGAATGGTTATATAAGTAGAGCAACTAAGAATTATGTTGAATTAGATAAATCTAAAATTACTGATGAAAACTTAGTTCCACTTCTCAATAAGGCAAAATCATATCTAGAAGGAGTAGGTGCCAAGAAACTTTGTGAACTTGGAACTGATTCGTGGAATGCTGGAAAGAAAGAGCAAGCAGTATATTATTATCAACTTAGTTTAGAACTCGACCCTAATGACCCAGAAACGATGTGGCTCCTTGCAAGACTATATCAGAATCAAGGTAAGAATAGAGAAGCTAATACATTATTTGACAAAATAATAGGTGAACATCCATCATCTAAGTATGCAACTAGAGCTAAGGAAGCAAGAGGATACTAGTTACTAACTTTACTTTTTACTATATTTATATTAAAATTTAATTGTTATATTATGAAATATGAGATAAATGGTGGTAATAGGCTTTCTGGAGAAGTCGTAATATCAGGGGCAAAGAATGCCGCTTTAGGAATTCTCGCCGCCTCTATTATGACTGACGATGAAGTTGTTGTAGAAAATGTTCCAGATGTTCAAGATATTGCTAGCATGCTAGAAGCAATAGTTGAACTAGGTGGCTCTGTTACTAGAGAAGGTAAAAACACAGTCCGCATTAATGCTAAGGATATAGGACTTGAAGCTAAGCAAGATGGATGCTTTAAGAAAATTAGAGCTTCCTATTATTTTGTTGGTGCCTTACTTTCTAAATTTAAAAAAGCAATTATTCCAGTTCCAGGTGGTTGTGCAATTGGTGAGCGTCCTATTGACTTACACCTTAAAGGATTTAGAGCACTTGGAGCGTATGCAGATATAGTTAATTCTAAAATCGTAGCCCGTGCAGATAATTTAATTGCAACACATATCTATCTTGATACGGTATCAGTTGGTGCAACAATTAACATAATGCTTGCAGCAACAATGGCTGATGGAACTACATATATAGAAAACGTAGCCAAGGAGCCTCATGTCGTTGACATAGCTAACTTTTTAAACTCTATGGGGGCAAATGTGCGCGGAGCTGGTACTGATACTATCCGTGTTCGCGGAGTTAAAAAACTTCATGGCACAACTTATTCAGTTATCCCTGATCAGATAGAAGCAGGAACTTATATGTGTCTTGCTGCAGCAACTAAGGGCGATATATTAATTAAAGATATAATTCCAAAGCACTTAGATTCAATAAGTGCTAAGTTAATAGATATGGGAAATAATGTTATAGAATATGATGAAGCTCTTAGAGTTGTGGGTTGTGAGAATGAATATCCAACACAAGTTAAGACTCTTCCATATCCAGGTTTCCCAACAGATATGCAACCTCAGATTAGTAGCGTTCTAGTTAAGGCAAGAGGCATAAGCAAAGTTGAAGAATCAATTTTTGAAAGTAGATTTAAGTATGTTGATGAACTCAAAAAAATGGGAGCCAAGATAGAAGTTAAGGATAAGATATCAACTATAGAAGGAGTAGAAGTTTTAAATGGCGCAGATTTAGTAGTTCCAGATTTAAGAGCTGGTGCAGCACTTGTTATAGCAGCATTATCAGCAAATGGTAAGAGTACAATTACTAATGTAGAATATATAAAAAGAGGCTACGAAGATTTTGAAAATAAATTGGCAGCACTTGGTGCTGATGTTAAGTTAGTATAGGAGAAAATGATGGGTAAGTATGTTTTATCAACATGTTCAACTGTTGATATAGATAAGAAATACATGGAAGATAACAACATTATAGTTGTTAATTTCCAATTTATATTAGATGGTAAGTCTTATAAAGATGACTTTGGCGAGAGCATTCCATTTGCTAAATTCTATGAACTTATGAGAAAAGGAGCAACTCCAACTTCATCTCAACCATCTCCAGATGCATATGTAGAAAAGTGGGAGGCTGCTCTTTCAGAAGGTAATGATATATTGCACATATCACTCTCATCAGGAATATCAGGTGCTTTTAATAGTGCATGTATAGCAAGAGATATAATGATGGAAAAGTACCCAGATAGAAAAGTAATAGTGTTAGACAGTTTATCTGCATCAGGTGGATATGGATGTCTGCTTAAATTTACTAATGAAAAAAAGCAAGAAGGCGTTAGTATAGAAGAATTAGAAAAGTATGTAATAGAAACAAGACCAAAAATTCGTCACGTATTTTATTCAAGTGACCTCACTTCATTTGTGAGAGGCGGTAGAATATCTCAATTTGCAGGAGCTGTTGGCGGCATACTTAATATATTCCCAGTTATGGAATGTGTAGCTGATGGTAAGTTAAAAGTATTCGAAAAGGTTAGAGGCGAGTCTAAGGCTATAAAGACAGTTATAAATTATGTTAAGGAAAATACAATAGAAGGCTTTGATTTCAATAAAAGATTTTTCCTTACACATTCTGACTGTATGGATCTTGCACAAAACTTAATTAATGAACTTAGTAAAATGTTCCCAAAATTAAAAGCTGTAGAAGTAAGTAGCATAGGAACTACTATAGGTTGCCATACTGGTCCAGGAACAGTGGCACTCTTTTTCTTAGGTAAAGATAGAAAATGATAATGAACAATAGTCATCAAAGTAGTGCAGTAAATCATATCAAAAGTAGAAGAAAAAAAGCACAAAGAAAAAATTTCTTAAGTCTTATATTGAATTTAATCTGGAAGTTTAAGAAACCAATTTTTGTAATAGTAATAATTTTTATAGTATTAAATTTCTTCAAATCAATTTTTTCTAACCAGCCAAGCCCAAAAGCAGCATCTGAAACTTCAACATATTCTGCTAAATCTTATGCAAGATATGATGAGTCAAATTATAGTGATTATATAGATGACATAATAGAAAAAATCCACAAGAGTGATACATCTGGCGTACTTGATTCATATTCTAATATAGGAATGATTAGGTGCGATGGTTATGTTAATTTACGAAGTGAGCCAGATGAGAAGAATACAAGAAATATAATAGGTAAATTAGTTGAAAATGCAGCTTGTGAAATATTAGAAAATCCATCATCTCAGAATAAGGACTATGCCAAAATTATTTCAGGCGGTATGACAGGCTATGTTGCAACTAAATTTTTAGTATCAGGTGAAGAAGCTAAGTCCCTTGCTCGTGCCAATATTAAGAAAAGAGCCATAGTTTTAGTTGATAAATTATGGATGAGATCTAAGCCAGAAATTAGTACAGATACGGAACTTACAGCAGCATTTAAAGGCGAGAGATATGCAATAAAAGAAAGAGTAGGTGATTGGTTCATAGTAGAAGCAGATAATATGGATGATGTATCTTATGCTTATATATCTGCAGACTCAAGTTATGTAGCAGTAGAATATTGTCTTAATGCTGCAAGAACTCAAAATCTTAAAAATGATGTTATAAAATATTATGACAACCTTGGAGTATCAACTACTAAGTCATATCTCAATATTAGAAAGACAGCTAAGGACAATGGAACAGTTATAGGAAAACTTCCAGGCAAAGGTGGCTGCGAAATACTTTCTACAGAAGGTAATTGGTATAAAATCAAATCAGGTCTTGTGACAGGATATGTCAATAAACAATATATTGCAACAGGAAAGAAGGCAGAAGAACTTGCAGTTAAGTATGCAGATTTAAGAGCAATAGTAAAAATTGCAGCTCTTAAAGTTAGAACAGGACCGGGATTAAAATATAAACAATGGACTACGATTACAAGAGAAGAATCATATATAGTAGAAGATCAACTTGATGGTTGGATTAAGATAGAACTTGATGGTGGTGAAGGAAAGGATAACTACGGTTATATTTCTACATCTAAGAACTATGTGCAAGTTCGTTATGCACTAGACCAAGCAATAGAATGGAAAGTATCAAGTGCAGCACCAGCTGGCGTTTCTAAAACAAGAACAGATCTTAAAGCATATGCTATACAATTTATTGGTAACCCATATTTGTGGGGTGGAACATCACTTACAAATGGTGCTGACTGTTCAGGATTTGTTCAATCTGTTTTCAAGAAATATGGTGTGTCGCTTCCAAGAACTTCTCGTGACCAAGTAAAGAAAGGTACGAAGGTTACAAGCAAAGATATGAAGATAGGAGATTTGATATTCTATACTAACAGCGCAGGAGTTGTAGACCACGTTGCTATCTATATAGGAAATAATCAAATCGTTCACGCAGCAAGTGCTAGGACGGGAATTAGAATTTCAAAATGGAATTATAGAACGCCTTATGCAATAAGAAACGTTCTAGGAAAATAAAAATTTTTAAGGAGGTAATGTATGAAAATTTTTATAGATACTGCAGATGTTAATGAAATTAGAGAAGCAGCATCACTTGGAATAATAAGCGGTGTAACAACTAACCCATCACTTATTGCAAAATCAGGAAGAAGTTTTGATGATGTTATCAAAGAAATAGTAACTATTGTTGATGGTCCTATAAGTGGTGAAGTAAAAGCGACAACATCAAAGTGCGATGATATAGTAAAGGAAGCAAGAGAAATTGCCAAGATTCATAAGAATATGATAGTTAAAATTCCTATGACGGCAGAAGGAATCAAAGCAGTTTCTATTCTTTCTAAAGAAGGAATAAAAACTAATGTAACACTTATATTTAATGTAAACCAAGCTCTATTTGCTGCTAAGGCTGGTGCAACTTATGTTTCACCTTTTGTAGGAAGATATGATGATGTATCAGAAGATGGTATGCAGCTTATATATGATATAGTAGATGTATTTACTAATTATGATATTGAGACCGAAATCATAGGTGCATCTATAAGACATCCACTTCACATAGTAGAATGTGCTAAGGCTGGATGTGATATAGCAACTATTCCATATAAAGTTTTAATGCAAGCAATTAAACATCCACTCACAGATCAAGGAATAGAAAAATTTATTAAGGATTCTTCAAAATAAAAAAAGCCTCCTATAATAAGGAGGCTTTTAAATTAGTTTTAAAATATCATCTGGTATGCTAGCAACAAATCTCATAGTTCTTCTTGTAATAGGATGGACAAATATTATCTCGCTAGCATGAAGAGCCTGTCTATTTATTAAAGAAAAATCAGGATTATATAAAAAATCGCCAATGATAGGAAATCCTACAGTTAGCATATGAACTCTTATTTGGTGGGTTCTACCAGTTTCTAATATAAATCTTACAAGACTTGTATTGTTTTTTCTATTATATTTTAATGGGTAGAGAATAGTCCTAGCTTCTTCACCATCAGGAGCCCATACTCTCTTAACTAGGCTATCTGCCATTCTCTTTATAGGAATATTTACTGTTCCTTTTGGTTTTATGAACCTTTCTAAATTGTTAAGTGTATATACGCCTTCTATATCTACTTGACTCCTTATTGAATTGATTGTATCTGGACTATTCATGAATGCAGAAAAAATATTCCCAGAAACAATTCCTAGGTAAGACCTTCTTATAAAATTGTCAGAAAAATTTTTTGATATAAGAGATGCAGCAAGTAAGTTTTTTGCAACTATCACAAGGCCACTTGTTCCCTTATCTAACCTATTTATAGGTCTATATACGAAGGTCCTATCCCTAAAATAATAACAAAGTGCATTTCCAAGAGTATTATCATGATTATTTAATGATGGATGTGTAGGTATGCCGGCTTCTTTATTTATTACAATTATATCTTCATCTTCATAAATTATATCTAGAGGCATCTCCACAGGAATTATATTTGCAGAATCTTCATTTTCAACAATTTCTATACTAAATTCTTCTCCACTATGAACTATAGTATCAAGCCTTACATTCTGGACATTCTTAAGATACTGAAGCAAATTCCTTGAATATCCTATACTAGATAAGACATCCCTTAATTGCTTTCCTTCATATGCAGGTGATACATTATATCTAACTTTTCTTACGTATTTTTCCTTGGACATATTATAGATATTTTTTCTTCCAGCTATCAAATCCTTCCCACTTAGTATCTTTACTTGATAATATTAGATTTACTATTTCACTTTCTGGAAAAGGCCACTTAACATTAATTTCTTTATCGTTCCATATAATTCCGCCCTCATCATTAGGGTGGTAGAAGTCATCAACTTTATAACAAAATACAGCTTCAGTGCTCATTACAAAATATCCATGTGCAAAATTTTTAGGTATTAGGAACATTTTTTTATTTTCTTCACTTAGTTCTACACCAAAATGTTTGCCAAATGTTTTAGAACCCTTTCTTAAATCAACGGCAACATCAAAAACTTTTCCCTTAGTGCAGCGAACCAGTTTTGTCTGAGGATGGTTTATCTGGAAGTGAAGACCACGAAGAACATTTTTTATAGACTTTGCCTCATTATCTTGAACAAAATCCATATTTATTCCAAGCGCTTCAAAATCCCTTTTATTATAAGACTCATAAAAATATCCACGGTCATCTTCATTGAGAACAGGATTTATGACTAACAATCCTTCTATACCAGTTTCTTCTACTGTATACTTACCCATATATTTTTATCACTCCTTTTTAACTTGACCTTACAAATGCGTGCATCTTTTTTATTCTGGAAGAAGCCATAAACTGTAGGTCCTGCACCACTCATACTAGAATAATATGCATTAGATTCTAACATAATA
>CAMJPD010000031.1 GCA_946407765.1 uncultured Lachnospiraceae bacterium
TAATTTTGGAATGGGCATCCCAGGAACCAATTTCCAGGGAGTTAGCAATATTAATATCCCAGGTTATATGAATGGAGCAGGTTTTGACAATATGGGATATGTAGCTACACCTAATCCTATGGCAGGAGCAAGTATGAGGCCTAATGTTCCTGTTGCACCTAGCAGTCCATCAGATGTAATCGCACCTAATTTTGCAAGACAGAAGGTAGGCGATACTAAGAAGGCAGATGATAAGAAAATTGATTTTGATGCATTAACAGGATTTATACCTAAGAAATCACAAAGTACAAACTCTAATCTTCCAGAATTTTTAAATTCTAAAGATAAAAATTTATAACCTGTAACTTATAATCAATACTACTTATTTTGCCACTATACGTGGCAAAATTATTCTAATTATAAAAGCAGGTTAAAATGTTTGAACAAGAAATAAATAAGAGGCGCACATTTGCAATAATTTCGCATCCCGATGCTGGAAAGACAACTCTTACTGAAAAGTTTTTGCTATATGGCGGTGCAATAAATCTTGCAGGAACAGTTAAGGGAAGAAAGGCACAGAGAGCAGCAACAAGCGACTGGATGGAAATTGAAAAGCAGAGAGGAATTTCAGTAACGAGCTCAGCAATGCAGTTTGAGTATCAAGATAAGTGTATCAACATCTTAGATACTCCGGGCCACCAAGATTTCTCAGAAGATACATATAGAACTCTTATGGCAGCAGATCAAGCAGTAATGGTAATTGATGCTGCTAAGGGAGTAGAACCTCAGACAATAAAACTTTTTAAAGTTTGTACTATACGTAAAATTCCTATATTTACTTTTATAAATAAATTAGATAGAGAGTCTAAAGATCCTTTTACTCTAATTGATCAGATAGAAGAAGTTTTAGGAATCAAATGTTGCCTTATTAATATACCTATATCTTCAGGAAAGAGCTTTAAGGGTATATACGACAGAAAATCGGGAAAGGTTATAACTTATGTTCCAAAAGACAGCGGTGCAAGAGAAATTGAAACCAAAACATATTCCCTTGATGAAGCAGAAGCTGTGATAGGTACTGAATATTATGAGAAACTTAAAAGTGATATAGAATTACTTGATGGCGCAAGCGAGAACTACGATAAGGAAAAAGTAGATAAGGGCGAACTTACTCCAGTATTTTTTGGCTCAGCACTTACCAATTTCGGCGTTGAGATATTCCTTGATAATTTCATTGATATGACTAATCCACCGATGGCAAGAGTAGATAATAATGGAAGAACTATAAGCCCATATGATGAGAAGTTTTCAGGTTTTGTATTTAAGATACAGGCCAATATGAATAAGGCTCATAGAGATAGAATAGCATTCCTTCGTGTTTGTTCAGGCAAATTTACTGCAAATTGTGAAGTAAATTTATATAAAGAAAATAGGAAAGTAAAACTATCTCAGACAGGCTCACTATTTGCCAGTGAAAGAAAGATTATAGAAGAAGCATATGCAGGAGATATTATAGGAGTATTTGACCCAGGTATTTTCTCTATAGGAGAGACATTTTGTGAGCCACCTAATAAATTCTGCTATGAGGGAATTCCAACATTTGCCCCAGAACATTTTGCAAGAGTTCGCCAAGTAGACACAATGAAGAGAAAACAGTTTGTTAAGGGCATAAACCAGATTGCACTTGAAGGAGCAATTCAAGTATTTAATGAATCATCTGGTATGGAAGAAATAATTGTTGGAGTAGTTGGTGAACTTCAATTCGATGTATTAATTTTTAGATTAAGAAGTGAATATAATGTAGAAGTTAAGCTTGAAAGACTTCCATATGAATACATAAGATGGATAGATAATTATAAAGATATAGATGTAGAAAAAATTGCACTAACAACTGATGCCAAGAGAATTAATGATTTAAAAGGAAGACCACTTATATTATTTCAACACGAGTGGAGCCCTAAGATGGTATTAGATAGAAATGAAGGTTTAGTACTTAAGGAATTTTCTGTAGAAACTTAAATGGATAACGAAATTTTAAGAGTTGAAAATTTAACAAAGGTTTATAAAACTGATGTAGAAAATGTCGCACTATCAGACATCAATCTTTATATTAAGAAAGGTTCAATTTTTGGTGTCATAGGATTATCAGGTGCAGGAAAATCTACACTTGTTAGATGTTTTAACTTTTTAGAAAAGCCAACATCAGGCAGAGTTTATTTTGAAGGAAAGTGCCTTAATGATATGAATGATTCCGAGATCAGAAGCATTCGTAAACAGATGGGAATGATTTTTCAGAATTTTAATTTACTTGAGCAATCAAGTGTTCTTAAGAATGTACTATTTCCATTTGAGATAATAAATGCCGATAGAAAATCATCAATTGAAAAGGCAAGAAATTTGCTTAAGCTTGTTGGCCTATCAGATAAGGAAAAAGCTTATCCATCAAATTTATCAGGAGGCCAGAAGCAGCGTGTTGCCATAGCAAGAGCATTGGCATTAGATCCTAAGGTTCTCCTTTGTGATGAAGCTACAAGCGCACTTGATCCTAAGACAACTAATCAGATTCTTGATTTACTTAAGAAGATTAATAAAGAACTTGGAGTAACTATAGTTATAATTACTCACCAAATGAGTGTAGTAGAGAGTATATGTTCAGAAGTTGCAATTATAGACCATAGTAAGATTGCAGAAGTTGGCTATGTTAAGGATATATTTGCATCTCCAAAATCTGAAATCGGTAAGAAACTAATATTTGGTGATGCTACAGTGGCCAATAATTTAAATATTGATGTTAATAATTATTCAAGAAAATTTAGATTAGTATTTGACGGCAATAAAGTTAAGGAACCAGTAATTTCAAATATTATTATGAAGAACAATGTGCCTATTAATATTTTATTTGCTGATACAAGAGAGGTAGATGGAGCAGTTAATGGGCAGATGATTATAGAACTACCTGATGATAAGAATATAATCAATAATATTGACAAGTATCTAAAGGAAGTTTCAGTAGTTTTTGAAGAGGTAACGAGTGATGGCAACTAATTTAGATTTATATTTAACAGCAATAAGAGAAACTCTTCTTATAGTAGTTGCATCGTCAATAATATCGTATATTATTGGACTTCCTCTTGGCGTGATTTTAGCAGTAACATCTAAAAATGGCATAAGCCCAAAACCTGTGATAAATCAGGTTCTTGGTGTTATAATTAATATATTCCGATCAATTCCATTTTTAATACTACTTATATTAGTTCTTCCAGTTACTAAGATGCTTGTTGGAACTACTATAGGACCTATTGCAGTTATTCCTCCACTTGTATTTTCAGCAGCACCGTATATAGCACGCATGGTTGAAAGTTCAATTATGGAAGTTGATTATGGAGTTATAGAAGCTGCACGCTCTATGGGAGCAAGCGATTTTCAGATAATTACTAAAGTTTTACTTACTGAAGCAAGACCTAATCTTATGGTTGGAGTTGCAATAACGACAACAACTATACTTGGATATTCTGCGATGGCTGGCGTAGTTGGCGGTGGAGGTCTTGGTGATGTAGCAATTAGATATGGATATTATAGATATGAGAATATAGTCATGTTTATAACAGTAATTATACTTGTAATATTAGTCCAAGTGATTCAAGAATCATTCTTGGCTATTTCAAGAAAAATAGATAAACGTGCAAAATAAAGGAGAGGTTATGAAGAAGGTTTTAAGTTTATTAGTAGTTATATGCTTGTTGTTTACTTTCGTTTCATGTGGAAAGAAGGGGTCAACTGCATCAGGCCAGAGCAATAAAATTGTTATTGCTGCATCACCATCACCACACGCTGAGATATTAGAATTTGCAAAATCTAAAGTTGAAGCTGCAGGATACGAACTAGTAATAAGAGAATTTAGTGATTATGTTCAGCCTAATCTTGTTACTGATAATGGTGAAGTTGACGCAAATTATTTCCAACATGTTCCATATCTTGAGGATTTTAATAAAGAAAGAGGAACAAAACTTGTTTCAGTAGGCAGTGTTCATTATGAGCCATTCGGTATTTATGCAGGCACATCAAAAAGTCTTGAAGTAAGTGAAGGAAGTAAGATAGCTGTTCCTAATGATGTAACTAATGAAGCAAGAGCACTTAACCTTCTTGAATCTGCTGGACTTATAAAATTAAAACAAGGTGCAGGACTTACTGCTACAAAATTAGATATAGTAGATAACCCACTTAAGCTTGATATAGTAGAACTAGAAGCAGCACAAATTCCAAGAAGTCTTGGAAGCGTTGCTCTTAGCTGCATGAATGGTAATTATGCACTTGATGCAGGATATAAAGTTAAGGATGCATTATTTGTTGAAAAAGCAGACAGTATTGCTGCAACAACATATGCCAATATCATATGTGTTCATGAAAAGAATAAGAATGCAGAATTTGTAAAAGTTCTAATGGATGCACTTACATCTACTGATGTAGCTGACTTTATTAACAATAAATATGAAGGATCTGTTCTTCCAAGTTTAGGAAGATAATTATCTTCCTTAATGTACAGAATAGATTTTAACAAAAAGATCTGGATACATTTTATAGGTATAGGCGGGGTCTCAATGTCAGGCCTTGCCTTACTTTTGCATGATAGGGGATTTAAGATAACAGGATCAGATGCTACTGAATCTGTTATTACTAATAATCTAAGAAAAGCTGGTATAGAAGTAAATATTCCTCAGTCAAGGAATAATATAGTAGATGGTATAGACCTTGTAGTTTATACTGCTGCTATATCAAGTGATAATGAAGAATTTATATCTGCCAAGGATAAAAATATTCCTATGCTTGTTAGGTCGCAGTTCCTTGGTGAAGTCATGGAAAATTATAAAAATGTAATTACCATATCAGGAACACATGGGAAAACTACTACGACATCAATGATTTCTGAGATAACACTTGCAGCAAATTTAGATCCTACTATAACTGTTGGTGGGATGTTAGCAAGCATTGGTGGCAATATAAGAATAGGTGGCATGGATTATTTTGTTGCAGAAGCATGTGAATATCAAAATAGCTTCCATGATTTTCATCCAACAAATGCAGTAATACTTAATATAGAAGAAGACCATCTAGACTTTTTTAAAGATGAGGAAGATATAAGAAATTCATTTAAGAAATTTGCTAAGCTTTTATCAAAGGATCAATATCTGATAATTAACAAAAACATAACAAAATTTGATGAATTTATAGAAAATCTAAATTGCAATTTAATTACATATAATGGAGTTGATAGGAATCTAAAAATTGATGAAACTAATAAAGCAAACGCTGATTATACTGCTTGTAATATAAATTATGATGAAGAATATAGACCATCTTTTGATGTATATTTTCATGGTGATAAAATTATAGACAATTTAAAACTTAAAGTAAGAGGCGTAGCATCAATAAGTAGTGCTCTTGCAGCTATTGCTGTTACAAGAAATTATAATATTGATATAAATATAATTAAAAATGCTCTTAATGATTTTGATGGAGTTGGAAGAAGGTTTGAAACCAAGGGCAATATTAACGGAGCACTAGTTATAGATGATTATGCACATAACCCTGCAGAAGTAAATTCTGTGATATCTATTGCAAAAAATATTGTAAAAAATAAACTGTGGCTTGTATATCAACCACATACATATTCAAGAACTAAAACCTTCCTTAATGAATTTGCTGATAATTTATCCAATGTAGATAATTTAATATTAACTGACATTTATGCGGCACGTGAGAAAAATACATTTAATATTTCATCGCAAGATATTATTGATGCTATTAATAAAAATTATAATTATAAAAACTGTAACGCAGTGTATATAGAAGATGGGAACAATTTTGATATAATTAAAAATTATCTATACGAACATGTAAAGCCAGATGACCTTGTTTTAATAGTGGGTGCTGGAAATATTGAAAAACTTGCTAATAATATACGAAATTAATTGATAAGACTTATTATGATATAATAAACATAAACTTGTTTGAGGTGAACTTTGGGAGAAGAATTAAAAAACTTTTATAGCAGTGATGTGACCTGTATCTCTAATATATTTCTTGATAAATACCTAGCAGATATAAATCCTGTTTATTTAAAAGTATTCTTATATATTAAGTGGAAAGGTAATGCACCTATATCTCAAATAGCAGATGATTTAAATCTTACAGAAAATGATGTAGAAGGTGCAATAAAATATTGGAAGAAGCAGAAGAATAAAGATGGATTATCATTATCATCTATTACTAATGTTAAGAGTAAGGCAAATGATGATGAAGATACACCTAAGAAGGATTATAAGACTATATCTAAACCTAAGAAAGTAGAAAAGTCTGATAAGGAAAAACAAGAAATGCTATTCTATGCAGAAAGTATCTTCCCTCAGACACTTACATCTAGCCAAGTTAAAACATTAAATTATATATTTGAAGATCTTGATTTTGATTTAAAGCTTGTTAAATATTTACTTGAATACTGCGTAGATATTGGTAAGACTAGCCATAGTTATATAAAAACAGTGGC
The DNA here is from genome assembly GCA_946407765.1 of uncultured Lachnospiraceae bacterium. Lineage (GTDB taxonomy): Bacteria > Bacillota > Clostridia > Lachnospirales > Lachnospiraceae > UBA3633. The sequence continues at coordinate 6,524 of CAMJPD010000031.1, forward strand.
AGATGATTGGTGTGAGAGAGAGATAACCACTGTGAATCTTGCAAGGAAGTATATAAAAGAAAGAGATGAGAAAACTATTGCCAAGAAAGAAAAGTATAAACAGCCAGCAAAAAAACAATATGTAGGCATCAACACTAAGCCGCCAGTTAAGGAAGATGATGACTTTGATAAGATTGCAATGGCCAAGATGAGAGCAAGAAGACTAAGTAAGAAATCATAAGGTAGTATATGTTTGATAAGTCATATGATTTAACAAAATATTATAATCAATTAAGAGCAAATGCAGAGAAAAAGTCAGAGGCTGCTAAGGCCTTACTATACTCACAATATCCAGAACTTAAAGAAATTGATACTAATATTAAAAAAAGTTTTGTAAAATTAGCTCTTGCATCTTCAGATAATGATACTAAAAAAGTAGATGAAATTAATAAATTAATTAAAACTTTAGAACAAGATAAATCAAGTTTTATAAGTAAAAATAATATTGATATTTCTTCCATATCTCCTAAATATAAATGTTCAAAATGTAATGACACAGGATATGTAAAAGGGAAAATATGTGATTGCTATATAGAAGAATTAGAAAGATTAAGACCAGAGCCTTTTTTATTTTCAAAATATGATATAAATAAAATTGATTATACTTTCTATGATGAAAATCAAATTGCAAATGACGGTACTAATTATAGAGAGTTTTTAAAGCAAGAAATCTCATCTATGAAATCTGATATAGATAAGATGTCACAAAATAAATTAAAACATGATAAGGTTGAACCACTTAACTGTATATTAATAGGTAATGAAGCAACAGGTAAGACTTTCATTATGAATTGTTTTGCTAGGTATATATTCCTTTATACTCCATTTTCTATTTCTTTTGTTAAGGCTCATGATTGCATACGTTCTATTATGAATAAAGATGATCAAAGTGAGTTTCATGATAAAATTGAGTCACCAGACTTTTTATTCATAGATGATTTGGGAAGAGAAAATAAGACAGAATTTTCTATGTGTGTTTTATCAGACCTCATAGATTATAGATTAAAATATATGAAGAATACTTTTATAGCAAGTAGCTTATCACTAAAGAGTATTAACGAAATATATGGAGAGTATGTTTACAATAGAATATTCGATTATAATTATTCAATAAATTTGAAGGGGAGTTTATAATTATGGGAAGTAAAGATGTAATCACAGGAGTTCCTTTTGCAGATTTAGTCCTCATGCCACTTAAGGGCACTGAAGATTTTGTTGCAGAAGTTGATAAGGCAATAATTTCAAGGCGTAAGGAAGTTACCATCCCAAAAAATGAAGAATCTTTTTATAAAGATTATTTAAAAACTTCTTATATTCAAAAGCCAGGACTCATCCGTTTTGGAACAGGGGAAGGAAAGTGTGAACTTAATGCAACTATAAGAGGAGTAGATCTTTACATAATTGCAGATATTACAAATTCATCTGTAGAATATAAGGCATCTGGCCATATTAATCATATGTCACCTGATGATCACTTCCAAGATTTAAAAAGAGTAATTGCAGCAACTAATGGTAAAACTAAAAGAATAAATGTTATTATGCCATTTCTTTATGAATCAAGACAGCATAAGAGAACTAAAAGAGAATCACTGGACTGCGCCCTTGCTCTTCAAGAGCTTGTAAATATGGGCGTTTCAAATATTATTACATTTGATGCCCACGATCCAAGAGTTATGAATGCCATACCTCTTGCAAGTTTTGACTCAATTAATTGTTATTATCAATTCATTAAAACACTTCTTGGCTCATTTGATGATATTAAAATAGATTCCGATAATTTAATGATGATATCGCCAGATGAAGGTGCTATGCACAGAGCAATCTATTATGCAAACCTTCTTGGAATAGATGTAGGTATGTTCTATAAGAGAAGAGATTATAGCAGAATAGTTGATGGCAGAAATCCTATAGTTGCTCATGAATTCCTGGGTCGCCATGTAGAGGGAAAGGATGTTGTTATAGTAGATGATATGATATCAAGCGGAGACTCACTTATAGATACAGCAAGAGAGTTGAAGGAAAGAAAAGCAAAAAGAGTATTCGCAATTTGTACTTTTGGACTCTTTACTAGTGGTCTAGATAAATTTGATAAAGCTCATGAAGATGGAGTGATTGAAGCAGTACTTACAACAAATTGTATATATCAAAATAAAGATTTATTTGATAGAAAGTGGTATAGAAGTGTAGATGTGTCAGATTATCTTGCAGCAATTATTGATGCACTAAATCATGATGGATCAATAAGTAGCTATCTTGACCCAGCAGATAAGATACATGAGTTCGTTGATCAGTATAATAAAGGTAAATAAATGTGGGTCTCTGAAAATTTTAATCAATATGAAGTTATTGATGTAGGATGTGGAGAAAAAGTTGAAAGGTGGGGTAAGTATATTCTAACCCGCCCAGATCCTCTTGCATTTTTTAACCACGACATATCTAGTGATAAAAAAAAATCTAATGCAATATATCATAGAAGTAGGTCAGGAGGCGGATCTTGGGAATTTATAGATCTTCCAGAAGTATGGTCTATTTCATATAGTCTAGGAAATATAGCGACATTAAATTTTAATTTAAAACCTTTTTCATTTAAACACACAGGACTATTTCCAGAACAAAGTGCAAATTGGGACTGGTTTTCTGAGATAATATCAAATTCTTTAAAATCAGGAGAAAAAAAGGAATTTAGTGTTTTAAATTTATTTGCTTATACTGGTGGTGCTACACTTGCTGCCCTGTCAAGCGGTGCATCAGTTGTCCATGTAGATAGTTCTAAAGGTATGGTCACCTGGGCCAAGGAAAATGCATCTCTTTCAAAACTTTCTGATAAACCAGTTAGATGGATAGTAGATGATGCAATAAAATTTGTAGAAAGAGAAATAAGAAGAGGCCATAGATATGATGGAATAATTATGGATCCACCATCTTATGGCAGAGGCCCAGATGGAGAAGTTTGGAAATTAGAAGAAAATGTTTATGATTTAATATGTAGTGCTTCTAAGCTTCTTGATGAAAATTCAAAATTTTTTCTTCTCAATTCATATACTACAGGTCTTTCAAAATCAACATTAGAATATATGGTTTCGCTTTCAATAGGAAAGAAACTAGGAGGAAAGGTAGTAGCTGATGAACTTGGATTTAAAGTAAAAAATACTGGATTATTATTTCCACAAGGTGCATCTGCAAGATGGACCTTAGACAAATAGACAATATATATCTAAAATGATATAATTAAAAAAGCAAAATTTTGGAGGTTTTTATGTTTTTAACTGAAGGAACAAGTGCAGCTCAAGGTGGTCTTGGAAGTATATTTGGAGGCGGTCCTACAAGTATAGTACTGCTTATAGTATTTTATGGTGCTATTATTTATTTCCTATTTATTAGACCACAGAAGAAACAACAAAAAGAACAACAAGAATTATTTTCTTCTCTTGCTATAGGTGATTATGTTCTTACATCATCTGGCTTTTATGGAGAAATAATTGACGTTGCTGCAGATACAGTTATAGTAGAATTTGGAAATAATAAGAACTGCAGAATACCTATGCAGAAAGCTGCAATAGTAAAATCAGAAAAACCAAACTTTTCAAAAGAAAAAGCAGAAGATAAAAAATAATTTTAATGAGACTAGCTGATTATATATCAAACTTTTTTGTAGAAAATGGCCTATGCCAAAACTTTTCTGTAGTTGGCGGTGGGGCCATGCATCTTAATGATGCACTAGGTCATACAAAAGGTCTTTCAACTATATATGTTCATCATGAACAAACAGCTGCAATGGCAGCTGAAAGTTATGCCAGGATTTATAACAAGCCTGGCATAGTTTGTGTTACAAGTGGACCTGGTGGAATAAATGCACTTAATGGTGTTGCAGGAGCATATACTGATTCTATTCCTATGATAGTTATATCAGGCCAAGTTAGATATGATAATACAGTAGAAGAGTCAGGTCTCCCACTTAGATGTAAAGGTGACCAAGAATTTAGAATTATAGACTCTGTTAAGTCTATGACTAAATATGCAAAACTTATTTCTAACCCAAATGATATATATGAAGATCTAGAAAGGTGCTTGTATCTATCTCAAACTGGCCGTCCAGGCCCTGTATGGCTTGATATACCAGTAAATGTACAAGGTGCCGAAATAGAAGATATATCTAAAGAAAAAAAAGAAGAAATAAGAAAAAAAGTAAGAAACGAAATTGATGACCAAAATAGATCCTCAAAATACAATAATATAATTACAGATAAATCAAAATTAAAAGAAATTGCAAGAGATATAATAATAAAAATTAAAAATTCTAAAAGACCTGTTTTTTATACTGGAAATGGTATAAGAATAGCAGGTGCTTTTGGATTATTTAAAAAAGTAGCAAGTATTTTAGATATACCTCTTGTAGTATCTTGGAATGGTATAGATGTAGTAGAAACTGATAATAAAAATTTCTGTGGCCGTCCAGGTGGCAGGGGTGATAGGTGTGGTAATTTAACTGTTCAAAACTCAGATCTTATATTTTCTGTAGGATCTAGACTTAGTATAAGACAAGTTGGATATAACTCATCTACTTGGGCAAGAGATGCATATAAAATAATGTGCGACATAGACGGTGCAGAACTAGATAAGAAAAATATAAAAATAGATCTTAAAATATGTGCTGACTGCTATGACCTTTTATCTGCTATGGAAGAAGTTCTTACTAAAGAAAAAAATATTTATAATACAGAAAATCATAAAGAATGGAAGAAGAAAACAGAAGAATATAAAAAATATTTTGCAATGAATGAAAATATTGAATCTTTAGATAAAAAACTAAAAAAAGCAAACATTTATGCAGCTATGCATTATATATCAACAAATGCATCAAAAAATCAAGTAACAGTAGTAGGAAATGGTTCTCCTTGTGTAGTAGGTGCTCAGATATATGAAATTAAAAAAGGATCTAGATTTATTTCTCAATCTGGCATGGCATCTATGGGTTATGATCTTCCAGCTGCAATAGGTGCATATATAGCATTAAATAAAGATAAAATTAAAAATAAAAAAATTAAAGATACTGCTTATAAAGGATTAAATGAAGTATATCCAAATTATAAAAAAGATATAATTTGTATTACAGGTGATGGAAGTTTGCAGATGAATATCCAGGAACTCCAAACTATAGTTCATCACAATATGG
>CAMJPD010000032.1 GCA_946407765.1 uncultured Lachnospiraceae bacterium
AAGTTAGAATATGGAGTTGTAGAAACTATTGCCCACTATTATGCTGGTGCTTTTTTCAATCCAGATGTAGATTGCATATTAGATATAGGCGGCCAGGATATGAAGTGCATCAAGATTAAAAATGGCTATGTTGATAATATAATGCTCAACGAAGCATGTTCATCAGGTTGTGGTTCATTTATAGAAAATTTTGCAAATTCACTAGGTCATCCTGTTAGCGAATTTGCCAAGATGGCTCTTTTTGCTAAAAATCCTGTAGACCTTGGAACAAGATGTACTGTATTTATGAACTCTAATGTAAAGCAAGCACAAAAAGAAGGTGCATCTGCAAATGATATAAGTGCAGGACTATCATATAGTGTAATTAAAAATGCATTATATAAAGTTATTAAATTATCTGATCCAAAAGATCTTGGAGAATGCATAGTTGTTCAAGGCGGAACATTTTATAACGAATCAGTCCTTAGAGCACTAGAAAAAATATTAAATACCAATGTTATAAGACCAGATATATCGGGTATCATGGGTGCATTTGGTGCTGCACTTTATGCCAAAGAAAAATATTATAGAAATAAAGATAAACAAGATACTAAGGCGCCTCTAGATCTTGATTATATTATTAATTTAAAATATCAAACTAAGATGGCAAGATGTGGCGGCTGCTCAAATAATTGTGCACTTACTATAAATACTTTCACTGATGGCTCAAAATTTGTTTCCGGAAACAGATGTGAAAAATTCTTTTGGAATGGAACAAAAACTAAACCAGCACCAAATTTATTTGAATATAAATTAAAAAGAACATTTGACTATGAGCCATTACAAAAAGAAAAAGCAAAATATGGACTTATAGGAATACCAAGAGTTCTCAATATGTATGAAAATTTCCCATTCTGGGCAATCTTCTTTAGAGAGCTAGGTTATAGAGTTGTTCTATCTCCTAATTCAACAAGAGCAATATATGAACTTGGTATAGAAAGCATTCCATCAGAATCAGAATGTTATCCAGCAAAAATTGTCCATGGACATGTAGAGTGGCTTATTAATCAGGGGGTAGATTTTATATTCATGCCTTGTATACCTTATGAAAGAAATGAAACTCCTGATGCACAAAACCATTATAACTGTCCTATGGTTACATCTTATGCTGAAAATATTAAAAACAATCTAGAAAACTTACATGAAAAAAATATAAAATTTTATAATCCATTCCTTGCATTTACTAACGAAAAAATATTAACTGACTCTCTCATTTCTGCTCTTGATAATAAAAAATATTTTCCATATGATATAGATCCACTAAGAATTAAAGTGGCTGCCCACCTTGCATGGGAAGAATTGATTAGAGCAAGAAATGATATCTCTAAAGAAGGTGAGAAAGTTCTTTCTTGGATTAAAGAAAATAATGCTCACGGCATCGTTCTTGCAGGAAGACCATATCATGTAGATCCAGAAATAAATCATGGTATACCAGAATTTATTGCAAGTTGCAATGTTGCAGTTCTTACAGAAGATTCTATATCTCACCTTGGCGTATTAGAGCGTCCTATAATAGTTACAGACCAGTGGATGTACCACACAAGGCTTTATAAAGCAGCTCAAGTTGTTAAACAAAGGGAAGATCTTGATTTAATACAACTTAATTCATTTGGCTGCGGTCTTGATGCTGTAACAAGTGACCAGGTAAATGATCTTCTAACCAAGTCTGGCAAAATTTACACTCTTCTTAAAATTGATGAAGTAAATAATATAGGTGCAGCAAGAATCAGAATTAGATCTCTTCTATCAGCTATAGAAAATAAAGCAGTTGATCCATCAAGAAATATTGAAACAAGTAAATATACCAGAAAATTATTTACAGAGTCTATGAGTTCAAAATACAAAATCCTTGCTCCACAGATGTCACCTATACATTTTGACTTAGTTGCACCTGCAGTTAGTTCTTGTGGTTATGATTTTGAAGTTTTAGATAATAGCAATGAACATATAATAGATGTAGGCCTTAAATATGTAAACAATGATGCATGTTATCCATCTATCATAGTTGTAGGTCAGATCATGGATGCTCTTTTATCGGGCAAATATGATATTAACAAAGTGGCTGTTATGATAACTCAGACAGGTGGAGGTTGCAGAGCATCTAATTATATTTCATTCATAAGAAGAGCTCTAGAAAAAGCAGGTCTATCACAGGTTCCTGTAATTTCACTTAATACCAATGGTATGGAGAAAAATCCTGGATTTAAATTTTCTATACCTATAGTCATGAAGGCTATGCAAGCTGTTGTATATGGAGATCTCTTCATGAGACTTGTTTATGCAACAAGGCCTCTAGAAAAAAATAAAGGAGAAACAGATGCTCTCCATGAAAAATGGAAGAAAATTTGTATAAGTTCTCTTACTAAAGCTAAAGTTTCTATGCTTCATTTCAACAAGAATGTCCGTACTATGATTAAAGAGTTTGACAATATAGAAAGGCTTGATATTAATAAACCTAAAGTTGGTGTAGTTGGAGAAATCCTTGTTAAATTTTCTCCTCTTGCAAATAATAATATAGTTGAACTTCTAGAAAAAGAAGGAGCTATTTGTTATATGCCGGATCTTATGGACTTCCTTCTTTACTCTTTCTATAACTCTAACTTTAGAAGAAAATATCTTGGTGGTTCACTTAAAACTAAAATTTATTCAAACCTTGCAATCTTCTTTATTGAATATTTAAGAAACTCAGCAAGGTCAGAACTTAAAAAATCAAAACACTTTTCTACTCAGGCAGATATTAAAAATCTTGCATCTATGGCAAAACAATATATATCACTTGGAAACCAAACAGGTGAAGGATGGTTCCTTACAGGTGAGATGCTAGAACTTATTGATACAGGCGTTCCAAATATTATATGTACTCAGCCATTTGGCTGTCTTCCAAACCACATAGTGGGAAAGGGTGTTATAAAAGAAATTAAAAAGCAACATAAGGAAGCAAATATTGTTGCAATAGACTACGACCCATCAGCATCTAAAGTAAATCAATTAAATAGAATTAAATTATTACTTTCAAATGCAAAATATTAAAAAAGAACCCTTTGAGGGTTCTTTTTTAAATGATAATTAATATTTTTTAAGTTCTTTCATTTTTTCATTATCAAGAACTTCTTCTTCATTTTTTATTTCCCAATGTAGCATTATAGTAAGTGCTGCCCTAAGTAAGATAATTGCACCAAGTATTCCTAGTTCTTGCCACTCTCTTACCACAACAGTTCTTAGAACCTCACCACCCATCTTAAATGTAAGTGCAAGTGCTGTACCATGTGCTAGGTCAAGTTGTATATGACTTTTCTTTTGTAACCATTTAATAAAACATTTTACAGATGTAGTCATTAAAACTATTATTCCTGCCATCTCAAGTAAGAATGTGCATATAGACACCACATCAGTTAAAACCGTATTTTCTAAAAAATGAATCAAACTTTCCATATTCTTCTCCTAATAATTACTTTACTTATTTTATCATATTATGCTTCTTATTTCATCTTCACTTGCTTGCATGGCTTTTAGGGTCTTATCTAGTACTTCATCAAGTTCCACTTGCAAGAATTTTTCTGCGCCATTTTTTATTACTTCTCTATCACAACCTGCAGCAAATCTTTTATCTTTAAACTTCTTTTTAAGACTAGACAGTTCCATATCCTTACAGCTCTTACTTGGTCTCATTTTTGCTGCAGCAAATATAATTCCAGTAAGCTCATCAACAGTATAAAGAATCTGTTCCATCTTTTTTGATGGCTCTATATCAGAACATATTCCATATCCATGGCTTCTTATAGAATTTATAAACTCATCATCAAAACCTTCATCTTTAAGTATATTGATACACTTAGTACAATGTTCATCAGGATAAATTTCAAAATCTATATCATGAAGAAGCCCAACTAGCTTCCAATACTGTGCTTCTTCTTCACTAAGCCCTAAATCTTTTGCAAACCAATAAAGAACATATCCAACAGTAACACCATGTTCTATATGAAAATGTTCTTTATTATATTTTTTTAAAACTTCCAAAGCTTCTTCAAAACTTTTCATAGGCAAATGCTTCCCTCCCAACTACTTGCTACTTTCCAAATCCAATATCATCTGAACATGTGGTATACCATCTTCTAAAAACTCATCAGAGCAAACTTTAAAACCTGCCTTTTCATAATAACCTATTGCCTGGCACTGCGCCTCTATATATATTTTCTTACAATCAAACTTCTCTCTAACCTGCCTTATCCCTTCTTCCATAATCATCCTTCCAAGTCCTATACCATGTTTCAAACTAAGCACTCTTCCAAGTTGCATAGTATCTTCATCCTTCCTATATATCCTAAGATACGCCACAACTCTATTTCCATCTTCAATAAAAACATGAAGGCTATCATAATCCTTATCATCTATATCTTGATAAATACAAGATTGCTCCACAATAAAAACTTCTGACCTAGTTTTTAAGATCTCATAAATCTCTTTTGCACTTAACTCGTCAAATTTCTTTACAACAGTTTTCATACCATTCCCATAATCAAGGCAAATGTCTCTATCCACCATACTCTACACTACATCATTATACCACACATAATATTGTAGGGAGGGATGGTGGCAAATGTAGAGGCGAGCGATATCGCAATAAAAAAGGGACGGTCACAATAATAACTCCGTCCCCAACATTCCCCATTCTTTCTAAGAATTAGGCAAGTATTGCATCAACTTCCCTTTTTAACTCTTCTTTTGTTATCTTTTCTACTGCAATAAAACAATCTAAAAATGCTTTAAGTTTTTCTTCCCTTGTCATTTTGTCTGAATAATTCTTTATTGTGCCATTAGAAAAATCATACTCTTCTCTCATATTCACCAATATTCCCTTTCTTGTCTTATCTGAACAATCTACTATGTGTACCAGTTCTAACCAATGATAAAACCAATACATCTTCGTAAATTTTATAAATTAATAACCAATCAGATTCTATATGACACTCCCTATACCCTTCATAATCACCTTTTAGACCATGATCCTTATTTTTTTCTGGGAGTTTCTCGCCTTTTGAAAGCTTATCTATTATTTCTTTTAATACATTTGTATCTAGTCCCTGTTTCTTTGCTAATTTATAATCTTTTTTGAACTGGGTAGTTCTTTCGATAATATATTTCACGATTCAAGTTCCTCAAATAAGCTATCAACCGAATCAAACTTTTGAGCATTTTTGTCATTAATTAGTCTTTCGCTTTCCTTCATTGCTTCAATTGTTTCGTTATTAGGAATATCAGATACAACCCTATTAAACAGCTTAACAAAATAAGTTAACTGTTCTTCGTCCATCATATTAACAATATTAATAGCCATATCTTTTGTACTCATAAAATCACCTCTTTAAAAAATTAGAAATGTGAATCATTATAATACATTTACATTATACAATAATTTTGTAAATTTATGAACAATTATCGTTAAAGTCACTAAAAACAGGTTATGTAATACATTATTCATATTAATTTTGAATAAAAGAGACGGCCCCAATAAATAACTTCATCCCCAATTTTCCTTTAGGCAAATGCTGCAAGCATCAAGTGTGTGCCGGGAGGGATGGTGGCAACCACGAAATTTTGTCGAGCCGTCGCAAGCCCTGCGGAAGCCTCGCCTCGCGCAAAATTAGCGCGAGCCGGTCTTCCTTGGACGCCTGCGAGCTGAGCTCACTACCGCTCGCTCATCTCCAGGACTCTTGCTCCAATGCTCTCCAAAATTTGTGTTGCCACCACCCCTCCCCAACCCATTTTTCAATATAATAAAAAAGGGACGGTTTAAACTCCGTCCCCAATATTCACGCTATTTTATTCTTTTGCTACCTACACTTACTGGTTCATCAAATGAATATTTTACTTGTTGTCCACCTATCTTGCTTATTTTATTAAATGAGTAATCTACTCTATCGGTACCAACTTTACTAATTATGTTAAACGAATATTCAACACGTTTATCTCCTATTTTTGATAGTTTACCAAACGAATATACCGCTTTCCCTCCATAGTACTTAACAATCAATTCTTCATCACTCATGTTAATATCCTCCTTATAATTTTATTTAACGCAAGTAATAGTTTTAAATTTAATCTTCTAGTTCTGATATTATTTTATCAATTTCTTTTCTGAGCTTATCTTCTTTTTCAACAATTTCTTTTATTTGTGCATTCAGGACTTTAATGTCTATTATTTCTCTTTTATCTTCTTTTTCAATATATGTATTTACAGATAAATTATAATCATTATCTGCTATTTCACTATTTTTTACAATTCGTGAAACATAATCTATATCTTTTTTATCTGTATAGTAGTTTAATACATTTTGAATATTCTCATCAGTAAGCTTATTGTTATTAGTTACCTTGACAAACTCTTTAGAAGCATCTATAAACTGAGTTTTTGCATCTCTCTTTGATTTTTTAAGTACCATAATGCAAGTTGAAATTGGCGTTCCATAGAACAAATTATCTGGTAACTGTATAATTGCATCTATAAAATTATTATCTACTAAATATTTTCTGATTTTTTTTTCTGCACCGCCCCTATACATTATTCCGGGAAAACATACTATTGCAGCTATTCCATTACTTGATAGCCAATACAAACTATGCATAATAAATGCAAAGTCTGCTTTGCTTTTAGGGGCAAGAACTCCTGCAGGAGCAAATCTTTCATCGTTTATTAATACAGGATTGTCATCACCTTCCCATTTAATACTATATGGTGGATTACTAACAATTGCATCAAACGGTTCTGCGTTTCTGTGCTCTTCAGAAGGAGCAAGTAAAGTATCTTCGCGGTGTATATTAAATTTAGTTGGATCTATATCATGAAGGAACATATTAATACGACATAGATTATAAGTTGTATTGTTAATTTCCTGGCCAAAGAACCCGTTTTGTATTTTATCTTTACCCAAAACTTTAGCCGCTTTAAGAAGTAAGCTTCCACTACCACATGCTGGGTCATATATTTTATTAATTTCTTTTTTACCATTAGTCGCAATTCTTGTCAACAATTCAGAAACTTCTTGTGGTGTAAAAAATTCACCACCTGATTTACCAGCATTACTAGCATACATGCTCATTAAATATTCATATGCATCACCGAAAGCATCAATTGTATTATCTTGATAATTTCCAAGTTTCATTTCTCCAATTCCATCAAGAAGTTTTACAATTTTTTTATTCCTTGCAACTACTGTATCACCCAATTTTCTGCTATTAACGTTTACATCATCAAACAATCCTTTTATATCGTTTTCAGTATTTGTCCCTTTAGCAGAGTTTTCAATATTCTTAAAAATCTTCTCTATAGTTTCATTTAAGTTTTCATCACTTGCTGCATTCTTACGAACATTTTCAAATAATTCACTAGGTAATAGAAAAAATCCTTTAACCTTAACAACTTCTTGTTTAATATTTTTAGCTAGTTTGTCGGATATTTCTGCATAATTAAAATCTTGTTGACCTGATTTTTTTTCATTTTCATTAATATAATTGCTAAGGTTCTCAGAAATATATCTATAAAACATAAATCCTAAAACATAGGATTTAAAATCCCATCCATCTACGCTTCCCCTTAAGTCATCAGCTATACTCCATATTGTCTTATGGAGTTCATCCCTTTCTTGATTATTAACAATACTTGCCATTTTCTCTCCTATTCTATTATACCTACATATTTGTCGTAATATTCTCTTACTTGGTTCTCTATATTCATTTTTACTTCACTTCTATTTTTTGTATCAAACAATGATATTGGGGGAAGAATTTTATCAAAGTCCTGTCCTTCAGTCTTTACCCCTCCGTTTAAAAATGCATTTTTAATAAATCTTTCAGTTTCTTCTCTACTAAGATTATTTGACGATATTAAATTATTAAGGTCGGTTTCACTTTGTTCTTTAACAAACTGCTTAAAGGCTTGCGAAACATCGGTATCGACATTTACTGTTTTTATAAAGTTTTCAATTAACTCTTTTTTTGACCTTAGCCCAAGGCTTGATGCAATAGATTTATTTATATCCTCAAGTATTTCTTTATCCTTACAATTTCTTTTTCTATACTCATCAACTTTCATTAGTATATAATCTATATCGACTTCTATTCGTTTTACTAACTCAAGTTCAAATACTATATCATCAAGTATGCTTTCTTTGTTGCCCACCGCTTTATTTCTTAGTTCTGCATATATGTCATGGTACGTACTAGTATAGTCTTGAAGATCTCTGTCGTTAATTGATGTGTCACCATTAAATTCATCAAAGCAGTCTAGAATATTTTTTAATCTTAAAATTTTTCCAAATAAAACTATAAAATCTTTTTGCGATTTTTCCCCACTAATCAAATTACCGAGTGGAAAATTATTATACAAATTATTAATCAAACTAACATATTCATTATAATAAACTTCAAATTTCTTTAATACTACAATTCCTCCTGCATCCTTATCCCCAAACATTGCAATCGCATCTTCTAGATTTTTGTTCAAATCTCTAAAACATACTATATTTCCAAATGTTTTCACAGAATTTAAAATTCTATTTGTTCTTGAGAATGCCTGAATCAATCCATGTTGTTTCAAATTTTTATCTACCCATAAAGTGTTTAATGTTGTGGCATCAAAACCAGTAAGAAACATATTAACAACAATAAGCAAGTCTATATCCATGTTCTTCATTCTATGGGACATATCTTTATAATAATTATCAAATCCTTCACTTGATGAATCGTAATTTACTCCATATGTTAAATTATATTCTTTTATTGTTCTATCTAAAAACTCTCTATCCGAAGAGTTTAGGCTTGTAACATCAAATCCCTCGTCATCAAGATTTCCACAAGTAGTATCATTATCGTCCCCATTAGGAGAAAATGAATAAATCATGGCAACCTTAAGCTTTTGACCATAATCATCCATCATGTCCTTAAACATGTCATAATATATTTTGGCGGCCGCTATGCTTTGCACGCAAAGTATAGAATTAAAGCCTTTTATGCGTGTTTCTCCCTTAGCATATTCCGCCTTTATCATTTTCGCCGAATCTTTTTCTTTATCCTTAACTAATTCAGTAATATTCGTAATTTTTTTAAATTTATATGAATGAAAATCTCTTCTAGTTTTCTGATTAAAATGTTCTAATATGTATGCAACAATTTTTTTGATTCTATCTGGGCTCATTAATGCTTCTTCGCTTGCGATAGCACTAACCTTTTCATCTTTAGTTCCATCTTTTTTTCTAATTGTATCTATATAATCAACTTTAAATGGAAGAACATTTCCATCTCTGATAGCATCTACTATTGTATAAGTATGAAGTCTATCTCCAAATGCCTGTGCTGTTGTCTTTAGGTCAGGTTTATGCCCACTGCTACTATTTTGTGCAAATATTGGAGTACCAGTAAACCCAAACATATAGTACTTTTTAAATTTCTTCGTAATTAAAGTATGCATTTCGCCAAAATGTGATCTATGGCATTCATCAAATATTATAACTACATGCTTATTGTAGACTTCATCATCAGAATTTCTTTTGACAAACTCACTCAACTTCTGTATTGTTGTAATAATAATGCTTGATTTATCTTTACTTGCTCTTAGTTGTTTTGTTAAGACTTCAGTACTTCTATTCCCATTAGCAGCACCCTTCTCAAATTTGTCATATTCTCTTATAGTTTGGTAATCTAGATCTCGTCTATCGACTACAAATAAAACTTTTTCTATAAAAGGCAGTTCTGTGGCAAGTTTTGCTGTCTTAAAAGATGTTAGTGTCTTGCCCGAACCAGTTGTATGCCATATGTATCCACCAGCATCTATACTTCCTTCTTTTTTATAATTATTCCCAATAATTATTTTATTTATGATTTTTTCTGTTGCTACAATTTGATAAGGACGCATTACTAATAACATATTGTCTACTGTCCAAACACAGTATTTTGCAATAATGTTAAGTATCGTGTGTTTGGCAAAAAATGTTTTTGTAAAATCTACTAAATCAGGCAATGTATTATTTTTTGAATCAGCCCAATATGATGTAAATTCAAAACTATTTGAAGTGCGTTTAGTTGCATCCTTAATACTGCTATTATTGCTATTCTCTTTTATGACCCTCTCTCTAGTTGTATTGCTAT
This sequence comes from uncultured Lachnospiraceae bacterium, assembly GCA_946407765.1. Taxonomy (GTDB): domain Bacteria; phylum Bacillota; class Clostridia; order Lachnospirales; family Lachnospiraceae; genus UBA3633. The sequence goes on from CAMJPD010000032.1 coordinate 10,180, forward strand.
AATACTTTGTATATGTTCCATTTGATATTACAAATATTTGTATATATTGAAATAACCCACTATCAGTAAAAAAGCTTTCTCTTTGATATCTGTTTATCTGATTAAAAGCCTCTTTTAAAGCCACACCTCTTCTTTTTAGTTCAACATGAACTAGTGGCAATCCATTTACTAATATTGTTACATCATATCTGTTCTTATGCACTCCACCCTCTGTTTCATATTGGTTTATTACTTGTAAATAATTATTATGTATATCCTTCTTGTCGATTAACTTAATATTTTTTGTTTCACCAGTATCTCTTTTAAGATTTTTTACGTAATCTTCCTGAATTGTTTTTGATTTTTCTACTATGCCCTCATTTTTGTTTGCAAGTTGCATATTAAAAAAACTTTCCCATTCATTGTTAGTAAACTTATAATCATTTAGTTTTTCAATTTGGATACGTAAATTACATATTAGATCGTCTTCGTTTTTTATATCAGCATATTCATATCCTTGTTCGCTGAGCATTCTAATTAACTCTTTTTCAAGAGCTTCTTCGCTTTGATAAGTAGTAGCATTTCTTGTAGCCTTTTTGTACTCCGTAACTACAGTGCTTTTATCAGTTTCCATTATAATGTTGTATGTACTATTCATCACTTTCCCCAAAACTTAATAATTTATCTCTATAATACTCATATTGTTTCTTTCTCGCCTCTATTTCAGCAGGTAACCCTGATTTTAAATCATTGCATAATAAATTGTATTTGTCTAATTTTTCGACTATTGATAATTGTTCTTCCATGTTAGGAATTCTAATGACAAAATTTGCTATATCTTTTCCGTAAACATGTGGTATACCTGCCCCACTTTTTTTTGCATATATCTTAGTTTGATTATTAATTAAATAGTAATACAAGTACTTTTTATTTAACATTTCATTATTCTTTATATCTACTGTAAACGAATCACAACAATATATAGGTTCACTCCAAAAACTTACATAACCCGCATAAGCACCAGATCCTGCTATTGTTATACTATTTGCAGACCTATTTGATACATTATGGTAATATGCAGGTTTTTGTCCGCCCGATATTACAGGGATACTACCTTTCACAATGTCTTTTGCAGTTATTGTTGTTCCACGGTTAAATTCACACATTAAATCTAATTTCAAATTTATATAACCAAAAATGTATTGAATGAATTTATAAAGGCTTACTCTCTCTCTCTCTCTCTCTCTCTCTCTCTCTCTCTCTCTCTCTCTCTCTCTCTCT
>CAMJPD010000033.1 GCA_946407765.1 uncultured Lachnospiraceae bacterium
GTAAAGAAGGTATCCCATTTGAAATTCAGATTAGAACATCTGCCATGCACCAAACTGCAGAATATGGTATCGCTTCTCACTGGGCGTATAAGGAAAGGGGAAATTCTACTGGTGCAGATGTAGATGAGCTTAAGAATATGAACTGGCTTAGAGACTTGCTTGAATTTGATAAGGAAGAGCATGACTCTAAGGAATTTTTAAATCTTGTAAAGTCAGATTTAAATTTATTTACAGAAAAAGTTTATTGTTTTTCTCCTGATGGTGATGTAAAAGTTCTTCCTCAAGGTTCTACTCCTATAGATTTTGCTTATATGATTCACTCTGCTGTAGGAAATAAGATGGTTGGTGCAAGAATTAATGGCGTACTTGTTCCTATAGATTATGAACTTAAAAATGGCGACCAAGTAAATATAATTACATCAGCTAACAGTAAGGGACCAAGTCTAGACTGGCTTAAAATTGTAAAGAGTTCAGGTGCAAAATCTAAAATTGCTCATTGGTTTAAGACTGAAAGACGTGGCGAGAATATAATAGACGGCAAGGCACAGTTTACAAAATATCTAAAAGTTAAAGGATATAGCGAAGAAGATCTTTTAAAACCAGAATTTGTTGAAGCAGCTTGCAAGAAGTATTCATGCAAGGACATGGATGATATATATGCAATGATAGGTCATGGTGGTCTTAAGGAAAGCCAGGTCGTATCAAAATTAGTAGAAGAATATGATAAGCAAAAGGAAAGTGAGAAGACAGATGCAGATGTATTATCAGAGATAGAATCTAAAAAATTAAAAACAGGAGCTAAGGAAAATTCTAGTGGTGTACTTATAAAAGGTTTTGAGGACCTTGCTATTAAGTTTGCAAAATGTTGTTCTCCTGTTCCTGGAGATGAGATTGTGGGGTTTGTCACAAGAGGTTCCGGAATTACAGTTCATAAAACAGATTGTAAGAACATTATGTCTCTCCCAGATATAGAAAGAGAAAGATTACTCAAGATAGAATGGTCAGATACATCTAAAAACAGTGATGAAACTTATTTTGCAAGAATTGCAGTATATACACAGAATAAAGTAGGACAAGTTATGAACATCTCAAGAGTTATGACAGAAAACAATATAAGCATACTAGATTTGTCATCTAAGGTTGGAAAGAATGATACGGGTACAATAACTCTTGGTTTTAATATTCATGATAAAGATACACTCGCAACTATTATGCAGAAATTGAGATCTATAGAGGGTGTTTTAGAGGTTCAAAGAATATAATGAGTAGAATATTGTTTTTTATCGCATCTGCAATAGTTGGTTACTTGTTCGGATCTATTCCAACAGGTTACTTATATGCAAAATCTAAAGGAAAAAATATTTACAGTGAAGGTTCACATTCACCTGGTGCAACTAATATACATAGAACTCTTGGATCTAAGTCAGGCAAGATAGTTTTCTTACTTGATACTTTGAAGACTGTCATCCCTATAATTATTATGGATTTGGTCTATGTAAAGTTTGTAAGCACTAACACATTTGGTGGATTTTATACATCTGATGAACTTGGATTTGAATTAAGAACTATTGCGCTCTATGTAGGACTATTTGCAATCTTAGGTCATGACTATCCAATTACTATGGGATTTAATGGAGGTAAGGGAATTTCTTGCACATTTGGAATGCTTCTTATGTTCTCTCCAGTTATTGCAATATTCTTACTCATAGTACAAAGGTTCATTTCCAAGATAACTAAATATGCTAGTCTTGGTTCTATATTTGTACTCAGTATATTTTTTTTATTTAGCATAATATTCTCGGCATTAAAAATTTATCCATTTGAATTTGGATTTAAGTTTAATGTAATAATTTTGGTTTTCCTAATAGCTGCCCTAGGCATCTATAGACATAAAACTAATATTGAAAGATTATTAAATGGAACTGAAAACAAAATTACAAAATAATTATGTTCGATCAATATAATAAAAATAAAAGAAGAAGAGTTCTTGATAAAAAGCTGGGCGGCGGTAATACTAGCATAACAAAATTAATTGCAAGGAGTATCGCTATATTTTTAATACTTATTGCACTTGTAGGTATTGCACTTTTATTCAACTATATTGCACAGATAAAATATACAAGATATGATTTTCTATCAAGAGATAATCTCGTTAAGGCAAGTGAGAGCCTTGAAAATGATTTATCATACACCAATTTTGTAGGTGGTATGGTTAAGATAAGCAAAGATGGTGTTTCTTATCTTGATGTCAATGGAAAAACCAAATGGAATTATTCATATAATCTAAAAAACCCACATATTGTAACCAAGGGAAATTATTTTGCAATAGTTGATAGAGGATATGGTGACTTATATATATTTAATAAAGAAGGACTAGAAGGCCACAATAAAACCTTACTTCCTATCATGGATGCTGCAATATCTGCTTATGGAGATTTATATCTGATTCTTTCAGATGATCTTTCATCAATTATTACTGTATTTACAAAATCAGGAGTTGAACTTGAAAATAAAATCAGAACCATAATAAGTAGTAATGGATATGCTGTAGGAATCGACTGTTCAAGCAACGGGCAGATGTTAATTGCTCCATTTACATATATAGACGAAGGAAAAATAAAATCTAAAGTTTGTTTTTATTATCTAGGTGCAAGTACAGAAGGAGATAATTCTAATGGATTTGCAGGAGCTTTTGAAGAAGAATTTGAGGACACTATGGTCGGTAAAGTCCAGTTTATAGATAATACTCATGCTTATGCACTGACCAATGAAAATATTGTTTTTTTTGAAATTAAGAATAATAGAATTCCTACAATAACAAAAACTAAAAAATTTGACAAGAGAATTAGGTCTATAGCAAATGATAAGTCTAATCTTGTTGCACTTTTTGAAGATGGAGAAGTTATATCATTTGATGGGAAGGGTAGAGAAAAGCATTGGAAGACTGACATAACCCATGGATACAGTTCTTTTGAGATATCTGATAAATATGTATATTTCGTAATAAATAATGAGCTTAAAATTTATTCTATGAGAGGGAGATTGCTTGCTGAAAATGAATTCGAAGATGAGATAAATTGTATACTAATTGATAGAAATTTATTCACATTTAATATATTAGTTGCATTCAAAAATAGTATTTCTGTGATAAGATTAATACATTAATTAGGATGATAGATGGAAGACAATAAATTAGAAGGCCTTGATAAGGAAGGCATGGAAAATGATAATAATATAAATTCTTCTAGACTTAGAAAGGAAAGAGATGTAGAAGAAATTATAAATATACTCGCTGATGATACTAGCGATATTAATTTGATTGGTAAAGAAGATGAAAAATCTAAGGAAGAAGAAATAGAGCAGGTTCAGATAGAAGATAAACTTCCAGACTTAGAAGAAGAAATAGTAAAAATAGATCTTGGAGATGTAAAGATAGAAACTGAGCCATCAGATAAAGGTATGGAGCCAGTAAAAAAGGTTGCCAAAGTTGAAAGTGGATCTAAAAAGCATAAAGGTATAAAGAGTGTCAATATAGATGGAAAACATCATAAGAAAGATAAAAATTCTAAAACTAGTATTTTTGTCATAATTGATGATATATTTAGAAAGCAGAAAAAATTAATATTTCTTATAATATTTTCTATATTTATATTTGCAGCATTTATTGCAACATTCTACATAACAAAATCTACTGAACCAGAATATAAAATATTTGAACTAGAAGATTATTCACTTGCTCACTCTACTGTAGAAAGACATAGGAGCGGTGTATATAAAGTACTTAACGAAGACTTGTTCGATGGAGGCGAGATTTATTTTCTTAAAGATGTAGAAAATAGACAACAGCTATCACTCATTATAAAAAGTAAATCTGGAAAAGTAATTGTATTTGACGGAGGCTGGGGAGAAAACGCCGAAAAGCTAACTGATTTAATTAAAGAACTTGGCGGTACAGTTAATTACTGGTTTATAACTCATTGTGATCCTGACCACATAGGTGCAATTTATGAAATAACAGGTGATGAAAAATTTTATGGTATCAAGATTGAAAGAATTGCTTACTCATTCTTTAAGAAAGAATTATATTCAGTACTAGGTATGGAAGAACCATGGTTTTACGAGGCAGTTATAAAAAGGTTTCTTGATGCAAGTGAAAATAAGAACGTAATACTACTTAATGATTTGAATTTAGACCAAGTATTTAATATTGGTGATGTTTCAGTTCGAGTTATAAGTGATACTAGGCATCTATATAAAATGGATAATTATTTTGACAACAATACAAGTTGTTGTTATAAAGTAACTCTGAATGGAAAGACAATCACTATACTAGGAGATATTGCCAGAGATGCAAGTGATTTAGTTCTAAGACTTAATGATAAAGATGTTTTAAAATCGGATATTGTTGTCATGTCTCATCACGGACAAGACGGAGCAAATAGAGATCTCTATGAAGCAATAAGTCCTGAGATTTGTTTGTGGGGTACACCAGATTGGCTATATGAGAATAAGAAAGGCCAATGGTCTACTAATGAAACAATAAAGTGGATGAAGGATATGCAGATAGAAAAACATTGCATATCAAAAGATGGCGACTGGATACTTAGATAATTGATAAATATATTATTCTATATCAATATATATTAGTAAAATTGCAATTTTTATCATATTGTTATATACTATATTTTTATGCAAGGAGAAAATATGAGTAAGCAAGAAGAAAATAATGTAGCAAGTAGTGTAAGCATTTCACCTAATGTTATTGCGCGCAGTGCTGGCTCTGCAACAAATAGTACCCTTGGTGTGGTCGGCATGGCAAGTGTTGATCCAGTTGATGGTATCGTAAAGTTACTATCCAATGATAAATTGGGCAAAGGTGTAAAAGTCACAATAGAGGAAGACGGCATCATAATTGAATTACACATTATTGTTGCCTTTGGTGTTAACATTCAATCAGTAGCAGAGAATATAATTGAGAATGTTAAGTATAAAGTTGAAGATTTTACTTCAATGACAGTGAAAGAAATAAACGTCTATGTAGAAGGCGTTAAAATCATAAATTGATTTTGCGCTTTATAGTTAAGGGGGATGCTTAGATTTGAGTTTTTACGGCAATGAGTTAAAAGACGCAATACTTTCTGGCTGTGCGAATCTCGAAGCAAAAAAAGAATATATAAATGAACTAAATGTCTTCCCAGTTCCAGATGGCGATACAGGTACTAATATGAGTATGACTATGAAAAGTGTCGCAACAGCAATGGAACAGGTGGAAGATGTAAGTATAGCTAGTATCTGTAAAGCAGTTGCAGGTGGCTCTCTTCGTGGTGCCCGTGGTAACTCAGGTGTTATCATGTCTCAGCTTCTTAGAGGATTTACAAGTACCATAGCTGACGCAGATGTTTTATCTATAGACTTAGTATGTTCTGCATTTGTTAAGGCAAGTGAAACTGCATACAAGGCAGTTATGAAACCTAAGGAAGGAACAATACTCACAGTATCTAAGGGAGTAGCAAAAAAGGCAGCTGAATTAAAAGGTTCAGGTAAGGATTATATAGAAGTATTTGAAGAAATTGTGCGCTATGGTTATGAAGTTCTTGATGATACACCAAACATGCTCCCAGTTCTTAAGGAAGCAGGAGTAGTTGACTCAGGTGGACAAGGACTTATGTCATTTTTATCTGGAGTTCTTGCTTATCTTAAGGGTGAAGAAATAACATATGAAGTAGAAGTATCTAGTGGCAGTACAGGAACTAAGGTACAGAAGAAGAATCTTGAAAAAACTAAACTTACATTCCACTATTGCACAGAGATGTTGATTAATAATGATAAAGGTTTTGCAGATGATGTAGAACAAAATCTTAAATCTTTCCTTGAAGAACTTGGTGACTCAATTGTTGTAGTCGTTCTTGATGGAATAATTAAAGTCCATGTTCATACTGATCATCCAGGACTTGTTTTTGAAAAGGGATTAACACTTGGTTATTTATCTGATCTTAAAGTAGACAATCTTATGCTTGAACATAACGAAGTACTAATTAAGAATGCATCAGAGATAGCAAAGTCTAGTTCTCCTAAGAAGAAAGAAGTTAAGAAAGAAAAAAAGAAGAAAGAAACATTTGCCAAGGATTATGGATTTATAAGCGTATGCAGTGGTGACGGAATGAGTGAATTATTTTCAGAACTTGGTGTTGACAAGGTTGTAAGTGGTGGTCAGACTATGAATCCATCAACTGATGATATTGTAAATGCAATAGAAGAAGTGGATGCTAGGAATGTATTCGTTCTTCCTAATAATGGGAATATAATACTTGCGGCTAAGCAAGCAACAGAGCTTATAGATAATAAAAAGGTCTTCGTAGTAGAAACAAGAAATGTCTGCCAAGGAATATCTGCAATGCTTAGTTTTATGCCAGATGAAGATCCACAGAAGATTTTAAATACTATGTCTAGCGCATATCTAGGAATTAAGACGATAGAAGTTACCTATGCAGTTCGTGATACAACAATAGACGGAATAGAAGTTAAGAAAGATGATATCATAAGTCTTGGAGATAAGGGTCTTCTATTTACCCACAAAAAAGTTTCTGATTCTATTCTTGGTGCACTTTCTAAGATTTTGAGCGATAGTGATGAACTTGCAACTATATACTATGGCGCCGATGTAAGTGAAGATGATGCTAAGAAAATTGGAGAATGTATTACCAAAACCTATCCTAATCTAGAAGTAGAATGTCATTATGGCGGCCAGGCAGTGTATTATTATTACATTTCTATTGAATAATATAAAGTTTTTGAGCGGTGCGTTCTATAGTGCATCGCTTTTTTTATAGAATGAGTAATCAGTCAGATAATAATTTAACAAGTCTTAAAGGAATAGGAGAAAAAACTGAAAAGCTTTTAAATAAGCTTAATATTTTTAATGTAAATGATTTAATAAATTACTATCCAAGAACATTTGAATTATATATGGAGCCAGTAGAGATAGATAGTGCTAGAGCTGGTGAAGTGGTAAGTATAGAAGGAGAATTTATATCTCGCCCATCTATTGTAAGAAGAGGAAGATTTGCTGTCGTAACAGCTGTATTTGCAGATAGTACAGGAATGATTAATGTGAAATGGTTTAATGCTCCATATATGGCAAGTAATATAATAGTTAAGAAAAAACTAATTTTAAGAGGAATAGTTTCTGTATACGGTAAACAAAAAAGTTTAAATCAGCCTAAGATTTTCGAATTAGAAACTTATGAAAACTATAAGAATAAATTGTTTCCAATTTATCCACTAACTAAAGGACTAACTAACAGAGTATTGCAAAATGCAATAAAGGATGCATTAGATAATAAGAATTATAAGCAATCGGAACAAGTAGAATTTCTTCCTAATCAATTACTTAAGAAGGAAGATATATGTGATTATTCTTATGCTATAACTCATATACATTTTCCAGATGATGAAGAAGATTATCTTAAAGCAAGAAAGAGATTGGTGTATGATGAATTTCTAATATATTCTATAGCTTTAATAAAATTATCAAGGTCGCTTAAGGAAGAAAAATCTGAGTATAATTATAATGATGATAAAATTGAACAAAAGATAATTAAATCTCTACCTTATGAATTAACAAAGTCACAAGAAAATGCTATAAAAGAAATTTTTTCTGATTTTTATAAGCAAAAAGTAATGAATAGACTTCTTCAAGGTGATGTAGGTTCAGGAAAAACTATAATAGCATTTATATCAATGATAAAAACTGCACTCTCTGGATATCAATCAGCACTTATGGCACCAACCGAAACTCTTGCAATTCAGCATTATTATAATTTACTAAGCTTATTAAAATCATCTAAATTGGATGGAAAAGTTAATATAGCATTATTAAAATCTAAAATTAAAATATCTGAAAGAAGAAATATATTAGAAGGTCTCCAAAATGGGAAGATAGATATAATTATAGGTACCCATGCATTATTCAGTAAGGATGTAATTTATGATAATCTTGCACTAGTAATTTGTGATGAACAGCATAGATTTGGAGTTAATCAGAGAAAGTCACTAGAATCAAAAAATGAAATCTCTAAGCCACATACGCTTATTATGTCTGCAACTCCTATACCAAGGACGCTAGCCCTACTTTTATATGCAGACCTTGATATATCTACACTTAGCGAAAAACCTAAGAATAGGCTTGAAGTTCTTAATGCAGTTACTGATGTATCGCACAGAAGTGATGTATATAAATTTGTAAGGAAAGAAATTTCAAAAGGTCATCAAGCATTTTTTATATGTTCTAGCATAGAAAAAGATGAAGAAGATGAGTTTTTAGATTTAGAAAATGTTAAGGATTATACTAAAGTATTAAAAAAAGAATTTGGACCAAGTGTTAAAATTGATATGATGCATGGCAAGATGAAGTCAGATGAGAAGGATAAAATCATGACAGCATTTAAGAATAAAGAAATTGATATACTTGTTGCGACAACTGTCATAGAAGTAGGAATAGACATACCTAATGCTACAGTAATAGTAGTAGAAGATGCGGAAAGATTTGGTCTTTCAACATTGCACCAGCTTAGGGGAAGAGTAGGAAGAGGCGATAACCAATCTTATGCAATATTTGTAGCCAAGAATAATACAGATAACAGTAAGAAAAGATTAGACATAGTACTTCACTCTAATGATGGATTTAAGATAGCAGATGAAGACTTAAAATTAAGAGGGCCAGGAGAATTTTTTGGAGAACGACAATCAGGAATACAAATTTTTAATATAGCAAATATATATAAAGATTATGATATATTCAAAGCAGCAATGTCAGATGCAAAACAAATTTTATCTATAGATTCAAATCTATCTTCAAATGAGTTTTCAGGTCTTGCTTCTAAACTTGACGGTTATATTAAAAAAAGATATACTTTATAAATGAGAGTTATTTCTGGTAAGGCAAGAAGTATTCCGCTTAAGTCTTGTGACGGTGATAATATAAGACCAACGACTGACATAATTAAGGAAACATTATTTAATATTTTACAATTTAACCTTTCAGATATATCATTTCTCGATTTATTTGCTGGTTGCGGCGGAATAGGAATAGAAGCTCTAAGCCGAGGTGCAGCATTTGCCTATTTTGTTGACTCTTCTAAGAATGCATGTGAAGTTATAAATCAAAACTTAGAAAAGACAAAACTAATTGATAATTCAAAAACTCTCTGCATAGACGTTCGCCGTATAGATGAATCATCAGATGTATGCAAGTATAAATACGATATTATATTTATAGACCCACCATATGAAAGTAACTTATATGAAACTGCATTAAAACTAATTAAAAATTATAACTTACTTAAAGAAAATGGAATTGTAATTTTAGAAATGCCTATAAAGAAAGACACTGACTTTATAGAAAAACTAAATTACAATATATACAGAATTAAAGAATATAAATCCAATAAACACATATTTTGTAGGAATAATTAATATGAGAATAGGAATATACCCAGGAAGTTTTGACCCAGTGACAAAGGGACACCAAGATGTAATTGATAGATCGGTAAAGCTTTTCGATAAAGTTATTGTCGGCGTTTTGAAAAATAATCAGAAGAATCATTTATTTACAGAAGAAGAACGTGTCGATATGCTGAATGCTGTTACTAAGAAGTATGATCAAGTTGAAGTTATTCCATTCGAAGGGCTCCTTGTAGATTTTCTTAAGGAATATAAGGCAGATGCAATAATTAGAGGTCTTAGAGATGTAACAGATTTTAATTATGAAATTCAACTTGCACAAGTTAACAAAATACTATCAAACAACATAGATACTATATTCTTTACTACTGATTCATCATATGTGAATGTAAGCTCAAGTATAGTTAAGGAAATAGCATCTTATGGTGGTGACATAAGTAGATTTGTAGATGGTGCAATAATTGATAAAGTATATAAAAAACTAGGAGTAAATTATGGCAAGTAAGATAGAAAATATAATCAAAGAAATTGAATTATTAGTTAATAATGCAACACCTTATGGATTTTCTAAGGAGAATGTAATACTTAAAAAGGATGAGATAGTCGAGCTCATTTCTGAATTGAGCAGGAGTCTTCCTGATGAGATTTTACATTGTCAGAGAATGATAAGAAATGAATCTACAATAATTAAAAACGCCGAGGAAAAGGCAAAACAGATAATAGAAAATGCAACTAAGGAATCTAGTATGAAGGTTCTTGATTCTGAAGTTGTTCGTGAAGCGGGCGTAGAAGCAGAACGTATTAGGAATGAAGCATATTTGCAAGCTGAAATGATTAAAAACCAAAGCGTAGAAAATGCAAGAAATATAAATATCAGTGCAATGAAAGTTTATGATAAGTCATTAGAAAAAATTTCTGAAGAAATCATATCTAGCACTCAATTACTTGAAAATAAGGCCAAGGAATTTTATGAGCTTATGCAGTCAAAATATAACGAAATTCAAAATATGAGAAATGACCTTGCAAACTCTATGCAGAACAACAATAGAATGGGCTCTTAATTTATAATGAAAAAAATCACTATATCAAAAGATAATGAATCTAAAAAGCTAATTCGATTTTTATCTACTTATTTAAAGGAAGCTACAGATAGCTTCCTTTATAAAATGTTAAGGAAAAAGAACATAGTCTTAAATGATAAAAAGGCTTTAGGATCTGAAATTCTTAAAGAAGGTGATGAAATAAGCATCTATTTTTCTGATGAAACACTAGCTAAATTTATTGGAAGTACAAAAGAACTAAATATATCTGACAGAAGGAATATACTTGATAAGAAATATATAATTTACGAAGATGAAAATATTATAGTAATAAATAAACCACAAGGTGTGCTATCTCAAAAATCAGATAATGTTGATATATCAATTAATGAACTAGCATTAAATTATATGCACTCTAATAATGAAATTGATATTGAAAATTTATCTATATTTACTCCTAGTATAGTTAATAGACTTGATAGAAATACAGGCGGTCTTATAATTTTTGCCAAAAAATATAAAATTGCAAGAAAGCTATCTGATATGTTTTCTGCTAATAAGATAGATAGATATTATATAGCATACTCATATAATCTAGGACAAAACATTTTTGATAACAAAAAAAACTAAAT
>CAMJPD010000034.1 GCA_946407765.1 uncultured Lachnospiraceae bacterium
AAAGTATTCTGAAAAAATATCAAGAAAAATATAAATATGTTCTAATTGATGAATTTCAAGATATAAATGATGAGCAATACAGTATTATAAAGCTTGTATGTAAGACAAGGAATATTTTTGTAGTTGGTGATGATGATCAAAGTATTTATGAATTTAGAGGAGCTGATGGGCAGATATTTAATAAGTTTAAGAAAGATTATAGATTCTGCAAAAAAATAATACTTAATGTTAATTATAGAAGCGTAAGTAAGATAGTAAATTTTGCATCAAGGATAATAAATTATAATAAGACACATTTGCCTAAAGATTTAGTGTCCAATAGCAAGAAAAGCGGATTTATTGAAGTAAGAGGATTTAGGACAAAAGATGAAGAAAGCATGTATATAACAAAATCTATATTGCATAGGCGCAGCGAGGGCATAAGATATAAAGACATGGCTGTGTTATTCAGAACGAATACGGTTCCGTATGTTTTAATTTCATATTTTATAGAATACAAAATACCATTTGTAATTAATGAAAAAATATCTAATGGAAATGGATATAAAAAATTATTTGAAAAATATTTTAATCTTGATGAGGCCACAAAATTAAGGGCTGATGCTGTGCGCTTATTTACATTTCATGGAAGTAAGGGCCTGGAGTTTTTAGATGTTCATATAGTAGAAGCTAATGATGGAATAATACCTCACAAAAAATGTATAGCTCGTTTAGATATAGAAGCAGAGCGCAGACTGTTTTATGTTGCGTGTACAAGAGCCAAGGAAAATCTTCATATATATTATACAAGTGATGGCAGGAAACCCTCGCGATTTATTTTTGAAGGGATAGAAGAAAAAGCATATAGAGAATAGTGAGTTTTCAAAAATTTAAATAACAGGACACAAAGAGTTCACAATATGTTAACATAATAAAAGGTGTTTGGAGGTGGTCCATGACAGTGAAAAATGAAAAAATTCTCATAGTAGATGATGAACCAAAACTAAGAAAGTTAGTAAAGGACTTTTTAGTTAAAGAAGGATATGACATTGATGAAGCTGGTGATGGCCAGGAAGCTTTAGATAAATTTTTAAAGAACAAAGAAAAATATTCTCTAATTATACTTGATGTGATGATGCCAAAGTTAGATGGATGGGAAACATTAGAAGCAATAAGAGAAGTTTCTGAAGTTCCAATAATTATGCTCACTGCAAGAGGGGAAGAATCTGATGAAGTCAAAGGATTCAAAGCAGGGGCTAATGACTATGTCCAAAAACCTTTTTCTCCAAGAATCTTGATTGCACGTATCAATGCATTGTTACGCAGAAAACATACAGAGAAAGAAAAAGATTTAGTAAAAGGAATTATAAGAGTCGACGAAATGGCCCATCAAGTATTTGTTGATGGCAAGGAAGTAGAACTTAGTTTCAAGGAATTTGAACTCCTAACATATCTTATGGAAAATGATGGCATTGCTCTTACAAGAGAAAAATTGTTATCAGGAGTATGGGACTATGATTATTTTGGTGACTCAAGAACTATAGATACTCACATCAAAAAATTACGTGCAAAACTCGGCGATACAGCAGGTGAATATATAAAAACTATTTGGGGAATGGGATATAAATTTAAGGTAGACTAATGCTTTTTAGAAAAAGTATAAAATGGGAACTTACCATAATATACATTCTGCTAATAGGAATACTTTTTGGAAGTATTGCTATTTTTAATAGATTCTATCTTGAAAATCAATTTGTAGTAGAAAGAGTAGAAACTCTTGAAAAGACATACACAGCCTTGAATACTTTCATCAGTGAGTCTAAATCTAAAAATATAGATATAAAAGATTTGCTTAAGTCAACCAAGAACGATACAAGCACTGGTTCTGCAAGAGAAAGATTTGCCGCAATGGTAGACAACCCATTTGTAAGATTCTTGATGAGACTCCAAGATACTTATAATGTTTCTATATCATTGGTTGATAACGATAATGTAGTTTACAACTTAAGAGGTAGTGCAGATAGTGATAGAAGAATATTGTCTCTTATATTCAACGATTTTGAAGAAACAGAAGAAACTAAACTCGTTAAGAAGAGTGATGATTACACAATCATAGTATCTAACCAAAGTTTGATTGATAGATATAGACTAAATAAAAGAATTGGAAGGGACATACCAGATCAAAGTGATGTTAATAATAATAGGCAAAACGGGCAAAGCCAAACATATACTGGACCTAACATAAGATCAAGAGTGGGACAATTTAGCGCAGATAAGCAGAGAATCATAGAATGTTTTGGTGTATTGAATGATAATGAGACATTCTTCTATATGGAAAGTCCAGTTGCAGCAATAGAAGAAGCTGTTCAATTCTTCAATAGTTTCTTACTTAAAGTTTTCCTCATAGCACTAATAGTAGGAAGTATAATAATATACTTTGTTTCTGCAAAATTAGCAAAACCTATAAAAGAGCTTGCCACTGTATCTAAGAAGATGACAGAATTAGATTTTAGTGCAAAATATGATAATAAACATAAGAGACGAGATGAAATAGGAGTTCTTGGTGATAGCATGAATGACTTAAGCTCAAAACTAGAGAGCACGATAGAAAGTCTCAAGAAGGCCAATGAAAAACTGACGGAAGATATACACCAGAAAGAAAGACTTGATATAATGAGGCAAGAATTTGTTGCCAATGTATCTCATGAATTGAAAACTCCTATAGCTATTATTTCAGGATATGCAGAAGGATTAACATCTGGCATAGCAGAATCCAAGGAAGATAGAGATTATTACTGTGAAGTAATAATGGATGAAACAAATAAAATGAATAAGATAGTAAGACAATTACTAAATTTATCAAGCATAGAAAAGGGCAATGAGATAGTTGATATAATTCCTATGAATTTATATGATGTGGTTTCTGGTTCTGTAAATTCTCTAAGTACTATGGCACAAGAAAAAGGTGTGAATATAGATGTGGACATAGATAAGAATATTACGATAGAATCTGACGAAATCAAGGTAGAAGAAATAGTAAGAAATTATGTAACAAATGCACTAAACCATGTTGATGAAAATAAATTAATCAAAGTGTATACTGAAGATATCAATAATAAAATAATTAGACTTTGTGTATATAATTCGGGTGCGAATTTAAGTGAAGAGAACTTGAAATTAATTTGGGAAAAGTTCTATAAAGTAGATAAGGCTCATACAAGGGCATATGGTGGTTCGGGCCTAGGGTTATCTATAGTTAAGAGTATAGCAGATCAATTAAAAACTAAATGCGGAGCATATAATATACCTGCAACAGATAGTAAAAAACAAGGTATTTGCTTCTATTTTGATTTTACAAAATCTTAATAAAATGTTAAAATAACCTCAATATGAATGCCTAGCAGATATGAGTCTAGGTGCAGGGGGTTATATGAAAAGAATTCTAAGTTTAATTCTATGTATCGCAGTCAGCATAAGTTTATTTTCTCTTACAGGATGTGGAGCGGCTACATCAAGAGGAGCTCAGATCGGTATAGTTACTGACGTAGGTGAGCTTATGGATAAGGGCTTCAATCAAGGAACATACGAAGGTGTTAAGGCATATGCCGAAGCTAATGGAAAGACATTCAAGTATTATCAACCAGCTAATGGAAATAATGCAAGTGATAATGATAGAGTTGCAGCAATGAGACAAGCAATCAACAACGGTGCAGAAATAATTTGTATCAATGGTTTCCTTCAAGCAGCAGCTATTGAAACTGTTGCATCAGAATTCCCAGATGTAAAAATTATATTCGTTGATGGTTGGGTAATGAAGGATCATCCAAATGTAACAGCAATTACATATAAGGAACATGAATCAAGTTATCTTGCAGGTTATGCAGCTGTAAAGGAAGGATATACAAAACTTGGCGGAACATTTGGCGGAGGTGGTTCTCACCCACCATGTAATAGATTTGGTTATGGATTCGTTCAAGGTGCAGATGCAGCAGCAAGAGAGATGAATAAGCAAATCACAATCAACTACTCATATAAGTTTGGTGACACATTCTCAGCATCAAGTGAACTTCAAACACAAATCGCAGGATGGTATTCACAAGGATGTGAAGTAGTATTCTGTGCAGGCGGTTCAATGTTTGACTCAGTAAAGTCTGCAGCAGCTGAATATCCAAATGCTAAGATAATTGGTGTTGACGTTGATCAGAGTAAGGAATCAGATAGAGTAATCACATCTGCAACAAAAGGCTTAAAAGAATCTATCGTAAGAGTATTAACTGACTATTATGCAGGAAAGTGGGATTCATCACTTTCTCTCAAGGAACAAAACCTTGGTGCAGCAGAAAATGCAGTTGGTCTTCCAACAGATACATGGTCACTCAAGAATTTCACAGTTGAAGAATATCAAGATTTATTCAACAAGATTAAGAACGGTATTATAGTTCCAAAATCAGATGTACCAGAAAATGGCAACAATGCAGCATGGCTAGAGAAAGGACTTACTAACACAACAATTAGATTTGAATAATAAATTTTTTAGGGCGAGTAAAATCTTTACTCGCCTTTTTTTGTTTTAAAGGAATAGATAAGTACTATGAGCGAATATGCTATAGAAATGTTAAATATAACAAAAGAATTCCCTGGTATAAGAGCAAATGATAACATAACACTTAGGCTTAGAAAGGGAGAGATACTTGCACTGCTTGGAGAAAATGGCGCAGGTAAGAGTACTCTTATGAGTATATTATTTGGACTATACCAAGCAGATAGCGGTAAAATTTTAGTAAACGGAAAAGAAGTTCACATAAAAGATCCTAATGATGCAAATAAATATGGAATAGGAATGGACCATCAGCACTTCAAGCTTGTTGAGGTATTTACAGTTTTAGAGAATATTATTCTTGGTTGTGAGACAACTAAATTTGGTTTTCTTCAACTTAAGGAAGCAAGAGAAAAAGTAGTAGCATTATCTAAAAAATATGGTCTCTATGTTGATCCAGATGCGCTCGTTGAAGATATAACAGTTGGTATGCAGCAGAGAACTGAAATTTTGAGAATGTTGTATAAGAACAATGACATTCTTATCTTTGATGAGCCTACGGCAGTTCTAACTCCGCAAGAAATAGATGAACTTATGAAAATAATGAAGGAACTTGCAAAGGATGGTAAGTCAATCCTATTCATTTCACATAAACTGAATGAAATAATGAAAGTTGCAGATAGATGCACAATTTTAAGAAAAGGCAAATATATTGATACAGTAGATATTAAAGATGTAGACCCAGAAAAACTATCTGAATTAATGGTTGGCCGTAAGATAAATCTTGTATCTAACAAAAAACCAGCAGAACCTAAAGAAACAGTATTGGAAGTTAAAGACCTTGTAGTAAAAGATAAGATACATGGAATCAATGCAGTAAATCATGCATCGCTTAAAGTTAGAGCTGGTGAGATTGTATGTATTGCAGGTATAGATGGTAATGGTCAACATGAATTTATAAATGCTGTTACTGGACTTATGCCTATAGAATCTGGTCATGTAATTCTTAATGGTGAAGATATATCACATAAGAGTATAAGATATAAAAATACTCATGGTATGTCTCATATACCAGAAGATAGACATAAACATGGTCTTGTACTTGATTATTCGCTTGAACAAAATATGGTACTTCAAAGATATTTTGAAGATGAGTTCCAAACTGTAGGATTTATAAAAGATAATGATGTGCGTGGCTATGCCAATAGACTTATAGAACAATATGATGTGCGTAGCGGACAAGGTCCTATTACAATATCTCGTACTATGTCAGGTGGAAATCAACAGAAGGCAATCATAGCAAGAGAACTTGATAGGAAACATAATTTGCTTATAGCAGTGCAACCTACAAGAGGTCTTGATGTAGGAGCTATAGAATATATTCATAATCAGATTATTAAATCAAGAGATAGTGGAGCAGGAGTTTTACTTGTTTCATTTGAATTAGAAGAAGTTATGAATCTTTCAGATAGAATACTTGTTATGCACAATGGAGAAATAGTAGGTGAATTTGATCCTAAGAAGACAGATATACAAGAACTTGGTTTATATATGGCTGGAGCAAAAAGACAAAATATGGGAGAAACAAAGGAGAGTGCAGTATGAATACAAAAAATAAAAATATGAAAAGTATAGCTGCGCTTGATTCTATAATTGCGTCACTTGTTTGTATTCTTGGTGGCTTGCTTGTTGGAACAGTAGTTTTACTTTTACTTTCTATAGTATACCCAAGCATACCAGCATCAGAAGCTATAAGAGGAATACAAATAGTTCTTGCAGGACCACTATCATCTGGAAATGTAAGAAGTATTTTGTTCAACCTTGGTGATATGCTTCTTGAAACAACTCCACTTATGATGACTGGCCTTTCTGTTGCGATTGCATTTAAGACAGGATTGTTCAACATAGGTGCGCCAGGTCAATATTTAATGGGTGCAATGTCATCACTTCTCATTGCATTATCATTCCCAAAACCAAACAATGCAGGTTCCGCATTATTAATATGGCTGCTTGCATTTTTATCTGGTGCAGTTTTAGGTGCATTATGGGGTGCAATACCAGGACTACTTAAGGCAGTATTCAATATCAATGAAGTTATTGTATGTATTATGACTAACTGGATCGCAGCTAATATTGTATCTTGGGTTTTTTATTCAACTGGTGATAGATTTATAAATACAGCAGAAGTAAAAACACAATTTATAAGAAAAACTTTTACTAACAATATAGAAACAGCAAAGTTTGGACTTGATAAAGTTTTCCCTGGATCAAATATTGATATAAGCATATTTATAACAATAATTATTGCAATTATCATATATATAATTTTAGAGAAGACAACATTTGGATATGAATTAAAAGCATGTGGTTATAATAGAAATGCATCAAAGTATGCAGGAATGAGCGAAAAGAGAAACATAGTTTATTCTATGGCAATTGCTGGAGCTCTTGCAGGAATTGGTAGCAGTCTCTGGTTCCTCAATGGGCAGAATGAATTTCTATGGAACACATATCTATCACTTCCAAGTGAAGGATTTAATGGAATCCCATGTGCATTACTTGCAAGTAACAATCCTATAGGAGTAATTTTTACTAGCATCTTCCTTAGATGGATAGAAAGAGGTGGATTTAATTTGTCTGGATTTACAGATTATAATGAATACGTATCTGCCCTTATCATAGCAGTAATTATTTATTTCTCAGGTTTCTCAAAATACATTAAAGACAAACTTAGCAAGAGCAGAACTGAAAAAATAATTAAGGAGGGTAATGAATAATATGGCATTCTTAATACAAAAAACATTAATATATTCAATTCCATTATTGATCGTTGCTATGGCCGGTATGATTTCAGAAAGATCAGGAATTATAAACATTGCCCTTGATGGAATGATGATATTTGGTTCCTTCCTTGGAGCTGAAGTTGTCTATATGTTACAAGACGCCGGTATTTTAAGCGGAAATCCACAAGTAGTTTTCTTGCTTGCCATGCTTGCTGCGGCAGTAGCTGGCGCGCTATTTTCACTCCTTCTTGCATTTTCTGCAATAAATCTTAAAGCAGATCAGACAATAGGAGGAACGGCACTTAACTTACTTGCTCCAGCAGCTGCTCACTTCTTTATTAAAGTTTTATATATGCAAGATAAGCTTGTTATGCCAAAGGATATAGGTTTTGTAATCTTGAATGAAAACATACCAGAATTTATGAAGCCATTTTTTGATAAGGCATATATATCAACATATATAGCAATATTCATATTTGTAGTTCTTTCTATAATATTATATAAGACAAGATTTGGACTAAGACTTCGTGCATGTGGCGAACATCCACAGGCTGCTGATAGTGTTGGTATAAATGTATATAAGATGAGATACATAGGCGTAATGCTTTCAGGAGCACTTGGTGGACTTGGCGGTTATATCTATATCGCAACTGTTGCTGGTGGAACATGTAATGCAGATGTTGCAGGAACAGGTTTCCTTGCACTCGCTATCATGATATTTGGTAACTGGAAACCAGGCGGAATTGTTGTAGGCTCACTACTTTTTGGATTGTTAAAATGTCTTTCATCAACTTATACATCACTAGATCTAAATGGAGATGGTATAGCAATACTTAAAGATTTACCACTACCAATGTATTTTTATAACATAGTTCCATATATTGTAGTTTTAATAGTTCTTATACTCACAAGTAAAAATTCTCGTGCACCAAAAGCAGAAGGAATTCCTTACGACAAGGGTGCAAGATAATAATATTCTTAAAATAAATTTATAATATTTCTTTATGAGGTTAATTATTTATGGCGATTAGAATGTTTGATTGCATTCAAAATAAAAAATTAGGCCATGAGCTTTCACTTGAGGAAATAGAATATATAATACAAGGATACCTTGACGGAACAATTCCTGATTATCAAGTTTCTTCTTTACTTATGGCTATATGCTTTAGTGGAATGACTAATGAAGAAACTAAAGGACTTACATATACTATGGCCTTTTCTGGAGATAGTGTGGACCTAAGTGAATTTGGTGAACTTACATGCGATAAACATTCTACAGGCGGTGTTGGTGATAAGACTTCTCTCATAGTTGGTCCTGTAGTGTCAGCTCTCGGTGGTAAACTTGCTAAGATGAGTGGAAGAGGACTTGGACATACAGGTGGAACAATAGATAAACTTGAATCAATTCCTAATTATAAAACTACACTACCTCGTGATGAATTCATAAAGCAGACAAGAAAAATCGGAATATCTCTAATAAGTCAAAGTGGAAACATTTGCCCTGCTGATAAAAAACTTTATGCTCTTCGTGATGTAACTGCAACTGTAGATAGTATACCTCTCATCGTTAGCAGCATAATGAGTAAGAAGATTGCTGCAGGAAGTAAGAACATAGTTCTTGATGTAAAGGTTGGTTCTGGAGCATTTATGAAAACATATGATGATGCTTTGGAACTCGCAAGAGAGATGGTTAAGATAGGCAAGATTTGTGAGAGAAATGTTTCTGCTGTAATATCAGATATGAACACGCCTCTTGGTAAAAACATAGGCAATTCTCTTGAGGTAATAGAGGCTGTTGATGTTTTGAAGGGCAATATAGATAATGATCTTGGTAAAGTGTCGGTAGTTCTTGCTGCGGAACTTGTCAGAATGTTCAAGAAAATAAGTATGGATGATGCAATAAAAGAAGTTCTTAAAGTTATTTTGAATGGAAAGGCATTCGAGAAAATGCAAGAATGGGTCGCTGCTCAAGGCGGAGATATAAATGTTTTACTTGATACTTCTAAGTTTGATGAAGCAAAATATCGTAAAGATTTAATTGCAGAAGATGATGGCTATATAGCAAGTATGAATTCAGAAATTATAGGAAATACAAGTGTTATGCTTGGTGCAGGAAGAGCAAAACTTGGAGATAAGATAGACTATTCTGCAGGCATAGTCCTTCACAAAAAAACTGGTGATAAAGTTAAGACTGGCGATATACTTTGTAGCTTCTACACCAATAATGATGAGATGCTTGAACCAGCTAGCGATAAATATATGACCTCCCTAAAATTTTCTAATACAAAACCTAGTAAAGAGAAGCTGATACAAGCCATAGTTAGATAAGAATAGATGAAGATGATTGAAGATGAAAAAATGCGAGAGTATGTGTCTAATATATGTGCTATATTAAATGTCGAAACTCCGACTATAATTTATAATGGCGATGATATGCAAGGCACATCAAGCGCACAGACCGTATGCGAGAATAATGTCTATACACTGCGAATAGTTGATGGTTCTACAAATCCAACAGATACATATTTTGTCGTAGCAAGAGAAGTGCGCCATATGTGGCAGATGATGACAGATAGAAAAAAATATTTTAAGGACTATCTAACTGCGCCAAGTATAAGCCAAGAAGATCAAAACTCTCAGATAAGTGAAATTGATTGCACTGCATTTGCAATGTATATCATAAGAAAGTTTTTTTCATTGACGCCTAAGATTATTAATTCACCAGAAACCAATAATTTAATAGATTTGAGATATAATTATATAGTAAAAACCTACGGCGCTTAACTCACTACATTAATAGAAAGGACTTAGCGGGCAAGCGCACACTGTATCTTAGTTTGTACCCTTAGGCTATAAAAAAGTATGAATACATGCTACCAAAAAGCTCTTGACAATAATTAGTCCATTTAGTAAAATTATCAAGTTGCTTGAACTAAATCGATTTAAGTTGACCATGGATTAATTGATGCGGGTGTAGTTCAATGGTAGAATGTCAGCCTTCCAAGCTGAACACGTGGGTTCGATTCCCATCACCCGCTTTGGGATAAGCCTAGATAGCTCAGTTGGTAGAGCAAAGGACTGAAAATCCTTGTGTGGCTGGTTCGATTCCAGCTCTAGGCATTTAAATATGCGCGAGTGGCTCAGTGGTGGAGCGTCGCCTTGCCAAGGCGAAGGCCGCGGGTTCGATCCCCGTCTCGCGCTTTTATAATCTTTGCGGGAGTGTTGGAATTGGTAGACAAGCAAGACTAAGGATCTTGTGGTTTCATCGCCGTGTGGGTTCAAGTCCCGTCTCCCGCACTTTAAAACTACTCGAAAGAGTAGTTTTTATATATCATTTTGAATTGATTATAAAAATAATTGTATAATTAAATAAATTTTAAGGGAGCGATATGAAAACACAATTAGTAATAATGGCAGCAGGGATCGGTTCAAGATTTGGTGCTGGTATAAAACAACTTGCAAGAGTAGGTGTAAACGGAGAAGCAATTATAGAATATTCAATTTATGATGCAATAAAGGCAGGCTTTGATGAAGTTGTATTCATAATAAGAAAAGATATAGAAGAAGA
>CAMJPD010000035.1 GCA_946407765.1 uncultured Lachnospiraceae bacterium
CCTATAAGGCAGGCTAGATTTTCTAAGCATTTGCCTCAAGTAAGGATTTAAATAAATCCGCAAAGAAAATTTTAGGAGATATAAAAATGGGAATTAAGACATTTAGACCATATACACCATCAAGAAGAAAGATGACAAGTCTTGATTATAGCGAGATAACAAAGGACACTCCAGAAAAGAGCCTTCTTGCTAAGAAAATTAAGACAGCTGGTAGAAACAACCAAGGTAAAATCACAGTTCGTCATCACGGTGGTGGAAATAAACAAAAATATAGATTAGTAGATTTTAGAAGAAATTCTAAGGATGGAATGGCAGCAAAGGTTTTGGCTATTGAATACGATCCAAATAGAACAGCTAACATTGCTCTTATATGTTACACAGACGGAACAAAATCTTACATACTTGCACCTGTAGGTCTTACAGTAGGTATGGAAGTTGTAAGCGGTAATGAAGCTGAAGCAAAGGTAGGAAACTGCTTACCTCTATCTAATATTCCAGTTGGTGCTGAAATTCACAACATTGAATTAGTACCAGGCAGAGGTGGACAGATGGTTCGTTCTGCAGGAGTTACAGCTCAGCTCATGGCAAAGGAAGGAAAGTTCGCAATACTTAGACTTCCATCTGGTGAAATGAGAATGGTTCCAATAATATGCAGAGCAACAATAGGTACAGTTGGAAATATAGAACATAACTTAGTAAACATTGGTAAGGCTGGAAGAAAGAGACATATGGGAATTCGCCCTACAGTCCGTGGTTCAGTTATGAACCCTAATGATCACCCACACGGTGGTGGTGAAGGTAAGTGCGGTATCGGTAGACCAGGTCCTTCAACTCCATGGGGTAAACCAGCACTTGGACTTAAGACAAGAAACAGCAAGAAGAAATCTAACAGATTGATCATTAGAAGAAAGAATGGTAGAGCCATTAAGTAATAGGGGGAAGAAATAAATGTCACGTTCATCAAAGAAAGCACCTTTTATAGACGGTCATCTTCTAAAAAAGGTTGAAGAAGTAAATAAAAGTGGAAAGAAAACAGTAATTAAAACTTGGAGCAGACGTTCAACAATATATCCTGAATTCGTTTCACTCACAATTGCAGTTCACGACGGAAGAAAACATGTTCCAGTATATATCACAGAAGATATGGTAGGACATAAGCTTGGAGAGTTCGTTGCAACAAGAACATTCCGTGGTCACAGCAAGGACGAGAAGAAGACATCATCAAGTGGTGGTGCTTCATCAGGTGGCAGTGCACCAGCACCAGCAGCACCAGCAGCAGCACCTGCACCAGCAGCAAGCTAATAGATAACTAATTAATAAATATTACATAAAATTTATGGAGGTAGACGATGTCAAAAGGACATAGATCTCAAATTAAAAGAGAAAGAAACGAAAAAACAAAAGATAAACGTCCAAAAGCAAGTTTAAAATTTGCGAGACTTTCAAATAGAAAAGCTGATTTTGTTTTAGATAGTATTAGAGGAAAAGATGTAAGCCTTGCACTTGCACTTGTAACATACAGTCCAAGATTTGGTTCATATCTTATATCTAAGATTTTAAAGAGTGCAATTGCTAATGCCAAAAACAACAACAATATGAATGAAGAAGATTTATATGTTGCAGAATGTTATGCAGGACAGGCTCCAACATTTAAGAGAATGCATCCAAGAGCACAGGGCAGAGCATATAGCATCTTAAAGAGAAATTGCCACATCACTATTATATTAGATGATAAGGCCAATAAGAAAACAGCAATGAATATTAATAAGTCAAAATCTTCTAAGAAAGAAGATGGTTCTCAAAAGAAGGAGGCTAAGTAAGTATGGGTCAGAAAGTTAATCCACACGGTTTAAGAGTAGGAATTATTGATGATTGGAGCTCAAGATGGTTTGCAGATAAGAAATCTTTTTCTGACAGCCTCATTGAAGATTACAAAATAAGAACTTATCTTAAAGAAAGACTTTATGAAGCAGGAATTTCAGTAATTGAAATTGAAAGAAAAGGCGATGAATTAAAAATAATCATATTTGCCGCAAAGCCAGGTATCATAGTTGGTAAGGGTGGCGAAGAAATTAAAAAGATCAAGAAAGAAGTTGAAAAGAGAACTGCATTAAAGAAAGTTGATATTGAAATCAAGGAAGTAAAGAGACCAGATAAGGAAGCTCAACTCGTTGCAGAAAATATTGCAACAAGACTTGAGAAGAGAGAAAGCTTTAGACGTGCACTTAAGCAAGCAATGGCAAGAACTATGAAGACAGGTGCAAAGGGAATAAAGGCTAGTGTAGGCGGAAGACTTGGTGGAGCAGATATTGCAAGAACAGAATATTATTCTGAAGGAACAATACCTCTTCAAACATTAAGAGCAGACATTGGTTATGGATTTGCAGAGGCAGATACAACTTATGGAAAGCTTGGTGTAAAAGTTTGGATCTATAATGATGCTGTCTATACTAAGAAGAGAAATAATAATAAAAGAGAGGAATAAGATATGTTAATGCCAAAGAGAACAAAATATAGGAAGGCATTCCGTGGTTCAATGAAGGGCAAGGCTACAAGAGGCAATAAGGTTTTTTATGGCAGTTATGGTCTTGTTGCTACAGAACCAGCTTGGATAAAGTCTAATCAGCTTGAAGCAGCCAGAGTTGCACTTACACGTTACATCAAGCGTGGTGGCCAAGTATGGATAAAGGTTTTCCCAGATAAACCAGTTTCTACTAAACCTATAGGTGTCAGAATGGGATCAGGAAAAGGTGCAGTAGAGTATTGGGTAGCAGTTGTAAAGAGAGGAAGAGTCCTTTTCGAAATCGCAGGAGTACCTGATGATCAGGCAAAGGAAGCACTAAGACTTGCAATGCATAAGCTACCACTTAAATGTAAAATATGCTCTAAAGAACAACTAGAGAAAGGAGAAGCTTAAGATGAAGAGTACAAAGTTTATTGATGAAATGAAGAATAAATCACTTGAGCAATTACAACAAGAACTTGTTACAGCTAAGAGAGAATTATTCCAATTAAGATTTAAAAACGCAACTAACCAATTAGACAAACCATCTAAGATAAGAACAGTTAAGAGAAACATTGCAAGAATTAATACATTGATGGTTCAGAAGAAAGAAGTTGCAAAGGCGTGAGGTATAGAAGATGGAAAATAATAGTAGAAATTTAAGAAAGACTCGTGTTGGAAAAGTTGTTTCTAATAAGGGTGACAAAACAATTACTGTCTCTATAGAAGATCACGTAAAGCATCCACTTATAGGTAAGATAGTAAAAAGAACTTATAAATTATATGCTCATGACGATAAGAACGAAGCAGGTATGGGTGACACAGTAAAGGTTATGGAAACAAGACCTTTATCTAAGACAAAAAGATGGCGCTTAGTGTCTATCGTAGAAAAAGCAAAATAATTAGGGGGAAAGTAAAATGATTCAGCAAGAGAGTAGATTAAAAGTTGCTGATAACACAGGTGCCAGAGAAATCCTTTGCATTAGATGTATGGGTGGTGCTCTTAGAAGATATTCTCGCATTGGTGATGTAATTGTAGCTTCAGTAAAAGATGCAATTCCAGGTGGCCAAGTTAAGAAGGGAGAAGTAGTAAAGGCAGTTGTTGTTAGAACAGTAGATGGCAATCGCAGAAAAGATGGTAGCTATATAAAGTTTGATGAAAACGCAGCAGTTATTATAAAAGATGATAACACACCAAGAGGAACACGTATATTTGGACCAGTTGCAAGAGAATTAAGAGAGAAAGGTTTCATGAAAATCGTTTCACTTGCACCAGAGGTTCTATAAAGGAGCAATATGAATAAGATAAAGAAGAATGACATTGTCCGCGTAATCACAGGTAAGGACAAGGGTAAAGAAGGAAAAGTTGTTTCTGTTAATATAGAATCTCACAAGGTTTTAGTAGAAGGCGTAAATCAAGTTAAGAAGCATCAGAAAGCCGGCAGAGTTCCAGGTGTTAACGAATCAGCTATCATTACAAGAGAAATGCCTATCGATATTTCAAATGTAGCTTTAGTTGTTGGTGGTAAGACAACAAGAGTAGGATTTAAAGTAGACGATAAGGGAAATAAAGTTAGAATCGCCAGAAAGACTGGTAAGACAATTTAAGGAAAGGAGGGAAATAGAAAATGTCAAGATTAAAAGATTTCTATAATAAAGAAATTAAATCTCAACTTAAGAGTAAGTTTGGCTATACTAATGACCTTGCTATTCCTAAACTTGAAAAAATTGTTATCAACATGGGTGTTGGCGAAGCTAAGGAAAATGCAAAAGTCCTTGATTCAGCTGTAAAGGATATGGAAACAATAACAGGACAACATGCTCTTGTCACTAAAGCAAGAAAATCAATAGCTAACTTCAAAGTACGTCAAGGTCAAGGAATAGGTGTAAAGTGCACTCTCCGTGGCGAGAAGATGTATGACTTTGCAGATAGATTAATTAACCTTGCACTTCCACGTGTTCGTGACTTTAGAGGAGTTAATCCAAATTCATTTGATGGTCGTGGAAATTATGCACTTGGTATTAAGGAACAAATTATATTCCCAGAAATCGAATTCGATAAAGTAGATAAGATACGTGGTATGGATGTAATATTTGTTACAACAGCTAAAACAGATGAAGAGGCAAGAGAATTACTAAGATGCTTTAATATGCCTTTCGCTAAAACTGAATAAGGGGGATAAGTATGGCTAAAACTTCGATGAAAGAAAAGCAAAAACGTCCTGCAAAATTTTCTACAAGAGCTTACACACGTTGCAAAATTTGCGGAAGACCTCACAGTGTTCTTAGAAAATATGGAATTTGTCGTATTTGCTTTAGAAAACTTGCCTACGAAGGTCTTATACCAGGCGTAAGAAAAGCTAGTTGGTAATTAATATATTATAGGAGGATATCAAATATTATGAGTATGAGTGATCCAATTGCAGATATGCTTACAAGAATAAGAAATGCAGTTACAAATAAATTTGACTCAGTAGAGATTCCATCATCTAAGATGAAAGAATCAATAGCTAAAATATTAAAAGAAGAAGGTTATATCGCAGATTATGAAATGGTTAGCGATAAGAGCTTCAAGAATATAAAGATTAAACTTAAATACGAAAACAATAAGAAAGGAAAAATTATTTCAGGTATTACAAGAGTTTCTAAGCCAGGTCTTCGTGTATATGCTAGCAAGGACAAGATGCCACAGGTATTGAACGGCTTAGGAATAGCAATCGTTTCTACTAACCAAGGTGTTGTTACAGATAAAGTTGCAAGAAAGCTTGGTGTAGGTGGAGAAGTACTAGCATACGTTTATTAATTTATATTTTTAATTCTGAAAGGCTATTTGCCTAAGTGCAAGTAGTAAAATTTAAGAGAGGAGAACAAAATGTCTAGAATAGGAAAACTTCCTGTAAAGATTCTTGATAAAGTAACAGTTGATGTAGATGGCAATAACGTAGTTACTGTAAAGGGACCTAAAGGAGAACTTAAAAAACAATTTAACAAAGCTATGAAGATTGAAATAGCAGATGGTGAAGTAAAAGTTAGCCGTCCTAATGATGAGAAAGAAAACAGAGCGCTTCATGGCCTTACAAGAACTTTGATCAACAACATGGTAATAGGTGTAACAGAAGGATATCAGAAGGTTCTTGAAATAAATGGTGTAGGTTACAAGGCAGCTAAGCAAGGAAAGAAACTTGTATTATCACTTGGTTATTCGCATCCAGTAGAGATGGAAGATCCAGAAGGAATAGAGACAGCTGTTGCAGAAAACTTACTCACTATTAAGGGAATTGATAAAGAAAAAGTTGGTGCTTATGCAGCAGAGATTCGTGGCAAGAGAGGACCTGAACCATACAAGGGTAAGGGAATTAAGTATCAAACTGAACATATAAAGAGAAAAGTCGGCAAGACTGGTAAGAAGACGGCTTAAGGGAGGTAGGATAAATGATTAAGAAGATAAATAAAGATACAGTAAGAAAGAAAAAAGCTCAGAGAATTAGAAATCGTTTTGAAGGTACAGCTAGTCGTCCACGCCTCACAGTATTTAGAAGTGATAAGCACATCTATGCACAGTTAATAGATGATACAGCTAACAATGGTATAGGAAAAACTTTATGCCATGCAAGTTCACTCGATAAGAATTCAGGTCTTGCACATACTAATACAGTAGAAGCAGGTCAGTATGTCGGAAAGAAAATCGCAGAACAAGCACTTGCAATGGGAATTAAGGAAGTTGTATTTGATAGAAGCGGATATATCTATCATGGCAGAGTAGCAGCAGTTGCAGAAAGTGCACGTGAAGCTGGACTTACACTATAACTATAAAGGGGTTTAAGATGAGAAAAGATAGAGAAAAAGTAAGAGAAGAAGTAGTAGAAACTAATAAGTTAGAGCTTAAAGATACTGTAGTTGCTATAAAGAGAGTTTCTAAGACTGTTAAAGGTGGAAGAACAATGCGTTTCTCAGCTCTTGTAGTTGTAGGAGATGGCGACGGTCATGTAGGTGTAGGCCACGGCAAGTCAGCAGAAATTCCAGAAGCAATTAGAAAAGGAAAAGAAGCTGCAACAAGAAACATGGTTGAAATCAGAAGAGATAATAACAAATCAGTCCCTCATGATTTTATAGGAACTAGTGGTGCAAGTAAAGTTATTCTTAAGAGAAGTCCTGAAGGTACTGGTGTTATCGCAGGTGGTCCAGTTCGTTCTGTAATGGAAATGGTAGGAATTGAAAATATAAGAACAAAATCACTTGGTTCAAGAAATAAAACAAACGTTGTTCTTGCAGTATTAGACGGCCTTATGAATATGAGCTCACCAAAAGAAATTGCATCTAAGCGTGGCAAGACAACAGAAGAAATTTTAAGTTCAATTGTTAAGTAATAGGAGGAGAGACAATGGGTAAAATAAAAGTAAAATTAGTAAAGTCTCCTGTTGGTGCAATACCAAAACAAAGAGCAACTGTGGCTGCATTAGGACTTAAGAAAATAAGACAAGTGAAAGAACATGAAGATAATAAAGCTATCAGAGGAATGGTTCAAAAGGTATCTCACTTGGTAGTTATAGAGGAGGCATAAGATAATGAATTTATCTAATTTAAGACCAGCTGCTGGTTCTGTCCAAGACAATATATTTAGACGTGGTAGAGGACATGGTTCAGGAAACGGCAAAACATCTGGTAAGGGACACAAGGGTCAGAAAGCAAGACATGGAGCTCCAAGACTTGGTTTTGAAGGTGGACAAATGCCACTCTATAGAAGAATTCCAAAAAGAGGATTCACTAATAGAAATTCAAAACAAATCGTTGCAATTAACGTAAGCATGCTTGATAAATTTGAAGATGGAAGCACAGTAGATGTAATCAGATTGCTTGAAACAGGAACAATAAAGAAAGTTTTAGACGGAGTAAAAGTTTTAGGCAAAGGTGATTTAACAAAAAAGTTAACAGTAAAAGCACATGCATTTTCAGAAAGTGCTAAGCAGAAGATTGAAAGTGCAGGCGGTTCTGTAGAGGTAATTAAATAATGTTAGAAATGATTCTAAATGCATTTAGAGTTAAGGAAATGAGAGGTAAAATCTTATTTACACTCTTTATGCTCATAATTATTAGATTTGGATCTAACCTTCCAATACCAGGTGTTCAGACAGATTATTTTGCAAATCTATTTGGACAATGGTCAGCACAAGATGCTGTAGGTTGGCTCAATAGTATGACTGGTGGATCTTTTGAACAACTTTCTGTATTTGCCCTTTCAATTACACCATACATCACTTCTTCAATTATTATGCAACTTCTAACTATCGCTATTCCAGCTCTTGAAGAAATTCAGAAGGAAGGCGAGGATGGAAGAAAAAAGATTGCAGAGTATACAAGATATGTAACAGTAGGACTCGCACTTATAGAATCATCTGCAATGGCAATAGGATTTGGTGGAAGTGGATTACTTAAAGAATACAATGCTCTTTCAGTAATTGTATGTATAGTAACTATGACAGCAGGTTCAGCATTCCTTATGTGGGTAGGTGAGAGAATTACAGAACGTGGAATAGGTAATGGTATTTCAATAGTTCTCTTATTCAATATCGTAAGCTCACTTCCTAGAGATGGTAATGTAATTTTTGAAAGATTCCTTGCAGGAAAGTCTATTGCATTCCAAATCACTTATGGATTAATTATAGTAGCAATACTTATGGGCATTATAGGATTATCAGTTATACTTGAAGATGCTAGAAGAGAAATCCCAGTTCAATATTCAGGAAAGATAGTTGGTAATTCATCATCTGGTGCAAGAGGTTCAGTAATCCCACTTAAGGTTAATACTGCAGGTGTTATGCCAGTAATTTTCGCATCAAGTATCATGAGCCTTCCAGTAATTATTGCTCAGTTCCTTGATATCAATGGACAATCACCTATAGGTAGAGTAATTCAGTTCCTCAACTCAGGAACATGGGCAAATCCAAATTATCCTATCTATAGTATAGGTCTCGTTCTATATATAATTCTTGTTATCTTCTTTGCTTACTTCTATACATCAATTACATTCAACCCTAATGAAGTATCAAGCAATATTAAGAAGCAAGGTGGATTCATTCCAGGAATAAGACCAGGAAAAGCAACAGCAGATTATCTTACAAGCATACTTAATTACATAATTTTAATTGGTGCTGTTGGACTTACAGTGGTTGCAGTTATTCCAATTATAATTTCAGGTTTCTTCAACATCAGCAGACTCGGCTTCCTTGGAACATCACTTTTAATCGTTGTTGGTGTAACACTTGAAACACTAGAACAAATCAAATCACAACTTGTAATTAGAAACTATAAAAGTTTCCTTTCTGAATAAAGGCAAAGGCTGATATGAACATAGTATTGTTAGGTGCCCCAGGAAGTGGAAAAGGAACTCTTGCTTCAAGATTAGAAGAAAGACTCCACATTCCACACATAGCAACAGGAGACATATTCAGATTTAACTTAAAAAATAATACAGAGCTTGGAAAACTTGCTAAAAGCTATATAGATAAAGGCGAACTCGTTCCAGATGATGTTACATGTAATATGGTTAGAGATCGTTTTGGCAAGCAAGATGCTAAGGAAGGATTTATACTAGATGGTTTTCCAAGAACAATTCCACAAGCTACAGAACTTGATAAGATGCTTAAGGAAATGGGCAGAAAGATAGACTACGTATTCCTCGTTCAGGCAGATGATGAAAGAATTGTAAAGAGAATGGGTGGTCGTAGAGTTTGCAAGAATTGTGGAGAAGTTTATCACGTTGAGACATTAAAACCAAAAGTAGATGGCATATGTGATAAATGCGGAAGCGAGTTGGTGCAAAGAGATGACGATAATGAAAATGTAGTAAAGGATAGACTTAAGGTTTATCATGAACAGACAGCACCACTTATAGATTATTACAAAAACCAAAATCTCGTTCACGAAGTTGATGGTTTTGCAACAGTAGAAGAAGTGACAAATAGTGCACTGAATATAATTAACAGATGATTTCAATAAAGAGTAACGAAGAAATTGAACTAATGAGACATGCGGGCAAGGTACTAGCAGAGGTTCACGAAAAAGTAGGCGAGTTCATAAAAGAAGGAGTCACAACTGCACAGATAAATGAATTTGCCCAGAAAATTATTGAAAAGAATCATTGCACACCAAGCTTCCTTGGACTATATGATTTCCCAGCAGCAACTTGTATATCAATTAATGAAGAAGTCATACATGGCATTCCAAGTAAGAAGAGAATAGTTAAGGAAGGTGACCTTGTATCAATAGACCTCGGTGTATGTTATAAGGGATACCACTCAGATGCAGCAAGAACTCATGTAGTTGGCAAGGCAAGCAAAGAAAAAACAGACCTAGTAGATAGAACAAGAGAAAGTTTTTTCAAAGCACTTGATGTCTGCAGAGAAGGAAATCATATCTCAGACATAGCAAGAGCGATTACCGATTACATAACACCTTTTGGATATGGCATAGTATACGATTATGTAGGACATGGAATAGGATCCCAGGTTCATGAGGACCCAGAGATAAGTAACTACTATACTAAGGACATGAAGAAAGGCGTTAAGATGAGAGAGGGAATGGTACTTGCAATAGAGCCGATGATAAACTTAGGAACACCAGATGTTATTACAGATGATATTGATGGGTGGACAGTTACAACGGCAGACGGAAAAGTAAGTTGTCACTATGAAAATACAGTACTTATAACAAGTAGTAAACCAGAAATTTTTTCACTTTAATAAGGAGTAAAGATGTCGAAAACAGATGTAATTGAAATTACAGGAACTGTAGAAGAAAAACTTCCTAATGCGATGTTTAGAGTAAAACTAGAAAATGGACATGAAGTATTATCGCACATCTCAGGAAAACTTCGTATGAACTACATTACAATCTTGCCAGGCGATAAGGTTAGACTTGAACTTTCACCTTATGACTTATCTAAGGGCAGAATAGTATGGAGAGATAAGTAAACAAGTATTTACTTTTTGGAAATTTGTGCGCGGCTGACAGGTAACTGTTATGCACATTTGCCCCCAAGAAGGATAATATATATATTACGTTTATATTTTTAAGCAAAGGAGCTAAAAATGAAAGTAAGAACAAGCGTTAAACCAATTTGTGAAAAATG
This sequence comes from uncultured Lachnospiraceae bacterium, assembly GCA_946407765.1. Lineage (GTDB taxonomy): Bacteria > Bacillota > Clostridia > Lachnospirales > Lachnospiraceae > UBA3633. The sequence goes on from CAMJPD010000035.1 coordinate 10,632, forward strand.
CAAAATTATTAAAAGAAAAGGCGTAGTTAGAGTTATATGCGATAACCCAAAGCATAAACAAAGACAAGGCTGATTAATTTAAATTATTTATTACATTAACAATATTTAAGGAGAGAAAAGATGGCACGTATAGCTGGTGTAGATTTACCAAATCCAAAGAGAGTAGAAATTGGACTTACAGCAATTTATGGTATTGGTGTTTCAAAATCTAATGAAATTT
>CAMJPD010000036.1 GCA_946407765.1 uncultured Lachnospiraceae bacterium
TTTAAGCTGTATTTTCTTAAATATAAAATATATTGCTATGGTAAGAATTCCTATAAAAGAAGCAAAATTATTTATTGCATTAGAGTTTCTAATAAATAATGTAAGTCTTGGAATAAATTCATATGGTAAATCTTCTATATTAAAACCAAAAAATTCATTTATCTGGCTTACAAACAATACTAGTGCAATTGCAGATGTAAATCCAAGAGTTATAGCATATGGAATAAGTTTAACTAAAGTTCCTAACTTAAATGTGCCCATCAATATTAATATTATTCCTGCAAGAAGTCCTGCAACAACAATACCATTGGTTCCATAAGATGCAGCTATTGTAGGGGCAATAGTAATAAATGCAATACTCATTCCACCTATTGAAAGTTTTCCACTTCCAAATATCGACATGAATATTCCTGCAACGATTGAAGTATATAAGCCTTTTTCAGGTGAAATACCTGATGCTATAGCGACACTTAATGATATAGGTATAGAAACAATAGCAACGATAACTCCTGCTATTAAGTCTCTTATAAACATATCTTTATTGTAATCTCTTAAATTATCAAATATTTTTGATTTCAAATCTACTTACCGATTATAATTATTTGAAAAGTACTGATTTAATTCCTAAGCAGAATATTACAAATATAATTACTGGTAATACATACTTGCAATATAGACGTACGCTATTGCTAACTTTTAAGCCTTTGCCTGCATTAGCTTCAGCTACAAAACCTTCCCAGCCCCAGCCAATTTTACTTGTGCAATATATAACATAAACGATACAACCAAGTGGAAGTATGCAATTAGATACAATAAAATCTTCTAAATCGAGAATTTCAGTACCAGGACCAAGTGGTTGAATGCCTTTAAGGACATTAGGTCCAAGTGCGCAAGGAAGTGCCAAGATTATCATTGCTACACAGCAGATGAAAGAAGCTTTTCCTCTTGACCAATCTGTTAATTCTCTAACACTTGCAAGAATATTTTCAAATACTGCAAGAACTGTTGAGAACGCAGCAAAGGTCATAAATAAGAAGAATAGCGAACCCCAAAATCTTCCAAGTGGCATATTAAGGAATATATTAGGAAGTGTTATAAATATAAGTGAAGGGCCTGCTCCTGGCTCAACATTATAAGTGAAACAAGCAGGGAAAATTATAAGACCAGCAACAAGTGCAACAAATGTATCTAATAAAATTACATTAACTGATTCTCCAAGTAATGCACGTTCCTTACCTAAGTAGCTACCAAATATTGCCATACTACCCATACCAACACTAAGTGTAAAGAATGCCTGATTCATTGCTGCAACGATTACATCTATATTAATTTTAGAAAAATCTGGAACTAAATAAAATGATAGTCCTTTAGCTGCTCCAGATAAAGTAAAACTGTTAACAGCCATGATAGTCATAATTACCATGAGTGCTATCATCATTATTTTAGTTACTCTTTCAAGACCACCCTTAAGAGAGAATGAAAGAACAAAAAATCCTAAGATACAGATGATTGAAGTAAATGTAATAAGTGTCTGTGGTGATGCAAGCATATTACCAAAGTATGCTCCTACTTGATCGCCATTCATTCCAACAAACTTACCTGTTACCATAGAATAGAAATAATATAGTAACCAGCCAGTAATAATTGTATAGAACATCATAAGTACAACATTACCAATCAAACAAACTGCGCCGTGTATAGGCCAACCCTTTTTATCTGGAGTAATTGCTTGATACATGTAAATAGGACTCTTCTGTGCTGCACGACCAACTGAAAATTCCATTGTAAGTGCTGGAAGTCCAAGTAGTGCAAGGCAGATTAAATAAACAAAAACAAATGCAGCTCCACCATTTTGACCTGTCATCCATGGAAACTTCCACACGTTTCCGCAACCTATAGCACAACCTGCGCTTATAAGTATGAAGCCAAGTCTTGAGCTTAAACGCTCTCTCTCCATAATATTTCCTCCCTTTTGAAGTAGCATTGAATTAAGCAAAATTATACTTCGTATAAATTAAAAAAATATTTTACCATTTTTTTATATAAAATTCTATATTATTTAGATAATAAATTGGGCAAATATTTATTATAATTACTTGTCTTCTAAATCTACAACTATGCTATAGTTCTTATGATATATAACAAATCCTGGAGTCTTTTTAGGAACCTTATGAAGCTCCTTCTTAGTTGTATAATCCACTTCAACTTTCTTCTCGTTTTTAAGGGAGCTATATTTTGCAGCAAGTCTAGCTGCTGTAATAAGAGTTTCATCACTAATTCTATCTATAGGACAACAAGCTATAACATGAGATCCAACTGCGTTCTTTACATGAAACCATGTATCATAAGGTTTTGCGATAACAAAACTTAAGTATTCATTCTGTAAATTATTCTTACCAACATAAATATCTACTCCATCTTTTGATTTAAATCTAAGATAATTGTCTAAACCTTCTTGTTCTTCTTTCTTCTTCTTATTACTTAAAGCAGAAAGACCTTTCTTGCTTGATAAATATTTCTTATTGGACTTATCATTCTTATGGCCAGAAAGCTCATCGGTACTTGCAAAATTATAATCAAGCAGTTCTTTCCTGATCATAGATAGATCTTTGTCGTTTTCAGAAAGGTCTAAATTTGATCTTATTGCTTTTAAGTGCTCTAGTGATTGTTTATTATCTTCAATAATCTTACTTAGAGTATTATTTGTCCTCTTTAATTTATTATATTTATCAAAGTTCTTTTTTGAATTAGAGGCAGTTGATAGCTCTTCATCATATGGAATCTCAATTAATTTATCATCATCCATATAGTTCTTACATATAAGTTTGCCATCTTTTATATTATTTTTATCATATCCATATATGTTAATTAACTCACCATACACCTTATACTTTTCATACCCTAAGCATTTCTCAAGGTCTCCCATCTGCAAATCTAACTTTTTGTACAATTTACTAATTTTGTTATCAACCAGCTTCTTAAGTTGCATTTCTTCATTAGATTTTTTAATTTCCACTACTTTAATATTCGTTTCGTTCAGCAAATATTCACTTATTGATTTTTCGCCAGCTAATACTGCTGCTATATATTTACTATCTTTATTATTACAGATATTAAAAAATTCAGATTTTATTATTTCATATAATTCATTAAGATTCTTTATAATGTCTTTATCATTTACATCAATATTCAGAACATTTAAATCAAGTAATCCACAAAATTGCTCTTCTAACACTAATTTAATAAAATTATTAGATATACCCTCTATGTTTTTCAATAAATTTGTTCTAATTAATATGTTTGATACATCCGTATATCCTGAACTTGTATCTAACAATAAACTAATAAATCTTTGGCTATCCATTTCTAATATAGAATTTTTGCTTAATAAGTTTTCTACATCATACTCTGACCCGCTAACAATATTTCTTGTCGAAATCTCAGATTCATATACTTTTATAAGAGGTGCAATAATTATATTATTCTCTGTACATAAAATCATATTAGATTTTCTGCCCATTAATTCTAAATATAATTTTAAAATCTCTGTTTTTCCAATTTCATTTATATGGGAAATTGTAAAACAAAATATTCTTTCTAATCCAAGTTGATCTATTCTATCAATAAAACCACCTAACATATACTTTCTAAGTAACATAAGAAATCCACTTGGGTTTGCATATGTAGCATTTTTTTCATTAGTAATTGCAGCAAAACTACCACTTGGTTCTTCGCAAATTATTAAAGTCCTTATTCCTTCATGAGATTTTACAGTTAGTTCTATAATTTTTTTACTGGGTTGTCCTATCTTAAGTATCTTAGAGCCAACAAGTCTATCTCTAAATTCGTGTAGACTTTTTTGCATAAGTAAGGCGTCGTAAATCATAATCTTTATTATAACATATCACTAATTTACATTATCAAATCTATATCTAAGATGGTTTATTGTTTTTAATAGTCAAATATGATATTATTATTTTTTATATTATGTTTGATTTTACAAGCAAAACTAAAAAATTTTTGTTCAAGTCTGTGGCAGCCTTTGTAGCATTTTTGCTTATTACTCTTACATCATGTGTAAGAAATGTTGCAAAGGTGGAAAGTTCAAATTCCACTGCCAAAGTTATAAATATAGGCCTAATTGAGCCTTTAACTGGTATAGAATCTAGCGCTGCAATAGACGAAATAAATGGCATCAAATTTGCCAATTGGCTTTATAATACTGTAAACATAAATGGAGAGGAATATAGAATTAAATTAATAGAGGCAGATAACGAATCTTCTACAGATGGCGCAAGGCGAGCTGCACAAAAATTAATAGATGAAAAAGTCATTGCAGCGATTGGATCTTATAGCTCAAGTTTATCTCTTGCAGCAATTAATACTTTACAAAATGCACGAATTCCTACAGTTTCTGCAACAAGTACTCACCCTAGACTTACATATAATAATGATTATTCATTTAGAATATGTCCTATAGATCCACTAATAGCAACAATTATAGCTAATTATGTATACAAAAATGGATATGAAACAAGTGCCATACTTACTTGCAGGAATAGCGAGAACAGCACTTCACTTACCAATTTTTTTAGAATGGCATATACAAAACTTGGAGGCAAAATTGTTGTAGAGCATACATTTAACAGTGGAGACTCTAACTTTGATCAAGTCATGGAGAGAATAAAACAAAGTGGAGCAGAATTCATATTTGCCCCATCATCAGTAATTGATGGTTCTAAAATTATAGATGCATCAAGAAAGGCAGGACTTAATGCAAAAGTAGGCGCTTCGGATACTTGGGAATCTCTATCACTTATAAATTCTTCTAGCTCAAATGCCGAAGGAGCAATATTTGCCACCTTTTATAATGAAAGAAATATTGGTACCGAGGAGACTGAAAAGTTTAAAAAAGAAATAGGTGGATACTTAAGCTTCAATGGATTTGATACAACTGTAACTTCAAATCTCGCTTGCGGATATGATGCCTACATGGCAGTTTACAGAGCTCTAGAAAATATGACCAAGATAGATACTGAAGAAATGAGATTTAGAATTGATGATCTGCAATACAATGGTCTTACTGGAGAAATTAGATTTGATGAAAACGGTGATGCAATACGAAATACAATATATATTAAAGAGATCAAAAACAAACATTTTACTTTACTCGAAACTACTAGCATAAACTAATATATAAAGGAGAATTTATGGATACAATTTTACAGCATGGTCTTACAGGCATATCTCTTGGCGGAGCCTATGCACTCATTGCCATTGGATATACTCTAGTTTATGGAATACTAAGACTTATAAATTTTGCACACGGCGACATATTCATGATGGCTGGGTACTTTATGATATTTGCCTTTGCAAATTTTCCATGGTATATAGCAATTATTCTTGTATTGATAGCTACTGTCATTCTCGGTGTAGCAATTGAAAAAGCTGCATACAGTCCATTAAGAAATGCACCAAGAATGAGTGTTATGATTTCTGCTATTGGAGTTTCTTACCTATTACAAAATCTTGCAACCTATCTATTTACAGCGCTTCCTATGTCATATCCAGAAATTCCTGGCCTTAAGAAAATTTTGATCATAGGAAACCTTACTGCATCTCTTGTTACTTTCATAACACCAATTGTAACAATCGTACTATCTGCTGGACTTATAATTCTTATCAACAATACCAAAATTGGAATGTCAATGAGAGCAGTTTCAAGAGATTATGAAGCTGCACAACTTATGGGAATAAAACTTAATACAACTATCTCATTTACATTTGCAGTCGGCTCACTTCTTGCAGCAATCGGATCTATACTTTATTTCACCGATAGAATGATGGTGTTCCCATTTTCTGGTTCTCTTCCAGGACTTAAATGTTTTGTTGCTGCAGTTCTTGGAGGAATAGGTTCTATTCCTGGAGCAGTCATTGGAGGATTTATTCTCGGAATTGGTGAGACTATACTTATTGCCTGTGGACAGAGTACTTTCTCAGATGCATTTACTTTCGTTTTGCTAATTATAATATTGCTTTTTAGACCAACAGGAATATTTGGCGAAAAGGTTATTGATAAGGTATAAGGAGCTAGAGATTATGAATAACAATGTTAAAATAAAAAATATTAGAAATTTAATTATATCTCTCATATTGATTCTAGCTACATTTGCCATACTTAGTTTTCTAGACAGCAACAGTGATGAAATGGGATATGCAATTTCTATAATTGAACGTTCTTTAATTTTTGCGGTCGTTGCAGTATCAATGAATCTTGTAAATGGATTTACAGGACTCTTCTCTCTTGGACAAGCAGGTTTTATGGCAATTGGAGCCTATGTAACTGCAATATTCACCATACCTATTGCCAAAAGGCCAAGTGTTTACTATATCAATGGAATTAACGAGTTAATAGCAAATATTGAAATTCCTATACCTGTTGCGCTCATTCTTGGAGGTCTTGTTGCTGCAGGATTTGCAGCTCTTATTGGAATTCCAGTACTGAGACTTAAATCTGACTATCTTGCAATTGCAACTTTAGGATTTGCAGAAATAATCAGAGCTATTATTGCTTCACCTATGATGGATAAAATTACTAATGGTTCCTATGGACTAAAAGGAATTCCTGCTTTCAATAATATTTATGAAGTATTCATTCTATCATTTATATGCATAAGTCTTATGGTACTACTGATTAATTCTTCATACGGGAGAGCCTTTATGGCAATTAGAGAAAATGAAATCGCAGCAGAAAGCGTCGGAATAAACTTATTCAAAATGAAGGAGTTATCTTTTGTTATATCATCATTCTTTACTGGAGTTGGCGGTGGTATGCTTGCAATGTTTATGAGATCTATAGACTCTAAAACATTCCAACTTTCACTTACATATGACATATTATTAATTGTCATACTAGGAGGAATTGGATCTGTATCAGGTTCTATCCTTGGAGCCTTTATAATTACAGCAGGAAAGGAACTTCTTAGATTCTTTGATGAGCCACTTACTATAGGTGGAGTAAACATACCTCTTTTCAAACCTGGACTTAGAATGGTTGTCTTTTCAATATTACTTATGCTCATAGTTTTATTTTGGAACAAGGGACTTATGGGTGGGCATGAGATTACATATGACAACATAGGCAAATTTTTCAAGAACCTGCAATCCAAATTAAGATTAAAACAAGCATCTAATAACAAACAAACTATCAAGGAGAGATAATATGAAAGAAGTTTTAAAATTAACAAATTTATCAATTATCTTTGGTGGTTTAGTTGCAATAGATGATTTAAATCTTACAGTCAATGATAATGAAATTGTTGCTCTTATCGGACCAAACGGTGCTGGTAAGACAACATGCTTTAATTTAATAACTGGAATCTATAAACCTACAACAGGAAATATTGCACTTAATAGACAGACTATCGTAGGCAAGAGACCTGATGAAATAACAAAGCTTGGAATTGCAAGAACATTCCAAAACATTAGGTTGTTCTCAGAGTTAAGCGTATTCGATAATGTTTTAATAGCAGACCACTTAAGAGTTAATGATAATGTATTTACAGCAACTACAAGATTAAATTTTAAGCAAGAAAAATTTATGAGGGAACAGGCAGAACAACTACTCGAAGAACAAGGGCTTATTCATCTTAAAGATGAAAAAGCCAAGAACCTTCCATACGGTTTACAACGTAAATTAGAAATTGCAAGAGCGCTTGCTACAAAACCATCTCTCCTACTACTTGATGAACCAGCTGCAGGAATGAACCCACAAGAAACTATGGAACTTACAAGTTTAATAGACAACATAAGACATAAGTATAATTTATCAATATTAGTAATAGAGCATCATATGGATTTAATAATGAACATATCAGACAGAATCTATGTTTTGAATTTTGGCAAATTATTAAAAACAGGAACTCCAACTGAAATCCAAAACGATAAAGATGTTATCAGCGCCTACCTTGGAGAATAAAGGAGATAGTATGTTAAAAATAGAAAATCTAAAAGTTAATTATGGCGGAATTGAAGCAGTAAAAGGAATTTCTTTTGATATTAAGCAAGGTGAGATTGTAACACTGATAGGCGCCAATGGAGCTGGTAAATCTACAACGCTTAGAACAATATCTTCTCTTGTAAAACCAGCATCTGGATCAATTAACTTCCTTGGAAATGATATTACAGGAATACCTGCACACCAAATTGTTAAGGCAGGCATTACTCTCTGCCCTGAAGGGAGACATATATTTCCAGATATGACCGTATTAGAAAATATTAAAATAGGTGCATATTTGAGAAACGACAATCTTGATAAAGACATAGAAAAAGTATACGACCTATTTCCTATTCTCAAAGAAAGAAATTGGCAACTTGCAGGAACATTGTCAGGTGGTGAACAACAAATGCTTGCTGTTGCAAGGGGACTCATGAGTAATCCTAAACTTATGATGTTAGATGAACCTTCACTTGGTCTTGCCCCACTTGTAGTAAAAGATATTTTCAATGTTATAACTGAAATTAATAAGACAGGCGTGACTATTCTTCTGGTAGAACAAAATGCTAATATGGCCTTAAAGATTGCAGATAGAGCTTATGTACTTGAAACCGGAAGAATAACAATGCAAGGAACAGGTAAAGAATTAATAGAAAATGAAAAGATCATAGAAGCATATCTAGGTAAGCAAGCCAAATAATTGAAAACAGCATAGTGCTATGATATAATAATTATGTAAATAAAAAGAGCTAGACTCTAAAAAGGAGAAAATATGAATATTAATATATCTGGAAAGGGTATAGACCTAACTCCATCTATCAAAGAAATCGTTGAGAAAAAGCTATCTAAACTCGACAAATATTTCACCAAGGAAGTTGATTGCAATGTCAAAATCTCTACTCAAAAAGATATGCAGAAAATTGAAGTAACTATTCCAATGAAGAACAACACAGTACGCGCAGAGCACCAATCTACAGACCTTTATCAATCGATTGATTTAGTTGTAGACATACTAGAAAGACAAATCAGTAAGTACAAAACAAAAATTCAGCGTAAGAGACAATCTAATGTAGGACTTTTCGAGGGATTTAATTTTACAGATGATTCTTCTAACGAGGAAACAGAAATCAATATTGTTAAAACTAAGACATTTGATATGAAACCTATGACCCCAGAAGAAGCTTGTCTCCAGATGGAACTTGTAGGTCACAACTTCTTCGTATTCTCTAATGCAGATTCTGGAAAGATATGCGTAGTTTACAAGAGAGGACTTGATTCATACGGTTTAATTATTCCAGGTTAATAAAAACCGCCCTTAGGGAGGTTTTTTTATATAAATTAATATCTATTATTAATCAAATATCTTGTTCTTTTTTATTTCTTGCGATAAGACTTATTGGTGTACCTGAAAAATTAAAATTCTCTCTAAGCTGATTTTCAAGATACCTTCTATAGGAAAAGTGAAATATTGTTTCATCATTTACGAAAAAGACAAATGTTGGTGGCTTTACAGCTACTTGATTAGCATAATATATCTTAAGTCTCTTACCCTTATCTTGAGGTGGTTGCTGTGCAGCTGTTGCTCTTAATATAATCTCGTTAAGAGTTCCAGTGGATACCCTCATATTCATATTTTCATATGTTTGATCAATCAATTTAAATAAATCATTCACCCTCTGTCCTGTAAGAGCCGATATAAATACCATATTGGCATAATCCATGTAGGCAAATTTTTCTTTTATCTTGTCTCTGAATTTATAAATTGTCTTATCATCCTTTTCTATTGCATCCCACTTATTAACTGCCAGTATAATTCCCTTTTTAGCCTCATGTGCAAGGCCTGCAATTTTGGCATCCCCTTCCGTTATATCACATGTTGCATCAATCATTATAATGCAAATATCTGCTCTATCAATAGAGCTAACTGTCCTTAGAAAACTATACTTTTCTATTCCCGGTTCTATTCTAGATGGTCTTCTGATTCCTGCTGTGTCAATAAACGTGTACTTCCTACCCTCTATTTCTAATTTTGTATCTATAGAATCTCTTGTTGTTCCACTTACATCAGATACGATTACTCTATTTTCACCTAGAATCTTGTTGACAAGAGAACTCTTTCCTGCATTAGGTTTTCCAATAATAGCAACTTTTATATCATCATCTTCTTCAACATTTTCAATTTCAGAAAAATGTGAGCACACTTCGTCTAGCAAATCTCCTAAACCTTGCTTATTAATGCTACTCACAGGGAATACTTTATCAAAGCCAAGTTCATAAAATTCATATACTTCGGTTTGATGTTTTAGATAATTATCTACCTTATTTACACATATGATTACATTCTTTTTTGTCTTTCTTAACATCTGTGCAATTTCTTTATCTAGATCAAGAAGGCCTGATTTAATATCAACCATAAATATAACAACATCTGCCATATCTATTGCAATTTGAGCTTGTAGTCTCATCTGTTTTGATATTTCATCTTCTTTATCACTTGAGTCAATTCCGCCTGTATCTATGAGCATGAAATTGTAACCCTGCCAATTTGCATCAGCAAAAATTCTATCTCTTGTGACACCTGGGGTGTCTTCAACTATAGATATTCTCTGGCCTGTTATTTGATTAAATA